>CAYQIV010000009.1:0-113061 GCA_964417725.1 uncultured Chromatiaceae bacterium
CCCAGGGCCGGAGTCGAACCGGCACGGTCCTTGCGGTCCGGCGGATTTTAAGTCCTATTTCGGGCTTTTTTGCGCACCGTAGTACACAATCGGACTCAACGATAATCCTTGCAGAATAAGCCACTTACAGGTGGTTTCCAAGCGTATCGCGTTGCGGCCGTTTGTGTAGGTTACTGCACCACAACTGCACCACGATTACACCCGGAAATCGTTACCAGACGCCGCAGGATCGCTTAATAGCCACCGTCAGGACGGGGCCAGTATCATTCGCCGTATGAAAGCACTACGCATCGCCTTGCTTACAGTGGCCATGGTTTCCATGGCAGCCTGTGCATCTTTTAAACAGAACTTTCGTGGCGATCCTGTCAGCCGTGCGGAAGACGATGCGACCTACGTCAAGAATTTCTGCACCGCGCTGGGCTTCGGGCCGGGATCACCCGAGTTTCCCAATTGCGTTTCGATTGCGATGACCAGGCGAGAAAGCCAGCGTCAGGCCGACCAGGCCACGGATAGACGCAGGGAATCACAGTCAGACTATCAGAATGAGTTGCGCAGAACTCCGGGCAACGATGTCGCGTGCGCGAATGCCGTGGCCCGTGGCAACCAGGGTGAAATCATGACCATGTGCGACTAGTCGGGCTGTTTCCTTGTCAGATCCCGCCCTCGCCCGATGCCTCCATGGCGGCCTGCATTCGCAGGAACCCCCACGGGCTGCGGCGCAGTTGTCGCCGCTCCCATGCCACTGCCTTGCGTTGCTCCGCTCGAGTGAGGGGACAGGCTGGCAAGGGCACCCGCTCCCGCCGGCAGCGCCGGCATTCCCTCAACCAGTCACGCAACCGTAACCATAGCTCCCGCTCGCCATAGTGCGGACTGTTGCGGGCGGATCTCGCCTTGCCCTCAGCGGTGCGCGGCCCGGTGGAATGCTCCCAGGGGCGAACGCGGCGGGCCTGCTCAGCAGCGGCCTTGCGCCGTTCCGGTGTCCAGGCAAGGGAAGGCACGGGGCTTTTCCGTTGATGCGCCACGAATTACCTGGGCAGGTATTCCACAGATCAAACTTGATCCCCGAGAACGGTTGCCACGTATAGCGCCAGCCCGCCCGGTGTCATCAACTCGCGGTCGCCATAGTCGGCCCTTTCCAGGTGTTCCAGCACCTCAGCCGGGATGCGTTGCTGGCCGGTGCTGCGATTCCAGGCGGCCACCAGCTCGCAGATTCGCCGCTCAGCCTCATACCGCGATGGTGCGCAGGCGGGCAGACTGCCCCGCTCCTGCTCCCAGACAGGCCGCCACTGCCGCTGCCACTGCCGGATAGCGTCTGGTTGCTGCCCGCTGCGGGCTACCGGCCCGCCAGGCGAAACGTGGCCCAGCACCCGCTTGATTTGCTCACTATGCCGGCGGATCAGGGTGCGGGTTTCCTCGGTCAGGGCAGACGCCGGGCCAGCGCGGAGCCGGCCATCCTCGAGGTGCAGCACGACACCTCGGGCGGTCAGGTCAGCAATCACCTGCAAGGTCATCCGAAGTCCTCCATCCCATCGGCGGCGGTGTCATTCGTGCCGAACACGGAACCGTGGCACAAATGGGAGGACGGGCCTTTTCCGTCACCAGAAATGTGCAAATCTGCCGGGGTTTTTCCATTCGTGCCAAAACCTCCATTCGTGCCAACGTTTCTTGTTCGGTGAACGGCTGGCACAGATGGCACCGATGGCGGCAGCCACCAGCTACCGGCTCCGAAGCCGCGACGCTCCACCGTCACGCCGGCATGGTCTCGGGCGCGGCCCAGGGTGCGAGAGGGTATGTTGTCGGCCCTGGCGTGTTTCATAATCTCGGCCCGACTCATGCCACCCTCCGGCAGCCGGTCCAGCAACCAGTCGGCCGCTTCCTCCACGGCGGAACGCTCCTCCGGGTCCGTGTAGGTCTCGGCCTCCGCCAGCACATCGCGGGCAGTGCCGGGGACGACTCCCTTCCACACGACTCGGGATGCGGTGATCAGTGAACCGGCCTCAATAGGAACCTGCTCAAGGGCATAGCGGAACCCGCCCGCATCATCGCCAAGGTTGGATTTCGCCCGCATCAGCACCCGTGCCGGTTCCTCGGCGGTGCTACTCTCCCGTTCCTTGGCCGCTGCCCATACCACTCGGGCCAGCGCACCGAAGGCAATGGAGCCGGTGACGCGCTCCACCGGGTCATTTCCCCGTGTGCCCTTCGAGAAGTGCGTAATGCCCAGGATGGCGCAACCGGTATCCCTGGCCAGATCCGCAACCGGCTGGAGTCCACGCCGGACTTCCGCATTCTTGTGACTGTCACCCGCCACCGCCGACACGATAGAGTCCAGCACCAGCAGGGCCGGTGGCTCTGGCCGGGCTGCCATGGCCTGCTCGAGCAGCGACATATGTTCAGCAGGGTCAAAGGGCCGCTGCCCGTCATTGATGCCGGTAATCAGATGAAACCGTTCCAGGTCGCCGCCATTCGCCAGCAGACGCGGCACCAGGGTGTCCGCCAGGTCATCCTCACCGCTCCACATCAGGACGCATCGCTGCTCTGGCCGGGTGCCGTCAGGTAATGGCCTGCCGCTGGTTATCGCAGCCGCAATCGCCAGCGCCACGGTGGTTTTTCCGACACCAGGCGGGCCAGCCAGGATGTGCAGCTTCCCCTCGGCCAGCCATCCCGGCCATAACCAGCTCACCGCCTCCGGCTGGACGCTTGCCGCAGGCACTATGTCCACGGTTTCGGGCGGCGGCCCGCTATTGCTGGCCTTCTCGGGTTTGCGTTTCTGCTCGGCATTCAACCGCTCAATAGATGCGGTGATCTCCGACAGCGGACCCTTCAGGTACTCGTAATCGGGCAGCGTCCCGTTACTCATGGTGCTGCCCCGTCACCGGCACCCTGGCCGCCCTCGCACCGCCGGCCTGCATCCAGGCGAACCAGCGCGGCACGTTGATGTAGAGCCGGGGTTGCGGGTCACGCTTGCCGCCGCCCTCGCTTGCCGGCCACACCTCGAGGACTGCCCCGTAAGCGTTCAGGCCATTGGTGGCGCGGTCACGCAGTACCCATCGCAGGGCATGGACGCTGCGGTACAGGTGAGGAAACCGGGCTGCGAATACGGTTGGCGGCAGCAGTTGATCGCCGAGACTGGCGACAGGATCGATTGAGGGCAATGTCATCGTTTCGCACTCCGTCAAGGTTGACGATGGGTGCGAGTATCCGGTTGCCCAGCTACCGGACTGCCGAAAAATAAATGCGAATTATTTTTCGGGCTTCTTACGGTGCCGCCGGATGGTGTCGGGATGTACGCCTTGCAACTCGGCGGCCACGTGTTTCGGCAACCCTTTCTGGGTCAGTTCCTCAACCTTCTGCAGCACTTCTGGGGTTACTTTTCTTTTGCGGCCACGTGTTTCTGGCCAGACGAAATCCACCAGTAACGGCATTACCTTCCACAGTTCCTTAGGGTCAGCCTGGAATTGCTCGGCAATGTCATAAATCTTATCCGCTGCCCGGTACTTCATGACTTCCTTCCAGGCCTCATGATTCCCATCCCTTGGCGGAAATTCCAGAACAACAACTGGCCGCCCGCGACCCGGCGGCCGCTGCAAGACCTTTTTCCTCATTTCGCCACCCGCTTCTGAAGTGCAGCCAATGCGTGTTCCTCGCCGGTCTTGGTGTACCGGTGCGCCATGGCCAGGGTTTTGTGGCCAGTCAGCGCCATGATTTCGAAGGCAGTTGCCCCGCCCCGCCCGGCCTCCGTGGCCGCCGAGTGCCGCAGGGAATGAATCACCAGCATTTCCCCGAGTGCATCGGGCTTGGCCAGCTCCGCCGCCTGCCTTGCCTGCCGGAAGGCGGTATCCATGAAAGCCGGCACGGTGTCGCGCCACGGTGACGGGAATACCCAAGGGCAACCGTCACGCAGGATCGCGGTCTGCTCCCTGATGGCAGCCAGGGCATCGCCTACCAGCGGCACCGTCCGGGGAATGCCGGTCTTGGTGTCGTGGAACGTGATCCGGCCGGCTTCGAGGTCCACGTATTCCCATCGCAGGTGGCGGGCTTCGCTGCTCCGTGCTGCGGTCCCGTAAATCACCCGCAGGAAGTTCCTGACTTGCGACTCCGCCGCATACGGACCATGCCCGGTGGCCAGCCGTTCGCAGGCAGCCATGAGGGCTTTCCATTCCCTCGAGGTGATAACCCGCTCGCGTCGCTTGCCCTCGCTGCGGCGCTCCACCCCGGCGCACGGGTTGTAGACCAGCCAGCGGCGAGTCCTGACCGCATACCGGAACAGGCGCGACAGTGCGGACCGGTAGCGATTCACGGTCGCACCAGTCAAACCGTCTGCTTCGAGCCGGTGCAGGTTGTCGGCAATCAGGTCCGGTGTGACCTTGGCCAGCGGCAACCGGCCCAACCGGGCGGTCCACCATTCGAGGTGCCGGCGGGTGTCGCTGCCAGACTTGCGGGCGCGAAACTCGGCGGTCTCGGTAAAGGCGGTCACCGCCTCCCGAAGCGTGAGCCGCCCTCGCGTTATGCCGGCCTGCCCGGCCTGGCGTTCAACCTGGACTTTGGCGGCGCACCGCTTGGCGTCGTCATAGCTCAGGAAGGTCTTGGAAAATGACGGGTAGCCGGTGGTACGGTCCTGCACCCGGTAGGTCCGCATCCCATCGGCACGCTTGCGCTTGATGATGACAGCCATGGTGCCGGTTGCCGTGACTCAACAGGACACCAACTATCGCAGAATCGGGGTGTCACTGCACCCGGATTACACCCGGCGGAAATGCCCTGAGTATGGTTCTTGAGGGGCGGACCCGGGGAAAATGGCTCAACCATGCGGGTTTCGGGCCTGCCCAGGGCCGGAGTCGAACCGGCACGGTCCTTGCGGTCCGGCGGATTTTAAGTCCGCTGCGTCTACCAGTTCCGCCACCCGGGCATCGTTGGTAGCAGTGGAGGCTAGGGTCGGAATCGAACCGGCGTACACGGCTTTGCAGGCCGCTGCATGACCACTCTGCCACCTAGCCCCGGCTGCTGATGCGGCCGCACTGTAGCACAGCGCCTGTCCGGCAATCGCCGGCGCAGGGTACCTCGCGGCCGGGCGGCTGCCAGACCAGGCCTGCTGTGCGCAAGGGGTTATGGAGCGGGAAACCGGGCTCGAACCGGCGACCTATACCTTGGCAAGGTATCGCTCTACCAACTGAGCTATTCCCGCTTGCAAGGGACGCCTATGCTACCGGGCGGTGGTTTCATGTCAAGAAAGTTGTGCGCGTTCCGCGCCTGCAGGCGTCCAGGCCGCCCTGATGTAGCCGACCATCGAGCCAATGGTCAGCATGGCGGCGAGCACCAGAAACCCCGTGCCGACCTGGTAGATGAACGAGGGATTCCCCAGCAGCATGCAGCACAAACCCGTCATCTGGGTAATCGTCTTGAGCTTGCCGTAGCCCGACACGGCGACCCTCGAGCTCGTACCCAGCGCAGCCATCCACTCACGGAGGGCGGACACGGCAATCTCCCGGCCGATGATGACACCGGCCAGCAGGGCCACGATCAGGCGCGGATCGGACTGGACCAGCATGATCAGTGCCGTCGCAACCATCAGTTTGTCGGCAACCGGATCCAGGAAGGCGCCGAAAGGAGAGGTCTGCCCGAGGCGTCGGGCCAGATAACCGTCAAGCCAGTCTGTCAGTGCCGCAACAAGGAAAATCAGCGCCGCACCCAGTCGGGCCCACGGTACCGGCAGGTAAAACACCACCGCAACCAGCGGGATCGCCGCAACCCGCACCCACGTCAGTGCCGTTGCAATGTTCAGTACAGGTTTCATCGACTGCGATCACCCGGGCATCATTCCGCGCCAATTCTAACCACTCCGGCCATGCAGGTGTTCATGGATCCGCCGGGCCAGCGTCTGGCTGATGCCCTTTACACGCGCCAGGTCGCCGATACCGGCTGCGCGGATCGCGGCAAGGCCGCCGAACTGCCGCAGCAGCGCGCGTCGACGCGTCGGCCCGAGGCCAGGGATGGCCTCCAGCGGTGAAGCCTGCTGGGCCCGACCCCGGCGCAGCCGGTGACCCGCCACGGCAAAACGGTGGGCCTCGTCGCGGATCCGCTGGATGAGATGCAACGCCGGTGAGTCGGCCGGCAGTTGGAAGCCATCACGCGTGCCTGGCCGGAACAATCGCTCCTCGCCGGCACGGCGAGAGCTGCCCTTGGCGACACCGATCAACGGAACGTCGGCGAGGCCAGCCTCCTCGAGGGCCTGCAGGGCCCTCGCAACCTGTCCCCGGCCACCATCGACCAGCACCAGATCTGGAACCGGCACCTCGCCGCGTTGCACGCGGGCATAGCGACGCCGCAACATCCCGGCCAGGGCACCATAGTCATCTCCTGCGGCCACGCCACTGATGTTATAGCGGCGATAGTCCCGGCGCTGCGGGCCTTCAGGGCCGAAAACGACGCAGCTGCCCACCGTTTCCGCGCCACTGGTATGGCTGACATCGAAACACTCGACGCGTCGCAACGCGACGCCGGGCGACAGCGCGCGCTCGAGTTGCGCCCACAGATCGCTCCACGAGCGGCCCGCGGCGAGGTAGACGGCAAGGCCCTGCCCTGCGTTCTGGTCCGCCATGTGCAGCCAGCGCTGGCGCACGCCGCGCACCTCGCGCCGGATCCGGACCTGCGTGCCGGCGCCCTGCGAGAGGGCTGCTTCCAGGGTTTGCCGGTCACTGATGCGCCGGGGCACGATGATTTCGGCTGGCGGCTGATGTGTCAGGTAATGCTGGGTGATGAACGCCGAAAAAATCTCATCCTCGTCGGCATCGACCGCCATGCGCGGGAAGAAATGCTGACTGCCGAGCACCCGGCCATTGCGGATCGTCACCAATGCGATGCAGGCCGTTCCCTCGCCGACCTGCAGTCCGAGTACATCGGCGTTGACGATACCGCCCGTCGTTACCGCCTGGTCGGTCTGTATGCGCCGGATCATTGCGATCCTGTCGCGGATGCGTGCCGCCGCCTCGTAATCGCGATTCTTTGCCAGCGACTCCATGCGCACGACCAGCGCTTCGATCACGGCGTCATCGCGCCCCTGGATGAAAAGCACGGTGTCCTCGACATCTTTCCGGTAATCCTCCGCACTGACATGCCCGACGCACGGGCCGGTACAGCGATGGATCTGATACTGCAGGCAGGCCCGGGTGCGGTTGGAGAAAAAGCTGTCGGTACACTGCCGGACACGGAACAGCTTCTGCATCTGGACCAGCAGTTCCCGCACGGCCCTGGTGTCGGGCCACGGGCCGAAGTAGCGGCCGCGACGTCCCCTGGCACCCCGGTGGAAACTGACCCGGGGGAAGGGTTGCTCAGTCGAGATGTGTATCCATGGATAGCTTTTGTCATCCCTCAGCACGACATTGAAGCGCGGCAGGTGCGCCTTGATCAACGTACCCTCGAGCAGCAACGCCTCCTGCTCGGTCGCGGTGACGGTAACTTCCACCCGGACGGTTTCCGCCATCAGGTTGGCCGTCTTTCCCGCCATGGCGCGGGCACCGAAGTAGCTGGCGACGCGCCGGCGAAGGTTGCGCGCCTTGCCGACATAGAGGATTTTTCCGCCAGCGTCGATCATGCGATAGACGCCCGGCCCCTGCGTCAGCGAGGCAAGAAAACGCCGGACATCGAAACCTGGCTTCATGGCGCTGCCGTGTTGCCGGCCCAGTCCGCGTTCGGCGACGGCTAGCGCACTGCGGGCTGGCAGCCTCGCCCGGCGATGCGGATGGCCACTTCCATCGCCTGCTCATAATTGAGGCGAGGATCGACCTGGCTGCGATAGTCACGGCTCAGGTCTGCATCCGTGAGGCCGCGTGCCCCGCCAGTGCACTCGGTGACGTGGTCCCCGGTGAGTTCAAGGTGCACGCCACCAAGGACGCTGCCCATCTCGCGATGCACGTCGAAGGCGGTATCGAGTTCGGCGAGGACCTTGTCAAAGCGCCGTGTCTTGAAACCGCTGCTGGAATTTTCCGTATTGCCATGCATGGGGTCGCAGACCCACAGCACCCGCGCTCCCTCGCCTGCCACGGCATCGATGAGCGGCGGCAGCAGGTCGCGGATACGGTCGGCCCCCATGCGGTGAATCAGCGTCAGGCGACCCGGCGCGTTGTCCGGGTTGAGGCAGCGAAGCAGGCCAACGAGCCAATCCGGAGTCATCGTCGGCCCTATCTTCACACCGACCGGATTGCTGATACCGCGGAAAAACTCGGCGTGCGCGCCATCGATCGCGCTGGTCCGCACGCCGATCCACGGAAAGTGCGTGGTCAGGTCATACCAGGACTGGCGGTGCGCCAAAAACCGCGTCTGCGCCTGCTCATACGGCAGGTGAAGACCCTCATGACAGACATAGAAATCGACACGACGGGCCTGGTCGATGGTCTGGCCGGTGATGCTCTCGAAGAAGTCCAGGCCATCAGCGACACGCTGGACAAGCCGATGGTATTCGCTCGCCAGCGGTGAATGGCGGACCCAGTCGAGGTCCCAGTTCTCGGGGTGATGCAGATCGGCAAACCCGCCATCGATGAGTGAGCGGATGAAATTGAGGGTCAGCGCCGCCCTCTCGTAACCGCGAAGCATCAGCTCGGGGTCGGGCTCGCGTTCGGCGGGCGTAAAACCCGGCCTGTTGACCAGGTCGCCGCGGAAACTCGGCAGCACCAGTCCATCGCGTGCCTCTTCACCGGCCGAGCGCGGCTTGGCGTACTGGCCCGCCATGCGTCCGATACGGATCACGGGCTTTTTCATTCCCGAGATGATAACCACGCTCATCTGCAGGAGAATCTTCAGCTTGTTGACGATTTGCACCGATGTGCAGTCGGCGAAGGTCTCGGCGCAATCGCCGCCCTGCAGGATGAATGCCCGCCCTTCCTGGGCCTGAGCGATGCGCCCCTTCAACGCATCGACCTCCCATGAAGTAACCAACGGCGGCAGGCTGGCCAGAGCGGACATGGCCAACGCAGCGCGCGCCGGGTCCGGGTAGACAGCCAACTGCCCGGCGATGCGCTGCTGCCAGCTCGCCGGGTTCCAGTCGTCTGCCTTGGTGCCCTGATCCATATGTGTGCCGACTATGCCATAGCCCCGGTCCGCCACCAAAGCAGTGCACCCGATGCCGACGACACTGCTATCATGGCGCCACGCTGCAGGAGGTCACCGTGTCATCACGACTCATGCGATGCGGCTTATGGATCACGCTGGTCCTGGCTGGCGTGCTGAGCGGCCTTTCCGCCGCCCAGGATGAGGCTGCAACCGCGGCGCCCGGCAGTGCCTTGCGACTTGAGGTCCGGGGGGCGATCGGCCCTGCCACGGCGGACTTCATCAACAAGGGGATCGCCAGGGCCGGTGCCGACGGCCACCGGGTGCTGATCATCGAGATGGACACACCGGGCGGCCTCGACTCGGCCACACGCGATATCGTCAAGGCGATCATCGCCTCGCCCGTGCCGGTGGTCACATGGGTGGCGCCAGGCGGATCGCGGGCAGCCAGCGCGGGCACTTACATCCTCTATGCAAGCCATGTGGCAGCCATGGCGCCAGCCACCAACCTGGGTTCCGCCACGCCAGTGCAGATCGGCGGCGGTTCGCCGCCGGCACCAGCACCCACGGCGGATGACAAGACGACCGGGGGCAAGCCGGAAGAAGGCCCGTCAGCGGGCGGCGCGCCATCCGGCTCAGCCATGGAGCGCAAGGTGGTCAACGATGCGGTCGCCTACATCCGCGGGCTCGCCGAACTGCGCGGACGCAATGCCGACTGGGCCGAGCGGGCGGTCACCGAGGCCGCCAACCTGACGGCAGAAGCCGCGCTCAACGAAAAGGTCATCGATCTCGTCGCCGCGAATATCGACGAACTGCTGCGCGCCATCGACGGACGCGAAGTCATGGTCGGTGAGCAACGCCAGACATTGGCAACCGCCGGACTTTCGGTCGTCGATTTCGAGCCGGACTGGCGCACTCGTCTGCTCAGTACGCTGACCGACCCCAACGTCGCCTATCTGTTGATGCTCGCTGGAATCTATGGACTGATATTCGAGGGTTACAACCCGGGTGCAATCCTTCCCGGCGTCGTCGGCGCAATCTGCCTGTTGCTGGCGCTGTTCGCCTTTCAGGTCCTGTCGGTCAACTATGCCGGTCTTGCCCTGATCGGACTGGGCATCGTCCTCCTCATCGCCGAAGCGCTGGCGCCCAGTTTCGGCGTGTTGGGTTTTGGCGGCATCATCGCTTTCGTCATCGGCTCCATCATTCTGCTCGACAGCCCGGCGCCCGGCTTCGGCATCTCCAGCGCGTTGATCGGTGGCATCGCCCTGGCGGCCAGCGCCGGCCTGCTCGTCGCCATGACCATGTTCATGCGGGTCCGCCGCAGGCCTGTGGTGAGCGGGCGCGAAGGCCTGGTGGGCGAGCAGGGTGAGGTGCTCGCTGTGGCCGGTCAGCACTGCGACATCCTCGTCCATGGCGAGCGCTGGAAGGCAAAAGCGGCCACGCCTCTTGCCGTGGGCGACCGCGTCCGTGTCCTGTCCATCGAAGGGCTGACGCTTGATGTCGAGGCCATGACCGACAAGTGATGCCGTCAACACGCCCCGCTGCGGGTGCATGACGGCCCCGGATAGTCAACAAAGGAGTTCAGATCATGCTCGGGTCAAGCCTGGTGTTTGCGGTTCTGCTGGCCTTGTTCGTTTTCAGCGCCATCAAGATCCTGAACGAGTACGAGCGCGGGGTGGTGTTCTTCCTCGGGCGGTTCCAGAGCGTCAAGGGGCCCGGCCTCATCATCATCATCCCCGGACTTCAGCGCATGGTCAAAGTCGATCTGCGCCTGATCGTTCTCGACGTACCGCCGCAGGATGTCATTTCCCGTGACAACGTTTCCGTGAAAGTCAACGCGGTGGTGTACTTCCGTGTCCTCGATCCGGAGAGGGCCGTCATTCAAGTCGCCAATGTCTTCGAGGCCACCAGTCAGCTCGCCCAGACAACACTGCGCTCGGTCCTTGGCCAGCACGACCTCGACGATATGCTCGCCGAGCGGGAGAAGCTCAACGCGAATATCCAGGACATCCTCGACCGCCAGACCGACTCCTGGGGCATCAAGGTCTCGAACGTCGAGATCAAGCAGGTCGACATCGGCGAAAGCATGGTGAGGGCCATCGCTGCACAGGCCGAGGCCGAGAGGTCACGGCGGGCCAAGATCATCCACGCCGAGGGCGAACGGCAGGCGGCCGATCAGCTCGTGGAGGCCGCGCGGACGCTTGCGGCGGAAGGCGGTGCACTGCATTTGCGCTACATGCAGACCCTCACGGAGATTGCCAGTGACAAGACCAACACCATCGTCTTCCCGCTGCCCATCGACCTCATGGCCCCGTTGATGAACCGGGTGTCCCGCCCGGGCAACGGCGGGACAACCGGTAATAATCAGTAGGCCGGCCGTACGTGGACTTCCACCGGGATCCGGTCGCCGGGCGGTACGGTGGTGTGGGTCATGTATTCGCGCCCGTGGTAGAGATACGTCACCCGGTAGCCCGCGACGCGTTCCTCGATGCGCGGCTCATGTCGGGTGTGGCATTCGGTGACAGGATAAGGTGCAGACCCCGGCCGGCCTGGGTGACGGCCCCCGGCCCGGTCGTGCAGCGCGTGCCGGGCAGCTGCGTCGTGACCGATCGCTGCGCCCACCAGGGTACCGAGCAGACGCATTGCATCACGGCCATCGCCGTCGCCGAAACGATTACCGATGACGCCACCGATGACACCGCCGGCGATCGTGCCACCGGCGGTGCGGTACCGGTGCGGCGCACCGCCCGGCGGGTCGTGCCAGGCTTCGGCTGCTGAATAGGCGGTAGTCTCGACACACTCTCTCACGGGGACGTGCACCGTCACCCGCTGGCGCAACGGCTCGACGTCAACGACACGCGCATAGTCGACATCCGGAGACGGATACCGGTCATGCCCGTGGCCGGCCTGCGATGCATGGCTGGCGAGCGCGAACGAGATGGCAATGATGCCGGCCACGCCGGCGGTCCTCGGGTGAAGGGATGGCATGATTCAAGCTCCTGCGGCATGACCCGCCACGACCCTAACGGGACAGCATGAACTGCCTATGAACCCCCGGAGTCCGGCACGCCGCCGGAATGCACTCCCTTGATCTTGCGCCATGCGGCATCGAGTTCATCCGCGGACCAGTGGGTCCAGTCACGACCGGATACCCCGACCGCCTGTTCGAGAAGGCGAAACCTGGCCTCGAACTTGCGGTTTGCCTGACGCAGCGATTCCTCGGCATCCACCCCCAGGTGCCTGGCGAGGCTGACCACTGAAAGCAGCAGGTCGCCAAGTTCCTCGCAAACCGCCTGCCTGTCCCGGCCAGCCCGCGCCTGCTCCAGTTCCTCGAGTTCCTCGCGGACCTTGGCGGCAACCGCACCGGCATCCGTCCAGTCGAAACCCACGGTCGCCGCACGACGTCCGATCTTGTCGGCACGGACGAGGGCCGGCAGCGCCTGGCCGATACCCGCCATGAGTGAATCGTCAGCCATTTCACCACCCGCAGCCTTGCGTTCCTGGGCCTTGATCCGCTCCCAAGAGCGGCGCGTGGCAGCCTTCCCGGTGACGCCATCAGGGCCGAAGACGTGCGGGTGTCGCCGGATCATCTTGGTACAGATCGCCGCGGAAACATCCTGAAAATCGAAAGCCCCCTGCTCGCTGGCGAGTTGTGCGTGATACACGACCTGAAACAACAGGTCACCCAGTTCATCGCACAGGGCCGGCATGTCATCACGGTCGATGGCGTCAGCGACTTCGTAGGCTTCCTCTATCGTATAGGGGGCGATCGTGCTGAAGTCCTGGTCGAGATCCCAGGGGCAACCGCGCACCGGGTCGCGCAACAAGGCCATGATCTCGATCAGTCGCTCGACGGACATGTGCGCTCCGGTATTTGGGCTTGCCGGTCGCGGTCAGGACTTGATGCCACCGCGCGTCAGGGCCTTGACGTCAAGCAGCCGGTTGATCTCCCGGTCGGTCAAGTCAGTGAGTTCGGCCGCGACGTCACGAATCGGCCGGCGCTGCGCATATGCCGCCTTGGCGACCTTCGCTCCCGTTTCATAACCGATGACCGGATTCAGGGCAGTCACCAGCATGGGGTTCTGGTCGAGTACGGTGGCCAGTTGCTGCTCGTGGACGGCAAACCCTGCAATGGCTTTATCCGCCAGGAGGCGACTGGCGTTGCCGAGCAGCGAGATGCTCTGCAATAGATTGTGCGCGATTACGGGCAGCATGACATTCAGCTGGAAATTGCCCGACTGCCCCGCCACCGTGATGGCGGCATCGTTGCCGATGACCTGCGCTGCGACCATCGCCGTCGCCTCCGGTATCACGGGGTTGACCTTGCCGGGCATAATGCTGCTGCCCGGCTGAAGGGCCGGCAGCGAGATCTCGGCAATGCCGGCCAGCGGTCCGCTGTTCATCCAGCGCAGGTCGTTGGCAATCTTCATCAACGCCACGGCCAGCACCTTGAGCTGCCCCGATAACTCCACGGCCGAATCCTGGCAGCTCAGCGACTCGAAAAGGTTGGGTGACTGGCTGAAGCGGATGCCGGTCTGCTCACTGAGCAGTAATGCCACCTTGCGACCGAAGCGCGGGTGCGCATTGATACCGGTGCCCACAGCCGTGCCTCCCTGGGCCAGCCGTTGTAACCGCGGCAGGCTGTCGCGGATCCGTGCCCTGGCGTTGGTCACCTGCCGTGCCCAGCCGCCGAGTTCCTGCCCCATCGTGATCGGCATGGCGTCCATGAGGTGCGTACGGCCGGTCTTGACGACCCGGTCGAGCCTGCGGGCCTTCTTCACGATGGTGGCAGCGAGATGTTCAAGTGCCGGCAGCAGGCACTCGGAAACACCGAGCACCGCACTGACATGGATTGCCGTCGGGATGACATCGTTGCTGCTCTGACCCATGTTGACGTCATCATTGGGATGTACCACCGCCTTCAGGCGTTCGGTGGCCAGGCGGGCGATCACCTCATTGGCATTCATGTTCGAACTGGTGCCCGAACCAGTCTGGAAAATATCGACGGGAAAATGGCGGTCATGCTTGCCGGCTGCGACCTCCAGCGACGCTGACTGGATCGCCATCGCCCGGCGACCGGACATCAGGCCGAGTTCGGCATTGGCGCCCGCGGCGGCCCACTTGACCAGTCCGAGCGCGCGGATGAATTCGCGCGGCAGGGGCAGACCGCTGATGGGAAAATTTTCAATGGCGCGTTGTGTCTGCGCACCCCACAGGGCATCGGCCGGAACGCGCAACTCGCCCATGCTGTCCCGCTCGACGCGGAAACCGTTGTCAGCCATTCGTGTCCCTCTCCCCGGATGGGTTGCCGTCGGCCCCGTCGGCCGGATACCGGGCTGGTGTATGATTGCCGGCGCAAAGTATAGGACGTTTCCCGCTGACCGGCATGAACCACGACCCACTCACCGCCATCTCGCCGCTCGACGGTCGCTACGCATCGCGGCTTGCCCCCCTGCGGGAGATATTTTCGGAGTTTGGTTTGATCCGCTTTCGCGTGCTGACGGAGGTGCGCTGGCTGCAGTTCCTTGCCGGCGAAGCCAGCATACGCGGCATCGGCCCCTTGCCACCGGTCGTCAGCGAGCACCTCGACCGGCTCGCCGAGAAGTTCTCCCTGGACGATGCCCGGCAGGTCAAGGCGATCGAGAAAACCACCAATCACGATGTCAAGGCCGTCGAATATTTCATCGCCGCACAGCTTGGTGATGATGCTGATCTCGCCCGGATACGCCCCTTCATCCACTTCGCGTGCACATCCGAGGACATCAACAACGTCTCCTATGCGTTGATGCTCAGGCATGGCCGCGACGACGTGCTGATGCCCATGCTGCGCCAGTTCGGGGCGCAGTTGCAGGGCATGGCTGCCGGGCTTGCCGATATCCCCCTGTTGGCCCGCACCCACGGCCAGCCGGCGAGCCCCACGACCGTCGGCAAGGAGATCGCCAACATGGCATGGCGGTTGCAGCGCCAGACGGCAACGCTGCGTGCGGTATCACCACTGGCCAAGTTCAATGGTGCGGTCGGCAATTACAACGCCCATGTCGCCGCGTACCCCGAGTGCGACTGGCCGGCACTCGGCGGGCGTTTTATCGCGTCCCTCGGACTGGAACACAATCCCTACACCACGCAGATCGAACCCCACGACTGGGTCGCCGAGTATTGCGATGCGCTGGCGCGCATCAACACGGTGTTGATCGACATCGCGCGCGACTTCTGGCTGTACATCGCCATCGGTGTATTCCGCCAGCGCACGGTCGACAGCGAAGTGGGGTCATCGACGATGCCGCACAAGGTCAACCCGATCGATTTCGAGAACGCCGAGGGCAATCTCGGTGTTGCCAACGCACTGTTGGGCCATTTCTCGGCGAAGCTGCCCATCTCCCGCTGGCAAAGGGATCTCAGCGATTCGACCGTACTGCGCAACATCGGCGTGGCAGCGGGTCATACCGTACTGGCACTGCATGCCCTGCTCACGGGCCTGCGCAAGCTGGACGTGGACCGGGGACGCCTCAGGGCCGAACTCGACGGCAGCTGGGAAGTGCTCGGCGAGGCCATACAGACCGTGATGCGCCGGCATGGCCATGCGGACGCCTACGAGCAGCTCAAGGCCCTGACCCGCGGCACGGCGATGGACCGCCATACCATTGCCGACTTCCTCGCGACCGTCGACATCCCGGACGCCGACCGCGAGCGCCTGCTGGCCCTCACCCCCGCGGGCTATACGGGCTTGGCCGCCGAACTGGCCAGACGGTGCGACGGAGATTGAGGCTGGTCGAGCCCTGCACACCCTGCCCGGCAGCCTGCAATCGCCGACAACCGTGACGCATTCGACACTTCCGTGGCGCATCCAGCGCCTAGAATCGGGCCCTCGAACCGCCCTCGGCCGCCACCACGCATGCAGCAGGAATCCCCCATCGAACGGACACGCGGACAGCGCTGGGTCGTCACATCCGCCGAGGATGCCTGCGCCGCGGTGGTCGAGATCGCGGGCGTGGCGCAGCGCGGCCTGGCCATCATGACGCCGGACCTGGAGCCCGGCATCTATGATTCGGACAAATTCATCGCCGTCGTGAAAAAGCTCGTACTCGCCAAACGTTGCGCGCGAGTCCGGGTCCTGATCACCCTGCCCAACCGCACCGTACGCAATGGCAACAGGCTGATCGGGCTGGGACGACGCCTCGACAGCTATATCGAGTTCCGCAACCTGCACGAGGATTACCGCGATCACCGCGAGGCGTTCCTCCTCGCCGACGACACGGCGCTGCTGTATCGCGTCGACCATGCGCGCTGGGAAGGCATCGCAGACACCTACGAGCCAGCGGTCGCACGGCGTTACCTCGGCATGTTCGAGGAAATCTGGGCTGCATCCGAGACCGCCAGGGAGCTCCGCCGGTTGCGGGTCTGATGTCCCACGGGCCGACGCCGCCCCCGAACGACGGCGAGCACGGGCAAGGCCCGGACGATGATGGAACCAGACGACATCGAGACCCTTGCCCCGGAACTGACCGTTGCCGCAATCTGTGAACGCGACGGCCGCTTCCTGTTCGTCGAGGAAACAGTCGGTGGACGCCGCGTGATCAACCAGCCAGCCGGGCATGTCGAGATCGGGGAGTCATCGATCGATGCCGTCAAGCGCGAGGCGCTGGAGGAATCCGGATGGCATTTCCAGCCGGATGCGGTCGTCGGGATATACTGTTGGGCGCCATCCCGCAACCGGCCGCCTTATCTCCGCATCGCCTATTCCGGCACCTGCACCCACCACGAGCCCGGGCGATTGCTCGATGCAGGGATCATCCGCACGCTGTGGCTCGACCGCGACGCGCTGCAGACGGGTCAGCCGCCGCAACGCAGCCCGATGGTCCTGCGCTGCGTCGATGACTACCTGCGCGGTACCCGCCACCCGATGGCAAACATCGGACGTCTCACCGTTCCCGAGCTGCTGGAACGCGCTGCGGTACTGTGATCTTGCAGCGGATGGCGGCTGCTAGAATCGCCACATGGGAGGCACCGAGCGGCGAAAGATCATCGTGGCCCTGTCGGGCGGGGTCGACTCCGCCGTCGCGGCGTTGTTGCTGCTGCGTGCCGGACATGACGTCGAGGCGCTCCACGTCACCAACTGGGAGGACGGCGACGGTTACTGCACGGCGGGGATCGACCTCGCCACCGCCACGCAGGTGTGCGACGATCTCGGCATCATCCTGCATCACGCGCATTTCGGCCCAGAATACCGGACAGCCGTCTTCGAACCCTTTCTGGCCGGACTGCGGGCCGGCCAGACCCCCAACCCGGACGTGGCCTGCAACCGGCACATCAAGTTCGAACTGCTGCTCCGCCATGCCGGGCGCCTCGGTGCCTCGTCCATCGCCACTGGACACTATGCCCGCCTTTTTCCGCAGCCCGACGGCAGACCCCGCCTGATGCGCGCCATCGACGAAGGCAAGGACCAGACCTACTTTCTGCACGCCGTAAGGCCCGACGCACTGACACGGACCGTGTTTCCGCTGGGTACGCTGACCAAGGCGGCAGTGCGCCAGATCGCTGCGGATGCCGGGCTGGCCAATCATGACCGCCGCGACAGCACCGGGATCTGCTTCATCGGCAAGCGGCCTTTCAGCGAGTTCATCCAGTCCTGGCTGCCGTGTACCCCCGGTCCGATCATCGACGGAGACGGTACCCTGCTGGGCCAACATGAAGGCCTTCACCTCTACACGATCGGCCAGCGCCAGGGCCTCGGCATCGGCGGGCGTCGCGAGGGTGACGACGCGGCATGGTACGTGGCCGGCAAGGACATCACGCGCAACTGCCTGGTCATCGTTCAGGGTCGCCAGCATCCCCTGCTCCATGCCAGGGCGCTTGTGGCCTCTTCAGCGCACTGGATCAACGGCGAACCCGGATCGCTTGAATCCGGTATCGATCTGCAGGTGCGGATCCGGCACCGCCAGCCGCTGGTCCCCTGCACGGTCCGGCGCGAGGGTGGCGGCACGCTGCACGTGACATTTCCGACGCCGCAATGGGCCGTCACACCCGGCCAGCATGCGGTGTTCTATGCGGGCGAGGAATGCCTGGGCGGTGCGACGATCATTGCAGCCAGGCCCCTGGTGGGGCACGCGGTGCCACAGTGCGGTCCCGCCTGACACCTGCGCCATGGCTATAATCAGCATCCGCCTTCCCGGCACCCGGCCCGTTGCGGCCCTGGTGCAAGCACCATCGGAACCGGAGAACTGCCCATGGCGAAGCTGGTCGACGCGAGATCCGTGCTGGATGTCAATGGCGAGAAATTCGAGATATACAGCCTGAGCAAGGTCGGCGAAGGCCACGTTTCGCGACTTCCCTACTCGCTCAAGATCCTGCTGGAAAACCTGCTGCGCCATGCCGACAGCGGTGATGTCCGCGCAGAGGACATCACCGCGCTGGCAAACTGGGACCCGGCCCACCCCGTCGAGCACGAGATTGCATTCACTCCGGCGCGCGTCGTTCTGCAGGACTTCACCGGCGTGCCCGCCGTGGTCGACATGGCTGCCATGCGGGATGCGGTGGTGCAGCTTGGTGGCGAGGCGGAGCGCATCAATCCGCTGTCACCGGCCGAACTGGTCATCGACCACTCCGTACAAGTCGACCACTACGGCACCACATCGGCGCTGGCCGACAACACCGCGATTGAATTTCGTCGCAACCACGAGCGCTATGCATTCCTGCGCTGGGGGCAGCAGGCCTTCGACAACTTCAAGGTCGTACCGCCAAACACCGGCATCGTCCACCAGGTCAACCTGGAATACCTGTCCCGCGTCGTCTTCCGTGCCGGGAAGGATGGCCACAAAGTGGCCTATCCGGACACCCTGGTCGGTACGGATTCACACACCACCATGATCAACGGCCTCGGCATCCTCGGCTGGGGCGTTGGCGGCATCGAGGCGGAAGCGGCAATGCTCGGCCAGCCCGTGACGATGCTCATCCCCGAAGTGATCGGCTTTCGTCTCACCGGCAGACTCAAGGAAGGCACGACCGCCACCGACCTCGTGCTGACGGTAACGGAGATGCTGCGCCAGAAAGGTGTGGTCGGGAAATTTGTCGAGTTCTTTGGCGATGGGCTGTCGCACCTGCCGCTCGCCAACCGGGCCACCATCGGCAACATGTCACCCGAGTTCGGCAGCACGGTCGCCATGTTCCCCATCGACCAGGAAACGCTGCGCTACCTCGAACTCAGCGGTCGCGACGCGGCACAGATCGCACTCATCGAAGCCTATGCCAGGGCGCAGGGACTGTGGCGCGAGGATGGCCAGCCCGACGGGCTCTACAGCGATATCGTGGAACTCGACCTCGGGGCGGTCCAGCCCAGCGTCGCCGGACCGCGGCGCCCGCACGACCGCATCCCGCTCGATGGCCTGGCAGCCCGGTACGCGGAGATCGAGGACGAGCAGGTCAACGAGGGCAAGGCCGGCCGGGAGCCTGTCCGTGTCAGCCGCCGGGGAAGCACTTTCGAGCTGAAGAATGGTGCGGTGCTCATCGCGGCAATCACCAGCTGTACCAACACGTCGAACCCCTACGTGATGGTCGGCGCGGGCCTGCTGGCCCGCAATGCCCGGCGTCTGGGGCTCAAGACCTGCCCCTGGGTCAAGACCAGTCTGGCCCCCGGCTCACGCGTGGTCAGCAACTACCTTGAGGCGTCCGGGCTGCTCCGCGACCTTGAAGCCCTGGGCTTCCACCTCGTCGGCTTCGGCTGCACCACCTGCATCGGCAACTCCGGCCCGCTCGATGCCCCCATCGAGCAGGCGGTCCGCGAAGGACGCCTGATTGGCTGTAGCGTCCTTTCGGGCAACCGCAATTTCGAAGGTCGCATCCACCCGCTGGTCCGCAACAATTTCCTCGCCTCGCCGCCGCTGGTGGTGGCCTACGCCCTCGCGGGCTCGATTCACGTCGACCTGATGCGCGATCCGCTCGGTTCGGGACCGGACGGGAAGCCGGTCTATCTGCGCGATATCTGGCCCGACGAGCGGGAAATCCAGGAGATCGTCACGACCCAGGTCAACTCCGAGATGTTCCGCAACAGTTATGCAGACCTGTTTGCCGGCGATGCCAACTGGAATGCCATCGCCACCCCGACGGGCGAACGCTACGCCTGGCTGGCGGATTCGACCTATATCCGCAATCCGCCATACTTCACCGGCATGACGCTCGAGCCCCCCGCGGTTGGCGACATTCCTGGCGCACGTGTGCTTGCGCTGCTCGGCGACTCGGTCACGACCGACCACATCTCCCCTGCCGGATCCATCGCCCAGGACAGCCCGGCCGGTCGCTATCTGGTCAGCCAGGGCGTGAAGCCGGCCGAGTTCAACCAGTACGGCGCGCGACGCGGCAACCACGAGGTCATGATGCGCGGCACATTTGCCAACATCCGCTTGCGCAACCGGCTCGTGGCGGGTGTCGAGGGCGGGTACACCCGTCACCTCCCGGATGGCGCGCAGATGTCGATCTACGAGGCCGCCATGAAATATGCCGCCGAGGGTATCCCGTTGCTCGTCATCGCCGGACGGGAATACGGCAGTGGTTCATCGCGAGACTGGGCGGCAAAAGGAACAAAACTTCTTGGAATACATGCTGTTATAGCTGAAAGCTATGAAAGGATACACAGATCCAACCTGATCGGCATGGGCGTCCTGCCGCTCGAGTTCCAGCCCGGTGAGTCGGCCACCACCCTCGGCCTGACCGGCACCGAGGTCTACGACATCCGTGGTCTCGATGGCGGTGATGCCCGCAAGGTGTCGGTGAGCGCCCGCCGCGAGGACGGCCACACCGTCCAATTCACGGCCCGGGTGCGCATCGACACGCCAAAGGAGCGCGACTACTACCGCCATGGCGGCATCCTGCACTACGTGCTGCGCCAGCTGGCCGTCGGCTGAAGCCGGCACGGTGTGGTCGCTGACGAACGCATGGACCGTCTGGTCGATATCGGCGCAAACCTGACGCACGAGAGCTTCCGGCACGATTTTCCAGCGCTCCTGTCCAGAGCGGCAGAAGCCGGGGTCACGCACTGCATCGTGACGGGGACGTCGGTGGGCGCATCGGCCGGCGCGCTCCAGCTGGCGCGTGCCCACCCGCAGCGCCTGTGGGCGACGGCGGGCATCCACCCCCACCATGCCACTGAGTTGAATGCCGAGGCGGTACGGGAACTGGCCGCTCTCGCGCAGCACCCGCAAGTGGTCTCCGTGGGCGAATGTGGACTCGACTACTATCGGGATCTCGCACCCCGCAAGGCCCAGTGGCGGGCCTTTGCCGCCCAGCTCGACATCGCCGTCGAGTGTGGCAAACCGGTCTTTCTCCACGAACGCGATGCCCACGCTGATTTCGTCGCGCTGGTGCGGGACTACCGACCCCGCCTGAGCGGCGGCGTCGCACACTGCTTTACCGGTGGCCCCGCGGAAATCGAAACCTGCCTCTCCCTCGACCTCCACATCGGGATCACGGGCTGGATCTGCGATGAGCGGCGCGGCCAAGCCCTGCGCGAGGCCGTGCGCCGACTCCCGCTGGAACGGCTGCTGGTCGAAACCGATGCGCCATACCTGCTGCCCCGCGACCTGCACCCCCAGCCCGCCGCAAGGCGCAACGAGCCCGCCTTCCTGCCTCACGTGATCCGCGCCTTGGCGCATTGGAGCGGTCATGAACCCGAAGCGGTGGCGGCGGCAGCCACGGAAAATGCGTGGCGCCTGTTCCGTCTCGACGCCGTGAAGGACTGATCAAACGCGACGGGTCACGGCGCCGCGCAGGATTTCCCACTCCGCCGAGGCCGTCCCACCGGACACCGACTGCCCGTCCCGCCGCGAGCTGTCCAGCCGTGGCAACAGTTCCTCGATACCGACGACATCCCTGGGTCGACCCTTGGGAAAGTGCGCGTCTTTGGGAAACACCACGTAGCCGGCCACAGATGCCTCAGGCAGCAGCCGCTGGATTGCCGCCACCCGATCCCACAGGCCGGCCTGCGGATTGGCAAAGGTATGGCGACCGTGCCCGCCCAGCACCGTCCATTCTTTCATGGCGTCTGCGCCAAACACATGGCCATGCACGTGCCTGACGTCGACGACGATGATCTGGCGGCCCGACACCAGGACGTGCTCGATCCAGACGTGGCCATCGGCGCCGTCACCGAGGAAGATGTCGCTGAGCATCTCCGGGCAGGCACGTCGCAACAATACTGCGGGGTCGCCTGCCAGCCGACGGCGGCGCAGGACGGCCCAGACCACGGTGGCCAGCAACAGGCCGCAGCCGCCCACCAGCAGCCACGCCAGTGGATCGTTGCCACCGGTTGGCATCCCGCCCCTCCTGCTCAGAGGTACGCGGTGACGGGGTCGATTTCTGCATCGACCGTGTGGGAACTTGCCGGGGTGTCGAGGAGCGCGGCCAGTTCGGCCGGCAGCGCAACCCTGATGCCGAGCAGGGGTTCCACGATCGTGTCGAACTTGGCCGCATGCGCCGTGGCCACAACGCTCCAGTGGTGCGCATTGCGCTCTGCTTCCGGCAGGCTGCGATAGGCATGAAAGGCAGTGGCCGTATGGGGGCACCAGGCGAGCGCGTGGCGCCGGTATTCCTCTTTGATGGCCGCGCGGATCGCCTCATCGCCGACCGGAATGGCGCTGACCTCGTCGCGCAGCGTTTCCATGTCGCCACACAGGTCGCGCAGGCGCTCCATGTTGCTCGGGTTGCCGACATCCATCGCCGATGCCAGGGTCTGCTGGCTCGGTCGCGGCAGCCACTGCCCGGTGGCGAGGAAATCAGGCACCGTCGTATTGCTGTTGGTCGCAAGGATGATCCGTCCGATCGGCAGGCCCAGGCGTCGGGCCCAGACGCAGGCGAAGGCGTTGCCGAGGTTGCCCGTCGGGATGATGAAACTGGTTTCCTCTCCGGTGGCGTGGAAATGCTCGAGGCTGGCCTTGGCATAGTAGGCCATCTGCGGCAACAGGCGGCCAACGTTGATGCTGTTGGCAGACGCCAGATGGTGCTTTTGGCAGAGCGCCTCATCGGCAAACAGCGCCTTGGCCAGCCGCTGGCAGTCGTCGAACTCGCCGCGCACGGCCAGCGAGATGACATTGTCGCCCCAGCAGGTCAGCTGGTGCTCCTGTCGCGGCGAAACGCGGCCCGCAGGGAACAGCACCAGCACCCGCGTGCCGGGGCGACGGAAAAACGCCGAGGCCACGGCACCACCGGTATCACCGGATGTCGCAACGATGATCGTCACAGGGGGCTTCGCATAGCGACCGTCATCGAGGATGCGGCTCATCGACGCGGCGAGGAACCGTGCACCGACATCCTTGAATGCCGCAGTCGGCCCATGAAACAACTCAAGCACCGACAGGCCGGCACGCTCGCCCTCGAGGCGACGCAATGGCACCGGGAAATCCAGCGCCTCGTGGCAGATGCCGGCGAGCGGCAGTTCGAGACTGGAACCGGCGACGAACGGTGCCAGTACCTCGCGTGCTACCTCGGCAAAATGCGCCCCTCGGCAAAATTCGCCGGGGCTGAATGCCGGCAGGGACTCGGGGACATACAATCCCCCATCGGGTGCCGTCCCGCTCATGATGGCCTGCTCGATGGCCACCGCGGGTCCCTTCCTGGTGCTGACGTAGCGCATGGCGATGCTCAGAGTGAGGCCCCAAGGTAGGTCGCAAGGCGCAGAAGGTCGGCAAAGACGCCGGCTGCCGTCACCGCACGGCCAGCGCCTGGCCCCTGGATGACCAGCGGGTTCTCGCTGTAGCGGGCCGAGACGAAGCGCACGATGTTGTCCGTGAGATTGATCCCTGCGAACGGGTGTTCCGCGGGCAGCGACTCGAGTTGCACCGTGGCCGTTCCCGTGGCGCGGTCGAGCCGCCCGACATAGCGCAGCACCTGGTCATTGCCATGGGCTGCACGCCACCGCTCGCGCATGGCACCATCGTGTTCGGCCAGCGCGTCGAGGAACGCCTCGGCGCTGCCTTTGTCGAGGCCCGGGGGGATCAGGCTTTCAACCTGCACATCGGCCAGCTCCAGGCGCATGCCCATCTCGCGCCCGAGGATGATCAACTTGCGGGCCACGTCCATGCCCGACAGGTCATCACGCGGATCCGGTTCCGTGTAGCCCGCGTCGCGCGCATGGCGCACGATTGCGGAAAATGGCTCGTTGCCATCGAAGACATTGAACAGGTACGCCAGGGTGCCGGAAAGGATTCCCTCGATGCCGCGAATCTCGTCCCCTGTCTCACGCAGGTCACGCAACGTGCCGATGATCGGCAGCGCCGCCCCGACTGTCGTCTCGTAGAGGAATCGGCTGTTGTGCCGCCGCTGCACCCGCTGCAATTCATCGTAGACCTGCAGGGTTCCGCTGTGGGCGCGCTTGTTCGGTGTCACGATATGCACGCCGGCGGCCAGCCACTCGGTGTAGCGTCCAGCAACGGCATCACTGGATGTGCAGTCGACGATCACTGCATGCGGCAGGTGCTCGGCCCTGACGTGGGCCGTCAGTTTCTCCCAATCGAGAGGCTCGCCCGCATCGGCCAGCGCGTCACGCCAGTGGCGAAGATCGATCGCCCGGTCGTGCAGGAGCATGCGCGTCGATGAGGCAATGACACGGACACGGAGGTCGATGTTGCGATCCCGGCGCAGGCGATCCTGCTGGTCGGCGAGCTGGTCAAGCAACACCTGGCCGACATTGCCGGGACCGATGACCGCGATGGAAAGGGTTTCCGCGGAAAGGTAGAACCCCGAGTGCACGGCCCGCAATGCGCGCGTGGCGTCATGGCGATCGATGACCGCGGAGATATTGCGCTCCGAGGAACCCTGCGCGATGGCCCTGACGTTGATGCCGGCACTGCCCAGCGTGACGAGGAAGCGCCCGGCGATACCCGGCATGCCGGCCATTCCGTCACCGACCACCGCGATGACGCTGCAGTCATCTTTCACGGTTACCGTCTGGATCTGACCCTGGGTCAGTTCCGCGGCAAACGCACGCCGGATGACGCGTTCGGCAACGGCCGCCATGCTGCCGGGGACGCCGATGCAGATCGAATGCTCCGAACTGGCCTGTGAAATGAGGATCACGGACACGCCGGCCTCGCGCAGCGCACCGAACAGCCGGTCCGCCGTCCCGGGCACGCCGATCATCCCCGCACCCTCGAGATTGACCAGTGCCACCTGGTCGACCGACGTGATGCCCTTGATCGGCTGGCTGCCCTCCGTCGATGGGCCGATCAGGGACCCCCGCGCGGCCGGATTGAAGGTGTTGCGGATCCAGATGGGGATGCCCCGCTGCACCGCCGGCGACATGGTCTGCGGATGGATCACCTTGGCGCCGAAATAAGCCAGTTCCATCGCCTCGCTGTATGACAGGGCGGCGATGATCGCCGCTTCCGGCACCCGGTTCGGATCGGCGCTCATCACGCCATCGACATCAGTCCAGATGGTGATCCGGTCGGCATCGAGCAGTGCGCCGATGATGGATGCGGAGAAATCGCTGCCGTTGCGCCCGAGGGTGGTGTAGAGCCCGTCCGGTTCGGCGGCGATGAACCCGGTGATGACCACTATGGTGCCGGCCGGAGCCGACTGCAGCTGCGCGGCGTTTGCCCGCGATACGTCCCACTGGACCGCCGGCCCCATCTCGCTGCGCTCTACGACGATGAGCGTACGCGCATCCACCCAGGACACCTTGCGCCGACCTGCAGCCAGCGGCCCCAGAAATGCAGCCAGCAGCCGGGAAGACCACAGCTCGCCGTGGCCGGCGATGAGGTCGCGGACCCGGTCGCTGGCCTGCCGGACCAGGGAGACCGAATGCAGGAGGTCGGTGATGTCCCCGAGCTCCTGCTCGAACGCGGCGAGGATCCCCTGTGCCGCTTCGCCATCGCCGAGCAGTTCGGCAACGGTGGACTGGTAGCGCGCCGCAATGTCCGCAAGCCGCGCGCCGACATCGCCGCGACGCTGTTCCGCCGCAGCGACGACCTGCAGCAGCGCGTCGGTGGTCCGGGCCATGGCCGAGACGACCACGGCCTGCCGGGGCGCCGGGTCCGCGAGAAGGATGTCGGCGACGCGACGGAAACACGCCGCATCGCCGAGGCTGGTGCCGCCGAATTTATGTACCTGCCAGGGTTGGGTCATTCCGGTGAATCCGTTGTCTGGAGGCCCGCATGACGGGGCCCACCTGCAAAAACCGGGGCATCATAACCGTTCTGCCACGGTACTTCAGGCGCGGAACCGGGGCCGTCCTGGGCTAGAATCCCCCGCGGGTTCCGGCAGCAGGCATTCGGGGGGCGGTCGCGTCTTCATGGCCAGGATATTCATCGCAGCCCTGGACAACGCACGTGACCGGGCGGACCTGGAAAAGTCCGTGCTGGCGGGCATTGATCGCCAGACGATCATCGGCAGCTTCAGTGATGCGACCTATCCCGAACTGATCGACATCGAGCGGCGGGGACACGGCTTCTACGCCTGGGGACTGCCGCCCGGTCCTGACAACGTCGAGCACTGGTTTCTCATGGGCGTCGGCGACTTCGTCCTCATCGGGCACAAGGACACCTACCGCTACTATGCCCGTGTCCTCGGTCGCTATCAGAACCCGAGGGCCGCGCAGGCGATATGGGGCAGCGACACGCAGCCCGGCGAACAGCGGGAATACCTGTTCTTCCTTTCCGAGCCGGTCGGCATCGCCCTGGCGTATGCCGACCTCGCCGACTATCTGCCAAGGCGCAATATCGGATTCTCGCAGGTCCCGCAGGCCACCATGGCGCGGATCGAGGGGGATTTCGGCAGCGTCGAGCGTTTTGCCAGGCGCCGCCTGCTCAGCACCTCAGTGGGCGGTCCGATCGTCGACATGAGCGGAATGATCCGCCTGTCGGAGCGCGACCTTGCCAGGTTCCAGGCCTTTGACCCCCAGAACAGCAAGGAAGGCCGCGAGGCCGTGGTCGAGTCGATCATCCGGCGGCGCGGGCAACCGGCACTGCGCAAGACGCTGCTCGAGGCCTACGAATATCGCTGCGCCATCACCAACTTCACGGCTGCGGATGCGCTCGAAGTGGCCTACGTCGTTCCGTTCCGGGGCAAGCATACCCATCACCCGACCAATGCCCTGCTCCTCCGTGCCGACATCCACACCCTCTTCGACCTCGGCAAGCTGGCCATCGACACGCGATCGATGTCGGTCGTGGTGGGCGATGACCTCATGGAGACCAGCTATCGCATCCTCGCCGGGCGCCCCCTGCGCTACCCCCGGGACGAGGCCCTGCGGCCCGCCAGCGACGGGATGGACCTGCACCGTCGTCTTTCCGGACTTTGATAAATTTGTGCATTGTTATTACAACTATCTGTTTTAAAGGATATTAATCGTGTTGATGACCGCCGAAGAGTTTCTCGGCTGGCGCCGACGGGCCATCACCTTGCTCGGCATGTCCGGGGTCGGCAAGACGACGCTGGCGGCCAACCTGCCCAGCGACCGGTGGTTCCACTACTCCGGCGATTACCGGATTGGCACCCGCTACCTCGGCGAGGCCATCCTCGACAACATCAAGCGGCAGGCCATGGAAATCCCCTTCCTGCGGGAACTGCTGCGAAGCGACTCCATCTACATCGCCAACAACATCACCAACAGCAACCTGGCGCCGATCTCCTCTTTTCTCGGCAAACTTGGCGACCCCGCCCGCGGCGGCTTGCCGCTCGCCGAGTTCAAGCACCGCCAGCAGCTCCACGCCACCGCGGAAGCCTGCGCCATGAAGGACGTGGGCGATTTCATCGGCAAGGCCGGCGAAATTTACGGATACGACCACTTCATCAACGATGCCGGTGGCAGCGTCTGTGAGCTCGATGATGAAGAAATGTTGCGTGTACTCGCCGACCGGACGCTGATCATTTACCTCAGGGCGGGTGACGACATGGAAGCAGAGATCGTTCGCCGTGCCGATCGCAACCCCAAGCCGCTGTATTACCGGGAGGATTTCCTTGATCGGGAACTGGCCGGCTACATGGCCCGGGAAAACCTGCGCGACACCGGACAGATCGATCCGGACGCTTTCGTGCGCTGGATCTTCCCGCGGCTGCTGCGCCACCGTGCCCCGCGCTACGAGGCCATTGCCGCCCGACTCGGCTACATCATCGATGCCGCCGATGCCGGTTCGGTGCGTGACGAACGGGATTTCCTCGCGCTGGTCGCGGCGGCCATCGCGCGCCGCACGGCGCCCTGACACCATGCGACGGGAGCAAAGACCATGGGTTTCTACGCCAACCGGATCATGCCACGCCTCATCAGTGCCGGCATGCGCAACAAGGCCATGGCAAAGCACCGCTCACGGGTCCCGGCGCTGGCGCGCGGCCGCGTCCTCGAGATCGGCATCGGCCCCGGCCTCAACATCCCCTACTACGGCACCGACGTCACCCACCTGTTCGGTCTGGAGCCCTCGAAAACCCTGGTTGAGGAGGCCGCGGTGCTCGCCGCCAGGGCCCCCTTCCCCGTCGACCTGCTGGCGGCCGGTGCCGAGGCCATCCCGCTCGAACGGCACAGCGTCGACACCATCGTGACGACCTGGACCCTGTGCTCGGTACCGGCGCTTGGCCAGGCCTTCGACGAAATGAGGCGGGTACTGAGACCCGGCGGGCAACTGCTGTTCCTGGAGCATGGACGCGCACCGGACGCCAGCGTGGCACGTTGGCAGGACCGGCTGAGCCCGCTGTTCCGCGGGCTGGCCGGTTGCCGGCCCAATCTGGCGATAGACCGGTTGATCGAACAGGGCGGCTTCGACATCGTCGATATCGAGACGCGCTATTTCGATGGCCCCCGTTTCATCGCCTGGCACTACATCGGCAAGGCCAGCCCGCGCTGAGGGGGCCATCGTCCGCACAGAGCCGGCGGAAGCTGGCAAAATAGCGCCGGACAGTGACTGTGGGTGACCACGGCGGCCAAACGCTCCTCCGGGTGCATTCGACGCCGGATCCCGCCGCTCCCCCTCAACCGTGGACACCAGGGCGAACATACCGATGGAAAACAGCAAAGGCTCGCGGCCGCTGGACGGCTACCGCGTCCTGGAGATGGGTCAACTCCTCGCCGGCCCGTTCGCGGCCAGCGTGCTCGGCTACTTCGGCGCAGAAGTCATCAAGATCGAACCGCCGGGCAGTGGCGACCCGATCCGCACCTGGCGGGTGATGAAAGATGGCGTGTCGCTGTGGTGGCACAGTCTCGGGCGCAACAAGAAGTCCGTCACCCTCAACCTGAGGGAAGCCGGCGGGCGGGCGGTGGCGCGGGAACTGGCCCTCAAATCGGACATCATCATCGAGAATTTCCGGCCTGGGACACTGGAAAAATGGGGCCTCGGGCCAGCCGATCTCTGGCCGCACAATCCCGGGCTGATCTACGGCCGCATTTCGGGCTATGGGCAACATGGCCCTTACGCCGCCAAGCCCGGTTTCGCTTCGGTGTGCGAGGGCATCGGCGGCTTCCGCTATGTCAACGGCTTCCCCAACGAGGCGCCGGTACGGCCCAACCTCAGCATTGGCGATACCATGGCCGGCATCCACTGTGTCCTCGGGGTGCTGCTCGCCATCGTCCAGCGGGACAAGGATCCGGCGCGCCGCGGTCAGGTGGTTGACGCCGCACTGTACGAATCGGTATTCAATCTGATGGAAGGGCTGGTACCCGAGTATTCGGGCGCCGGCGTGGTGCGTGAGCCCTCCGGGTCGACATTGACCGGCATCGTGCCGACCAACACCTACCGCTGCAGTGACGGACGCTTCGTCATCATCGGCGGCAACGGGGACTCGATCTACAAGCGTCTCATGCGCGCGATGGGCCGCCCCGACCTCGCCGACGATCCGCGGATGAGCGACAACGCCGGACGGGTCCGGCACGAAAGGGAGCTGGACGATGCCATCGGCGCCTGGACTGGCTCGCTGCCCGCTGCGGAAGTCCTGAACCTGCTGGAAGCGGCGGATGTGCCGGCGGGACCGATATACAACGTCGCGGACATGCTCAAGGACCCGCACTTCAATGCCCGTGGACTGTTCGAGGAAGTGACCGTCAACGGTGCCCCGCTGAAGATCCCCGCCCTGATGCCCTTTCTCAGCGATACCCCGGGGCGGACGGACTGGCCCGGTCCAGCGGTCGGGGCCCACAACGAGGAGATCCTCGGTGGACTGCTGGGCAAGAACGCTGAGGCGCTGAAGGCCCTCGCGGCGGCCGGCATCATCTGATGCCGGTGGCGTGGCGCACGGGCCTGTGCGGCCTGCCAGGCCTGCTGCTCGCCGGCACGGCGCTGGCCATGCCCACGCCACCGGTCACCGACCCGGCCTTTTGCAGTCGGGTCCAGCAGCGCCTGGCCGGCACCACCCTGGTACCGGAGAATGTCATCCATGCGGATTTCCCGGCCTTCCGCCGCTCGAAAACCGTTGTCAGGCCCCTGCAGACACACCAGCACACCAGCGATGCCCCCGGGCAAGCCGGTCTGCCGGGCCGCGTCTCATGCAAGATCAAGACGCCCGATCACCTCATCGCCGAATATGGCCCCTCGGCAGCGATCGACCGCGGTCTTGGTTGTGCCGACATCAATCGCGATACCGTCCGCCAGGTCTACGCAAGCCTCACGCAGGTGGAACGCCGGCGCCTGCGCATCACGGCCGGAGAGATCGTCTTTGATGCGGACGCACTGACCTACACCGGCTCGAACTGGGTGGACGACTACCCTTACGCCTATACCGACGACAAGGGCCGCACGCACCTCCACGCCAAGGCACTGCGCACCGACTGGAACAACCTGTGGTTGTCATGGGCCCCCGAGCGCTTGAGGGGAGCCTGGTACTGCCACCTGGTCGCGCCCGAGTACGTGAGGCGTCTGGTGCTGGGAGACGCGCCGGCACCGTGATGACCACGGGGTGTGCGAGGCAGAAAACGTGACGCACTTCACATGCCGCCAGGCAGGCGGCTGAAGCATAATCGCAATGCGGCGCTCATTATGTCTTATGGAGCATCGAAGGGATGTCCTGCCGGCTGTTGCTGTGTTTATTGCTTGCCCAGACGGCTGCGGCCCACGCCAGGACACCGCCACCGCCTGCGGAAGGCGCCGACGGCGGCCGCTACATCGTGCGACTGCACAAGGAAGGCGTCGACGCCCGGCAGCAGCAGTCCCTTGCCCACGGACCGCATCTGGAAAGCCTTGACCGGCGCGGCGGCATCGGTCCGTTCCGCCAGCGTGCGCTGTCCGATGGTCTTGTCGCCATCGAACTGCCACCGGGCACCGACGCTTCGACCGAAGGTCGGCTCGTCGACCAGCTGCGCCAGGACCCGAACATCCGCTATATCGTGCCCGACGAGCGCCGGCACGCCCACGCGCTGCCGGTGGATCCCCTCTACGCCAGCCAGTGGTATCTGCAGGGTCAGGCGCCCGCGGCCGGGCGTTTCGACGAAGCCTGGGACACCACGACCGGTGCCGGCGACACCGTCATTGCCGTGCTCGACTCAGGTGTCCGCTTCGAACATCCGGATCTCGGTCGCGACGGGCTTGGCGGACGGCTGCTGCCCGGCCGCGATTTCATCTCGGGTGAATCCTCCGCTTCTTTCCTCGTTGCCAACGACGGCGATGGTTGGGACGATGACCCATCCGACCCTGGCGACTGGATCGACCAGCACGACCGCAACTCGACGGTCTTTTCCGATTGTGAGCTGACCAACTCGACCTGGCATGGCACCCGTGTGACAGGACTGCTGGGCGCGGTCAGCAACAATGGCGAAGGCGTCAGCGCCACGAACTGGAACGCGCGCATCCTGCCGGTTCGTGTCCTCGGCAAGTGCGGCGGTCGCGACTCGGACATCATCGCCGCCGCGCGCTGGGCCGCCGGCCTGCCGGTGCCGGGCGTACCCCCCAACCCTCATCCCGCCCACATCATCAACCTCAGCCTCGGCGCCGAGGGCAGTTGCCAGCAGCCCTACCTCGACCTTGTATCGGAATTGAGCGCTGCCGGTGTCCTGGTGGTGGCTTCCGCGGGCAACGAACAGGGGGCCGTGCACGCACCGGCCAACTGCCCCGGCGTGCTCGCGGTGGCCGGTTTGCGCCATGCCGGCGCCAAGGTCGGCTACAGCAGCTTCGGCCAGGAAATCGGCATCGCCGCACCGGCCGGCAACTGCGTCACATCCAACGGACCCTGCCAGTACGAGATCACGACGACGACGATGAACGGCACCCGTGCGCCCGTCAGCCCGGCCTATACCAACCCCTTCAAGGCAAATGTCGGCACGAGCTTCGCGGCACCGCTGGTTGCCGGCATCGCCGGCCTCATGCACGCGGTCAACGATTCGCTCTACCCGCATGAGGTGATCCAGCGCATGCAGTCGGCAGCCCGCCCATTCACGGCCGAGGACGGCCTGCCCTCATGCCCGCAGACCAGCGCCACCACGGGACAATGCAACTGCACGATGACGACCTGCGGTGCCGGGGTCGCCGACGCGGCGGCGGCCGTCCGCGAAGCCATCCGGCCGGTGGCGAGGATCGCCCTCACGTCGGCCGTGGTGGCTTCGCAGCCGTTGACGCTCGATGGCAGTTCGAGCGCCGCGGCACGCGATGCGACCCTCAGCGCATGGCGCTGGGAAGCCATCGCTGGTCCCAACCCGTTCATCGGCTCTACGGACCTCGATCATGCGGTCGTCGAGTTGCCTGCCGACACCAGCGTCACGGTCCGCCTGGTCGTCACGGACAGCATGGGGCGAGATGACAGCACCGAGGTCATCCTGTCGACGCTCGCCAACGGCGCGCACGCTGGTGGCGGCGGTGGCGGAAACACCGCCGGTGGTGGCGGCGGCGGTGGTGGTGGCGGGACTGACGCGTGTACCCTCCTCGGCGCATGGGCATTCGCCGTGTGGCGTCGCCGCCGTCAGCGATATCCTTCGGCCTGCAGGCGGAACAGTTCGGCGTAGCGGCCGTTACCGGCCAGCAGTTCATCGTGGGTGCCACACTCGGTGATGCGGCCGTGTTCGATGACGGCGATGCGGTCGGCCTGGCGCACCGTGGAAAAGCGGTGGGAAATCAGCATGGTGATGCGCCCGGCGGTGTGCCGTCGGAACCAGCTGAAAAGCTCGGCCTCGGCAGCGGCATCCATCGAGGCCGTGGGCTCGTCGAGGATGAGGATATCCGCCGAGCGGCGCATGAACGCCCGGGAAAGGGCGATCTTCTGCCACTGCCCCGTCGACAGCTCCTTGCCGCCACGGAACCAGCTGCCCAGTTGCGTGGCGAACCCCCGCTCGAACCGTTCGATGAACGGCAGCGCCATGCCCTTGCGCGCCGAATCGGTCCAGCGCTGGAGGTCATCGAAGGCCCCGACGTCGCCGGCGCCGATGTTCTCTCCCACCGTGAACTGATAGCGATTGAAATCCTGGAAAATGACGCCGATCAGGCGTTGCAGGGCTTCGGGCTGCCACTCGGAAACTGCCCGGCCATGAACGAATACATTTCCAGAACAAGGTTGATATAAACCACACAATATCTTGATTAACGTTGATTTTCCTGACCCGTTCTCACCCACCAGAGCGAGACTTTCACCGGGCCTGACATGGAGGCTGACATCCTCGAGGGCCGGGACCGTCGCGCCGGGGTAGCGGAAACCGACGTGCTCGAAGCGCACCCCGTCCGCCGGGTCCGGCCCCTCGATGGCATCGCCACGCGGGCGGGCCGGGGCCTGACCGAGGTATTCGTACAGGGTGGTCAGATACAGGTTGTCCTCGTACATGCCGCCAACGGCGGCGAGGCTCGCCGAGACCGCAGCCTGCCCCTGGCGGAAAAGCAGCAGGTACATGGTCATCTCGCCGAGGCTGATGCCGCCACCGATCGCCGAGACGATGACCCATGCATAGGCCCCATAGAGCGTCAGGGTGGCGAGCAAGGTCAGGGCGAGCCCCCACGACTCGCGTCGCAGCGTCAGCTGGCGGTCTTCCCGGTAGATCTTGCGGAAGATCGCCCGGTAGCGGTCGAGCAGCAGCGGGCCAAGACCGAACAGCTTGACCTCCTTGGCGTGGTCTTCGCGGGCCAGCACGACCTCAAGATAATTCTGCTGTCGCGATTCCGGGGCACGAAACCGGAACAACCGGAAAGCATCGCCCGAAAAGCGCGTTTCGGCGATGAAGGCCGGCAGCCCGGCCAGCACCAGCAGGAGCATGGCCCAGGGAGAGAACCCGGCGATCAGCACGCCAACGCTGGCCAGTGTGATCGACTGCTGGAACAGGCCGAAGCTGCGCATCACCAGACTCAACGGACGGCTCGACGCCTCCCGGCGGGCCCGTTGCAGCTTGTCGTAGAAATCAGCGTCCTCGAAGCAGGACAGGTCCAGTTCCAGCGCCTTTTCCAGAATCATCTCGTTGACGCGCTGACCCAGTTGCGCGCGCAACAGCGACTGGCAGGCGGCGATGCCGCGCTGGCAGGCCGCCAGCAGCGCCATGAACAGGCACTCGAGCAGCACATAGCGCAACACCACGGCGTAGTCGGCCACATTGCCGGCAGACACACTTGCAATCTGCTCGACGACCCCGTCGACGATCAGCTTCCCCGCCCAGGCGATCCCTGCCGGCAACACGCCAGCGAAGGTCGTCAGACCGGCCAGCAGCACGGTCAGCAGGCGGCTCGTGCCCCAAACCAGCTGAAGCGCACGGAGGGTATAGGCATACACCGCCAGATAGCGGGACAGCCCGGATACCGCTGTCGGCAAGGCCGCCGACGGATTGCCCTTCCCGCCCTTCAACATCACCGCTCCCTTTGCACAGACCACTCGACACCGGTGCCGCCCGCGCCCTCCAGCGCGGACACTCACGGAGCTAGAATAAGCGCGATGCAGCCCGACGTCGTGACACGTTTTGCCCCGAGTCCCACGGGTCCCCTCCACCTGGGCCACGCCTATGCAGCACTGGTCGCCCATGCCCTCGCAGCGCGTGCTGGCGGGCGCTTTCTCGTGCGCATCGAGGACATCGACACGGGCCGTTGCAGGGCAACGTTCGAGGCCGCGATCCACGATGACCTGCGCTGGCTGGGTTTAGGCTATCCCCTGGCGGCGTGGCGCCAGTCGACCCGTGTCCCACATTACCAGGCGGTGGTGCAGGACCTGATCCGCCGCGGCCTCGCCTACCCCTGTTTCTGCACGCGGCGTGGAATCGCCGACGAGGCGTCGCGCATCCAGCGTGCCCCCCATGGCCCTGAAGGCGCACGCTACCCCGGCACCTGCCGACACCTCGAGCCCGCAGTTGCTGCCCGGCGAATGGCCGAGGGCGAATCCTGCGCCATCCGGCTCGACGTGGCCAGCTGCATGGCCACGATCGGCGGCGAGCCGTTGCACTTCGAGGAAACCGGCGCCGGGCCGCACGGCGAGCATGGGCGGATCGTCGTGGAACCGGGATCGATCGACGATATCGTGCTGGCCCGCAAGGATGTCGGCGTCAGTTACCACCTTGCCGTCGTCCTCGACGACCATGCGCAGGGCATCACCCTGGTGAGCCGCGGCAACGACTTGTATCACGCCACACCGGCACAGCGCCTGCTGCAAGCCGTGTGCGGGCTGCACACGCCGCGCTACCACCATCACCCGCTGGTGACCGACTCCGCCGGGCGGCGCCTGGCAAAACGCGACCATGACCACGCCCTGTCGACGCTGCGCGAAGCGGGGCTGACGCCGCAGCAGGTCATCGACTGCCTGCCTCCCCTGCCCTGAGGGCTGACGCTGCCGGCCAGGGTATCAGTCGGCCTCACGCAGCGGGTCGCAGCAATGCCGGTCCGGGGGCACGAAGTCATCGCCGGCTTCGAGCACCGCGCCCGTGATGTCGTTGGGGCGAAACACGGTGCACCCTTTCAATCCCTCACGCCATGCCCGGCGGTACAGATCGGCGAATTCCGCATAGGGGATATCGGCAGCGACGTTGATGGTCTTCGAGATGGCGTTGTCGACGAAAGGCTGCAGCACGGCCTGCATTTCCAGATGGGCAACCGGGCTGATCGCGCGGGCCTCGACAAAGGCCGCACAGGGTGGCAGGCCGGGATGCAGGCGCTGCCAGACCTGCCAGGCGTAATCCTCGACATCATGATGGCGCGGTGACCCGTCTGCTTCCAGAACCCTGCGCCGGGCACGCAAGGCGAATATCGGCTCGATCCCGCCGGAGATATTGTTGGCCAGCAGGCTGATGGTTCCCGCCGGCGCGATGGCAAGCACATGGCTGTTGCGGATCCCGTGGGCGCGGATACCCTCGCGGATATCTGCCGGCAATCGCTCGATAAAGCGGCTGCCGGCGTGGTGCTGCGCCTGACAGGCAGGGAACAGGCCCTTCTCCCGGGCCAGCCCGAGAGAGGCGCGATAGCCTGCCTCACAGACCGTGCGCATGATCAGCGCCGCCAGGGTGCGCCCTCCCGCGCTGTCGTACTCCACCCCGAGCATTGCCAGCGCATCCGCAAGCCCGCTGATGCCAAGGCCGATGCGGCGAGTGGCCAGCGCCTGTGCGGCCTGTCGGGGAAGTGGGTAGCGTGACAGCGTGACGATGTTGTCGAGAAAACGCACCGCCAGCGCGGCAGCGCGCTGCAGCCCGTGGAAATCGACGGCGGCCCCGGTGCGGAAGGGTGCATGGATGAACGCCGTGAGGTTGAGCGAGCCCAGGTTGCAGGCACCGTAAGGTGGCAGCGGGACCTCGCCGCACGGATTGGTGCATGTCAGCCACTCGCTTCCCTGAAGCGTGTTCTCGCGGTTGATCTGGTCGATGAACAGCACGCCAGGCTCGGCGCTTTCATATGCGGCGCGAAGCAGTTGCTGCCAGAGGTCGCGGGCCCGTGGTGCCGCGTGGACACGACACGGCACCTCGCTGGCGCTGCCCGTCCAGCGCCGCAGCACCCGCACCCCCTCGACGGCCGGGTCGGTATCCGGAAACACCAGCGGCCAGGACGCATCCTCCTCCACCGCACGCATGAAGGCATCGCTCACCTGCACCGACAGGTTGAAATGCCTCAGCTGCCCCGGGTCGCGCTTGGCATCGATGAATTGCGCGACATCCGGATGGTCGCAGCGCAAGGTGGCCATCATGGCGCCGCGCCGCGTGCCGGTCGACATGACCGTCGCGCACATCGCGTCCCACACCCGCATGAACGACACCGGACCCGACGCGGTGGTACCGCAGCCTGCAGCACTCACCCCTGCCGGGCGCAGCGTCGAGAAATCATGGCCGATGCCGCCGCCCTGCTGCAGGGTGATCGCCGCTTCACGCAGATGGGCAAAGATGCCGGCCATCGAGTCAGGCAGAACGCCCATGACAAAGCAGTTGCTCAGCGTGGTATCGCGAGCCAGCCCGGCTCCGGCCAGGATGCGGCCGCCAGGCAGAAAGCGGAAATCCTCCAGCAACTGGTAGAAGGCGGTTTCCCAGTAGTCGTGCTGCGCCGTCTCGACCTGTGCCACCGCGTGCGCGACGCGTTGCCATGTGTGGGTGACGAGGGACTCACCGGGGGCCCGATAGCGCGTGGCCCAGATATGCCGGGACACCGGCGTTCGCAGCGGCGATTGCCCGTCGGGTTGGCGCGTGTCCGTCGGTCCGACCACGGCCCGAGCCTACACCAGCCCGGGCGATGGCGCGATCACCGGCCGGGCGGCGGCGGCCGGATCAGCCCTGGATGCCCAGCAGCGTCAGCATCGGCCCGGCAAAAAGGCTCCGCTTGCCGACCATGCACCAGATGAGGATGTACAACACAACGACCAGCGCCAGCATGCCGCGGATCGCACCGCTGCGCATGCCGTGGCCCGGATCGGCGGCGTTGCGGTTGCGGGCATAGCGGATGACATCCGGGATGACGCTGAACCCGGCCATCAGCCAGAAGGTGAAATAGGCGTCCCAGGCCCACGGTACCGCGACCAGCCCGCCAGCGTCATCGACCAGCATCAGGCCGAACAGTGGCACGATCACCGCAGTGGGCGCAGTCACGCCGAGGCACAGCTTGCGCAGGAACGCCCGCGCCCAGATACCGGTTTCCCTGGACTGGCCCTGACGCAGGCGCATCGCCCAGATGTTGCTGAAGAACGTGTGACCAACGTAGGCAAAGGCAGCGAGTTCGTGGATGGCCAGCGTCGGAAAGTAGCCGAGGACCTGCGGAATGCGGACCACACCCAGCAGCGGCAGGAAGGTCACCCCCATCAGCGCGCACCAGACGCCATACCAAACGTGGCGCTGCGCATCGACGTCCGGACGACCGGAAAGCACTGACGCGGCCATGTGGACTCCCTGTTTGCCGGTGAACACCTGACGGTGTCGAATGATGCCCGCACCGCTCGACCGGCTCCAGCCCGGCGCCGTCCCGCGGCCCGGTACGGCCACCTGTCGGTGACGGCCGCCCGGTCTGACACGCGGTCAGCCTGATGCCGGTACCGGCATCCTGCCACGGTGCCGCTAGAATGGGCCGCCCCAAGGAGAAAGCGCCGTGCACGATTTCAGGACCCTGGCCAGGCTCGTCGACGAACAGGGCGAGATGTACCACATCCAGCGCCCGGTCAACCCGCGTTTCGAGATGCCGGCCCTGATGCTGCAGGCTGAAAAGCAACGCCGTGCCTTCCGCTTCGACCACGTCACCGGCAGCGATTTCCCGGTCATCGGCGGCCTGCTGAACCGCATCGAGCGCTATGGCTGGGCGCTCGGCACGCGCCCCGGCGAGCCTTTCGACCAGGCGGCGCTGGATGCCCGCATCGAGGCCGGCCGCAATGCGCCACTGCCACCCGAAGTGCATGACCAGGGGCCGGTGCAGGACGTCTCCCTGACCGGCGAGGCCATCGACCTGGGGCGCCTGCCCGTGCCGACATTCTTCGCCGAGGACAGCGGTCCGTTCATCACCAGCGCGGTGGGCATCTCCCGCAATCCGGAAACCGGCAAGCTCAACGTCGGCATCTACCGCACCCTGGTCATCGACCGTCATACCGTCGTGGTCAATGCCAGCTCACTCTCCGACCTGATCCGCTATTACCGCCATGCGCGCGACCGCGGCCAGCCCCTGCAGATCGCCCTGGCCATCGGCGCCGATCCGGCGCTGCTGATCGCCGCCGCCTGCAAGTTTCCGCCGGACGTTTCCGAGATCGAGGTTGCCGGTGGCCTGGCCGGTGCACCGCTGCCCATGGTCAGGTGTCAGCGCAGCGACCTGCTGGTGCCGGCGCGTGCCGAGATGGTCCTTGAACTGACCGTCGATTTTTCGCTGGATGTGTGCAATACGCTCGGTGAATTTGCCGGCCAGTATGGCACCGAAACGGCGCCGGCCAGTCGCGTGGATGTCATCACCCACCGCCACGACGCGCTTTTCTACAGCATCCTCGCCGGCCGCAATCCGGAACACAACACATTGGGCGGCGTGGCCACCTACGGCATCCAGCGCAACCTGTGCAACGCGCTGCGCCGGCAGTTTCCCGTCATCCGCGACATCAACGCCTACATCGATCCGCAACTTGGTGCGATGGTCCATATCGTCGTCGCAATCGACAAGCAGGATGACGAGGAGCCCCGACAGCTCATCCGCAGGATCTTTTCGGCCGACGGCGGATTTTTCCCCGTCAGTCACATCACCAAGCGGGTCATCGTCGTCGACACCGACATCGACGTGCACGATCTGGGCGACGTCGAATGGGCGATCTGGAGCCGGGTTGCCGATGCAGGGAAGTACGTCATCATTCCCGACCAGCAGAGCTGGGAACTGGAGCGCTGTGCGCGGCCCGGACGGGGCTCGCTGCGCATTGGCATCGATGCCACGATGGACGCGGCCGACCGCGAGAAACTCAAGCGGCCGGTCATTCCCGGCAGCGCGGCAATCCTGCTGCCCGACTACGCCGCCAACCCGCCGTCACGCCGAGCCGCCCACGGGACACCGCCATGATAGACCCCTACATCGCTGTCGCCCTGCAGACGACTGTCCGCCATGTCACACATCGCAGCGAGGTCGAACGCAATCTGGTCCACATCGGCAACATGGTCGATCTGGTCTGCCATATCTGCTCACTGGAACTGCCCGTGCGCCTGGTCACGCTCGGCGAAGGCGCGATACAGGGTTTCGTCGACGAGATCATGCACCTGTCGCCGGCGGAATACGCCGAGCGAATGGCGGCCGAAATCCCCGGCGACGAGACCAATTTCCTCGGTGAACGGGCCCGCCGGCACGGCATCTGGCTGCTCGGTCAGCTCAAGGAAAAGGTCTCGGGATATCCGGGGCGCTTCTTCAACACCGTGTTCCTCATCGATCCGCAGGGCAAGGTGGTCTACAAGCATCGCAAGAACGTTGTTTTGTTCGTCGAGCACTCGACCACGCCGCACGATGTCTATGACCGGTGGGTCGAGGAACATGGTGATGGCCTGGACGCCTTTTTTCCGGTCGCGAGGACCGAGATCGGCAACATCGGCGGCAGCGTCGGCGTCGAGGGATCGTTCCCGGAAAGTTACCGCGGCTTCGCCATGAACGGAGCCGAGATTCTTTACCGGGGGTCGTTGCCGGAGCCGTGGGTCTCGAGGGAGATATGGGACGTCCAGAACCGTGCGCGTGCGGTCGACAACACGGCATATCTCATGGCACCCAACTGTGGTGCACTCGTCATGCCCGGCAGCCCGCCGGTGACGATCGGTGGCGCACTCGGTGGCAAGTCGATGATCGCTGGCTACAAAGGCGAGTTGCTGGCGCAAAGCAGTGCAACGGACGATTGCTACGTCAGCGCCGAGATCAACATCGAGGCGCTGCGCTACTACCGCGAGACAGCCCGTTTCCAGAACTGGCTGCCGTATCTGCGCACCGAAATCTATCGCCAGATCTACGCCAAACCGATCTGGCCGAAGAACCAGACGGCCTCCGACGATGAGGCAGCAGGCGCACTGTTCAATGCTTCGGTGGCCCGGCTCCAGGCTGATGGCGCCTATACGCCGCGGGATACCTGCTATCCTTCCACGCCGGCTGCCCCAGGCCGGAACGGGCAAGATGGCAAGGAGTGATCGTGGCAAAAATACTGCGGCGTTCGCAGGACAGGGTGCTGTTGGGCGTCTGTGGGGGCGTTGCCGAATGGATGGGGTGGGAAGCGAACTCGGTGCGGCTCGGCTATGCCGTCCTGACGGTGGTCAGTCTTCTGCTACCGGGCATTTTCATCTATACCCTGCTGCTGCTTTTCATGCGGCCACCCGGATACACGCCCTCACCGCAGAGCCCGCCGCACGACGACGAAGAGCGGGGCCGCTGACTCAACGGTTACCGCTGCGCGCCAGGCGCTCGAGCACGTCGCCATCCACCGGGAAGGGCTGCCAGTCTCGCGGTGGCGTGTAGACACCCCAGGAAACCATCTTGTTGACTTGATGCTTGACCAGCTCGAGTTGCTCCGATTCGGTGAACGGCGGGGCATCCATGCACAGGTTCTTCGGGTAGATGCCGCCGCGCGACAGCGCTGCCGCGTAGATGGCATGGTATTCCTCGACGCGCATGTCCTTGACCAGGTTTTGCCATTGCGCCCTGACGCGAAAATCGCGCAACGCCTCGATGTCGAACAGTCCACTGACCAGCGTCTCGCCACCGCCCAGATACTCGGAGATGATGCCACCCCGGTAGTCGATGATCTGACTCTTGCCGCAGCTCATCTTGTGACCACCGCCGGGGAACCAGATCCCGCCGATGTTGGGTGCCATCACGTAGGCCGTGTTGAAGACGGCGTGCGAGCGGTTCTGGATTTCGGCGATCCCGTTGCCCATCCACGGCTCGGGGTACTGGGTGCGCCAGATGATTTCCGCACCATTCATCGCCAGCCCCCGTGCGGCCTCCGGATAGCTGCCCTCGGCGCAGATCAGCGTGCCGATGTTGCCGATCTCGGTCTTTGCCACAGGGAAAATGGCCTGGAACAGCTTTACCGGATCGTCACCGTAGCGGCGCAGGTAGAGGTCCCAGATGTCGCTGGGCGCGACGTTCGGTTCCCGCTGGTAGAACGCCGTCTTGTAGTGTTTGTGGATGACCTCGCCCTGCGGGTCGATGACGAAGGCGATATTGAAGACCCGATCCTCCATGAGCGTCGGGTCCCTGGCCACCATCTGCGCGATGATGTACACATTGAACTCGCGGGCCAATGCCCCGAGCGCCGCCGTCTCCGGCCCCGGAATCTCCGGCGCAACCTCCCGGCAGATGCGCAGATGCTCGTCCCCGCCACCCAGGCACCAGCCACCGATGCCACCTTCAGAAACGGCCACCAGCCTGACCGGCAGGTCGAGGCTGCAGTTCCAGACCGCATAGCGGATGCTGAGGGCCAGGGCATCGATGTCCTTCATATAGTCATCACGCGTGACCGCCATGCGCGACTCGTTCTGTATGCCAACGGCGGTGTACCTGAGGGAAGACATCGGTGGGTTCTCCTGGGCATCGGGCGGCGGACGGTGGGCCTGCCGGCTTACCGCCCTTCACTATAGGAGCGGGCCCGGCGGCCGGCAAATACAAAAAATGGGCTCCCGATCCGGCCCGCGCCCGGTGAGGGGTGACGCAGGTCACGGTCCGGTGCCGGAACGCTGGCAGCCAGCAGGACCGGCGGCGCAATATCGACCCGCCATGTTCAAGCAGGATCCGCCAACGGCCGATAAGGTACCGGGACACCCCGGGACAGCGGATCGAGGCCGATGCTGATCAGAACCCTGGTGAACTCACCGCCCCTCACCGGGGAACTGGTGATCACCTATGCCAACAACATGGGCTGGGGCGCGATGGGCATCGCCTTCATCGGCGCACTGGCCATGTTCGGCGCCATCGACCGCGTCCGCGACGAGGGCAACGCGCACCGGCGCCTGACCTGGCTGGCAATCGCCGGCGTGGTCATGGGGCTGTGCCTGTGGGCCGCCGGCACCTTCGCCTTGCTCGGCACCTCGATCCCGGGAATCCTCGACGTCCGGCACGTGGCAAAATGGTACGCCGGCATCATCGCGATCATCGGTTGTACCGTCATGGTGATGGTGGTCGTACGAGGAACACACCGGATTGCCACCGCGCTGTCCGGTGCGCTGCTGCTGAGTTTGACGAAGTTTCTCGCCACGTTGGCACACCTGGATGGCTACGTGAGCCACACGGTCCTGCACCTCAGCGCCGAGCAACTCCGCGCCTCGCTGCCACTGGTTTTCGGCTTCACCACCATCGCCCTGCTCCTCACCGCCTCGGCCATCCGTCCCGGTCGGCACCACGTGGCGCGGCAGGCCCTCGCCGCCGGGGTGATCAGCGTCGCCCTGACGGGTGGTCACTTTGCGCTGATGGCTGCGTTGCACGTCTACCAGCCCGCCGAAACCCTGACCACGATCCACAGCACGGTTGCCCCGGCCAGCGCACTGACCACCGTCTTCGCCGTCGTCGGCCTGTCGATCATCGCCACCGGAATCGGCATCATCGTCGACAGCCGGATGGGGGACCTGCACCGCGGCATCCGGGAGAAGGAGCAACGTTATCGGGCCGTCATCGACACGATGCACGATGCCCTGCTGGTGATCGATGCGCAGGGCATGATCATCGACTGCAACCCCGCCGCCGCGCACATGTTTTCCACGGATCATGACACCTGCAGCCGCATGCCCTTCGCTCTGCTCATGGGTGCGCCCGACCAGACCCTGAGCTTCGAGCATGTACTCGACGGCATCGGCGTGCGCACAGATCGCGTGCCAGTGCGCGGCATGCTGAAACGCATGGATGGCGAGCCATTCACCGCCGAGGTCACCGTGACCCCGCTCGAGGGCGCGGGCCAACGGTTCTTCAGCATGCTCATCCGCGACCTCAGCGCGGAAGAAGAAGCCGCGGCCGAACTTCATCGCATGGCCAGCGCCCTGCACCAGCTGGATGAGTCGGTGGAACTGCTCGATGTCCATGGGCGGCTGCGCTATGTCAATCCCGCCTTTGAGCGCGTGGTCGGCCTGACGGCTCGTGAAGTGCTCGGGCGCAGACCCGAGGAGTTCTCGATCCATGAGGCGCTGGGCGGCAAATACGATGAGATGGTCGCCGCCATCGCCGGCGGCATCCAGTGGCGTGGCGAACTGAAGGTCAGCTACGCCCACAAGCCCATGCGGGTCTTCGACCTGCTCGTGTCGCCGATCCGCGACGCCGACGGGGCCCTTGGCGGCTGGGTCGTGGTACGCCACGACAAGACCGAGCAGCTCGCCATGGAGCAGCAACTGCGCCAGTCACAGAAAATGGAATCCGTTGGCCAGCTGGCCGCCGGCATCGCGCACGAGATCAACACACCGGTGCAGTTCGTCAGCGACAACCTGCGCTTTCTGCGGGAGTCGTTCTCCGACCTGATGAAACCGCTCGGCGAGATCCGGCGGATCATCCACGACAGGCCTCCGGGAGATGCCCTCGAACGCATCGCGGCACATGCCGCCGACGCGGACATCGACTATCTGGAGGGCGAGATCCCGCGGGCGCTGGATCAGTCTCTGGAAGGCATGCAGCGGGTTGCCGACATCGTGCGGGCAATGAAGGAGTTTTCCCACCCTTCGACGGAAAGGACCCCGGCCGACCTCGCCAAGGCCATCGCCAGCACGGCTACAGTGGCACGCAACGAATGGAAGTACGTCGCCGATATCGTCACGGACTTCGACACCGATCTGCCGCTGGTGCCCTGCGTCCTCAACGAGTTCAATCAGGTGATCCTCAACATGATCGTCAATGCGGCACACGCCATTGCCGATGTCGTCGGCGATGACGATGCACGGCGCGGAACGATCACCATCCAGACCCGGCGCGTTGGCGACATGGCGGAGATTCGCATCAGCGACACCGGTGCCGGCATGCCCGAAGAAGTGCGCGCCAGGGTCTTTGACCCCTTCTTCACCACCAAGCCGGTCGGCAAGGGCACAGGCCAGGGCCTGTCGCTGGCCTGGGATGTCATTGTCAAACGCCATGGCGGTACCATCGGCGTGCAGAGCACGCCGGGTCACGGTGCGTGCTTCGTGATCCGCCTGCCGTTGCGCGAAACCACGAGCGAGGCCACTGCCGGACAGGCGGTGGCCGCCGCATGAGGACCGAACCATGCTGAGGATTCTCTTCGTCGACGACGAGCCGCGGGTCCTGGACGGCCTGCGCCGCATGCTGCGCAGCATGCGCAACGAGTGGGACATGATCTTCGTGACAGGCCCGCAGGAAGCCATGGCGGCAATGGAAGAAAAAGCGGCAGATGTCGTGGTCAGTGACATGAAGATGCCTGGCATGAACGGTGCCGCCCTTCTCACCGAGATCAAGCGACTCTATCCGGCCACCGTGCGTCTGATTCTCTCGGGGCAGTCGGATACCGCCGTCACCATGCAGGCCATCGGCTGCAGCCACCAGTTCCTCATGAAGCCATCGGACCCGGAAGTCCTCAAGCAGGCCATCGGCCGCGCGCACGCTTTGGTGGCCGTCTTCGGCGATCCGCGGCTCGCGGAGATCCTCAACGGCATCAACACGCTGCCCAGCCCCCCGATGCTCTACCAGAAAATCGTCGACTGCCTGAAGCGCCCCGATGCCACGCTGGTCGATGTCGGTGCCATCATTGCCCAGGACCCGGCAATGACCAGCGCCATCCTCAAGCTGGTCAACTCGGCCTACTTCGGCCTGCCGAGACCCATCACCTCCGTGGAACGGGCAATCCCGATCATCGGCATGGAACCCCTCATCAGCCTGGTGCTCGGCCACCAGCTGTTCAGCGCCTATGGTGACCTCAGTGTGCCTGGCTTCAGCCCGGAAACCCTGTGGCGCAACAGCATCCAGACCGCGGGCATCGCCCGCAAGCTGGCGCTGTCCCGGACCGACACCAAGCCGCTCGCCGACGACGCCTTCCTCTCCGGCCTGCTCCACGATGTGGGCAAGCTGGTGCTTGCCTCCTACTATCCCGATCGCTATGCCGAGATCCTCGCCCGGGCGGCGGCGATCGGCGAGCCGGCCGCCGAGCAGGAGTATCTCAAGACCGGCCATGGTGAGATCGGTGCCTACCTGATCGGCCTGTGGGGCCTGCCTCACAGCGTCGTCGAAGCGCTGGCTTTCCACGAGTACCCGTCCACAGCGCCGACGCGCGGCTTCTCGCTGCCGGCAATCGTCCACATCGCGGAACTGATCACCCGCCATCCCAATGCCGTCTCGCCGGCACAGCTGGGTGGCCGTGCCGACACGGCATGCCTGGCCGAGATCAACGCCGAGGCCCACTGGCCGGAATGGCTCACGGCACAGTGCACCGACATCCCCACGGCAGTCGCATGAACAGGCGCGTGCTGTTCGTCGATGACGAGCCCAATGTGCTCGACGGCATCCGGCGCCACCTGCGCAAGGAAGTCGACCTGCATACAGCGGTGGGCGCTGCGGCCGGCCTCGAGTTGATGCGTGAAACCGGCGAGTTCGCCGTGGTCGTCTCCGACATGCGCATGCCCGAAATGAACGGCAGCCAGTTCCTGGCCAGGGTTCGCAGCGACTGGCCCGACAGCGTGCGCATGATCCTGTCCGGTCAGTCCGACATCGAAAGCACCATCGCCGCAGTCAATGACGGACACATCTTTCGTTTCCTGACCAAGCCCTGCGACGGCGCCACACTGCTGGCCACCATCCAGGCGGGGCTGCGTCAGTACGAACTGATCCATGCCGAGCGACAGCTGCTCGAGCAGACACTCAGTGGCGCGGTAAAGCTCCTGACGGAGATCCTCGGCTTGACCCACCCGGCAGCCCATCAGCGCACCACCCGTCTGCGCCGCTATGCCGAGGCCATGGCCGACGCCATCAGCCTGCGCAGTGACTGGGAGTTCCGCCTGGCACTCGATCTCTCCCAGCTCGGCTGTATCACGCTGCCCACGGACATCCTGCGCAAGGTACTGACGGGCGAGCCCATGTCGGGGGATGAGCGACAGATGTACGACGCCCACCCCGAGCTCGCGGCACGACTGCTCGGCAGCATTCCCCGCCTCGAGCACGTCGCGGAGATCATCGGCAAGCAACATCACGTGCCGGCATCGCGTGACATCCAGTGGCAGCCCGATGGCCCGGACCGCTCCATGGCCACCCCGCTCCTCCTCTATCTGGCATCGGAGTTCGACCGCCGCGTGATCCGTGGCATGAAACCCTCCGTTGCGGCCGAGGAACTGGGCACCCTGCTGCCTGGGCTGCCCCCGGCGATCCAGCGGACGCTGGTCGACACGCATGCCGGCATGGAGCGCCAGTTGGTGCCCCGGTCGGTGGCCTTGAGTGGCCTCTTGCCGGGGATGCTGCTCGAAGACGATGTCTGCAGCGCCAAGGGGGCGTGCGTCGTACCCAGTGGGCAGGTGGTCAGTACATCGATGATCGTCCGCCTGCGCAGCGTCGCGGAAGGCATCGGCATCCGTGAACCCATCAAGGTCCTGAGCCCCGCCTGAAGACCGCTCATCCAGGTGATCGCATGAAACAAAGCACCGTACTGCTCGTCGACGACGAACCCAACCTGACCGCCGCCATGAAACGCGCATTGCGCGACCAGCCATGGAAAGTGATCTGCGCCGGTGGCGCCAGCGAGGCGCTGGAGATCCTCGATCGCGAACCCGTCGACGTGGTCGTCTCCGACGAGCGGATGCCCGGCATTTCGGGCTGCGAACTGCTGGCACGCGTCCGCACGAGGCACCCCGACACCATTCGCATGGTCCTGTCGGGCCAGGCCAGCCTCGATTCGGCCATCAAGGCCATCAACGAGGGTGAGGTCTACCGCTACTTCCTCAAGCCCTGCAATCCGGCAGAACTGGCCACGACGATTCGCCAGGCACTGGCCCACAAGCAGCTGCTGGCATTGAGCAAGCAACTGCTGCGCGACTACCAGCGCAAGAACCGTCTGCTCCAGGAACTCGAGGAGGTCAACCCCGGGCTGACGCAACTGAACCTGGATGACGACGGCGCGATCCTCGTCGAGGAGGACGATGATGGCGATATCAATGACTTCCTGGCCAGCCTTGAGCGCGAGATCGCTGGCGCACGGAGCCCGCGTACCTGAGCGTGGCCGGTCAGTCGTCAGCCGGGTAGTAGTGATCGAGACAGAATGCGCACAGGGTGTGGCTGGTCTCGACGGGTGACTTTTCCACCCATTCCGGCACCCAGTCCCAACCACCGGCCTCAACCATATTCTCGACCCGCCGGCAGTGCGCGCACTGGTGGATGATGCCATCGGCATCGGCGTAGCGCGCCTTGTCCGGCCCACAAACGGGGCGCCCCCGTTCGGTCATCGATTGTTCGGCGACCAGCGAGTTGACCACGAGCAGGCCGACTGCACCCGGCAGGCGGTAAAGGGTCATCAGGAAACGCCGGTATCGCGCCGGGCTGGAGCATTCGTACTCATGCTGGAGCGGGGTTTTCGGGCCTGCGCCCTCGCCGGCGACCGCCCGCTGGTAGAGCCCGGTGTAATAGGCCTTCAGCGCCGCCGGAACGGCATCAAGCACGCAGCGTTCGAGTGGCCACTCACGGAGGATCGCAGGTTGCCCGCCATTATCGGCGGCAAAATGCAGCCAGGCGGGGTTGACGTAGATGAGGTCAAGATCCGGGTCCAGCCCGTAGACCGAATCGCGATGGGCCTCCATCGCCGCAAGGTCCCAGCGGGCCAGCACCTCGCGGTAGGCCGGACTGCAACGGTGTTCGAAGCTATCCATTCACCCTCCGGCAGGATGACAGCCGGACACGGCGCAAGGATGAAGGCCACCACCTGCCGGCGTCTGCGACGGCAGTCACACCGGCGATGCAGCGTGAAGCCAGGTCAGCCTGGCGCCCTGGCGGAACCTATCTTCTCGAAGTTGCAGGTGAAATCGGCAAAGGTCTGGTTGGGTTCGAAGGCCAGCGGCCGGTAGGTGATATGCCCATAGCCGCTGACCAGCGAGGTGCGCTTGATGAGTGCGGCGCTCGAGATGACGGCACCGAAGTTCTGGCGCCGCGGAAACAGCATCGGGTCCCAGCCGTGATACATGAACAGCGTTCCGGGCGGCATCATGCTGCTGACGTGCGCCATGGCATCGAATGCGCCGAGCTTGTTGTAGACCCGCAGCATGTCTCCATCGACCACGCCACGTGCCGCGGCATCGACCGGGCTGACGTAGACATCCGGTTGCCCGCGACGCAGGCTGAGCAGCAGCGCATCGTCGGTCCACATGTTGTGGATGCCATGACGGACGTGCCCCATGATCATCTGCAAAGGATAGCCGGGCAGGCGCAACGGTTCACGGTATGCCGGCAGTTGCTCGTCCTCGGACAGGAACCAGGGATGGTCCAGGTAGTACTGCTGGCGCCCCGTCAGCGTCGGATAGGGCTCGTGCTTTTCGACAGCGCGCAACATGACCGAGCCATACGGCGACCCGGGTCCGTACACGACCCGGTCGGTGTCTTCATTGCGCATCAGTCCGCGACGGGCCATTTCGGCGAACGGCACCTTTGGCACACCTTCGTCCCTGCCGATCAGGTATTCGATGACATCGACCGTATCGGTGATGCGGCCATCCATCGTGTACTGGGCGTGGTAACGCGTGAAGTCGCGACTGATCGGCATGCCGTGGAATTCATCGGTGATCGGTGCGACATTGCGCTGCCCGGCCCGCCGACTGATTGCCGCCGCCAGCCGCTCCAGAACCCGCCAGTCATCGACCGCCTCGCCGAGCGGCGGAACCGCGGCATCGAGCACCTGAACATAGGGTGTGCGCGCCTCGAGCATGTAGTCCTTGCGCTCGTAATGGTGGGCAACCGGCAACACGTAATCAGAGTACATCGCCGTGACACCCATGTCGGGTGCCAGGGTGACGATGGTCTCGAGTTGGGCGAGCCACTTCTCGCGCCAACGCCCGCCGGCCGAGCGCCAGGCGGCGGCATTGCTCCCGGCATAGATGGCCATCTTCCACGGGGTGGCCGCGTAATCGGGCCAACCACCGGTCTCTGTGGCCTCCCTGAACGCGGCATCGACCTCGTCGGCCAGGGCCTTGCCGTAGACCTGCTCGTTGAGGTCACGGCCCTCCGCGTGGACGTAATCCCAGCGCGCCGCCGTCGCCACGCGGAAGGTCGGTGGATTGCCATTGAACATGAAGTCGATCTGGCTGTCCGTGCGCCCCAGGTTCTCGAGCTGCAGCCCACCACCCGCCTTGCCGAGGTTTCCCGTCAGTGAAAGCAGCAGCATGAATGCCCGCTGGACCAGGTCGCCATGCAGCGACTTGCACATTCGGTAACCCGTGAAGATCATCGCCGGCCTGGCAGCAGCGAACGTCCGCGCCAGCCAGCGGATGTTGTCGGCGTGCACGCCACAGAGCGTCGCCGCCTTCTCCGGCACGTAGGCCGCGGCCCGTTGGCGCAGCAGGGAGTAGACCGGCATCACCCGGATGACGCCTTCGCGTGTCTCGACGTCGAAGCGGCCTTCCAGCACCGGCCGGATCGCACCAAGCGCCAGCGATCCCCCGGGAATGACCGGTTCCGGTGAACCGGGCGGCGGCGGCGGATTGCCGGTCGCCGGCGCCTGCACCAGCTTGTCCGTGACCTCGTCCCAGACGTAGAAGACATTGTCCCTGGCATCGGGCGCTGCGCTGAGGTCCGTTTCGCGCAGGTAGCGGCCGGTGTCCGCCCGAACCAGAAATGGCAGGTCGGTCTGCTCGCGCACGTAATCGCGGTCGACCAGCCGTTCGCTGAGGATGACCTCGATCATGCTCATGGCGAGTGCGGCATCCGTGCCAGGCCGGGGATTGATCCAGCGGCTGGCATGCATGGCAGTCGGCGTGAACTCGGGCGAGATCGCGATGACCTCCGTGCCGTTGTAGCGCGCCTCCCAGAAAAAATGCGCATCGGGGATGCGCGTCACCGCCGGGTTGCAGAACCAGACCAGGCAGCACTTCGACTTGAATACGGCCGCCATGGTATCGCCGAGCAACGCCTCACCGACGGTCATGTAGACACCGGTCGGCAGGTCACCAACGCCGGCGAAGGCCTCGGGAAGCTCGATGCCCGACAACGCGGCAAAGCGCCCCAGCGCGGCGAAAGATGCCCGCTTGAGGACCATCTGCGTGCCGAGGTCCATGCTGATCGAACGCGGCCCATGCGCCACCGAGTTATCGATGAACCGGTCAGCGATCTCGTCCATCGCCTGTTCCCAGCTGATGCGCTCCCATCTGCCTTCGCCGCGCGCACCGAGGCGTTTCATCGGGTACAGGACCCGCTGTGCGCCATACATGTACTTGGCATGGCGCAGGCCCTTCTGGCAGCCGCGTGGGCCGTAGTCCGGCGCGTCCTCGGAGCGGCCGTATTCGCCCTGTTGCTCCTCGCGCCAGACGATGTTGTTCTTCACATAGACGTTGAACGCACAGTTGCCCGTGCAATTGGTCCCGTGGGTGCCGCGCACGACGCGATCCCAGGTCCACTTGTGGCGCATCAGGTCTTCCCACCCGCGATACGGCTGCGGCTCGCCGCCATCGATGGCGGCCGCCGACACGTACTTGAGCGACAGGGTTGTCGCGAGTGCGCCGGACCCCGCGAGAAAGTGTCGCCGGTCGAACCGGGTGGATTCCATCGAGGGATTCGTTGCCATGTTCAGGGTCCTGGTCGGGTCATCGTCATTGTCGGCGCGCCGGCCGCCGGCTCGGCCGGCAAGCGGCCATGGTCGCCCGGCGCAATGAAGGGTTGGTCGCCGCCGATGAGCAGCTGCGCCTCAATCAGCGGCAAACGGTCATTGCCGAAGTACATGTCGGTACCGAGGAAAAAAGTCGGGGAACCGAAGCCACCGCGGGCCACCAGCGTATCGCAGTTGTCCTGGAGTGCGGCCGCCGTATCAGCCGCAGCGACGGCACTGCGGAAGCGGGCGCGGTCGAGCCCCACCGCCACGGCAATGTCATCGATGACATCTTCGGCCAGGATGTCCCTGCCCTCCGTGAAATACGCGCGGAAAACGGCGTGGGCGTAATCCGGCCCCTGACCGGCGGCACTCGCCACGATCGCCCCACGCTGGGCGCGCTCCGGTGTCACCGGCCAACGGGGTGGCAAGTGGATGCGCACGCCGCAATACCGCGCCCAATCCTGGAGGTCCTTGGCCGAATATGCTGCCTTGCGCGGGTTCGGGTCGAGCCGCGTGCCGGGAAAACTGCGGTTGGCCTCGGCGTGGACCCTGTCGACGAGGATCGGCAGGTAGCGCACGGTGGCACCGGTGCGCATCGCCACTTCGCGGATGCGCACGAATGCCAGATACGTCCATGGGCAGGAGCAGCAGTAGTAGAAATCGATTTCCCTGGCCGTCGTCATCGCACGCGGTCGCGCAACGCCGTCTTCAGCACCTTGCCGTTGGCATTGCGGGGAATTTCCCCAAGGAAATCGAAATGTTTGGGCACCTTCATGCGTGACACCTGCCCACTGCACCAGTCGCTGATCGCCGCCGGGTCCAGCGATTGGCCGGGACGACAGACGACAAACGCCTTGAGGACCTCGCCCCACTTGTCGTCGGGCACGCCGATGATGGCCACATCCGCCACCGCCGGGTGGCGCAGCAGTACGTCCTCGACCTCACGGGGATAGATGTTGACCCCGCCTGAAATCACCATGTCCTTCTTGCGGTCGACGATGTAGAGGTAGCCTTCGGCATCCCGCCGGGCCAGGTCACCGACACTCACCCAACCGTCCTGGAAGGCCTCGGCAGTGTCTTCTGGCCTTCCAAAATAACCATTGAAAAGATAAGGACTTGAAGAAAATAGCTCGCCCACTTCATCAATATCGCAGATCCGGCCATCCGGGCGGCGAACCTCGACCTGCGTACACGGGAAGGGCTGTCCCACGCAGCGTACCTTGCGTATTTGGTCTGGTGGCCGGAGGTTCGAGACGATGCCAGCCTCCGTCGAGCCATAGGTTTCATGAAGGCGTCCGGGGCCGAAGTAATCGACCAGCACCTCCTTCATGGGCTGGGGCATGGCCGCCGCGTTGGAGATCACCGTGCGCAACGTGTTGTCGCGGGCCGCATCGCGCTGCGCTGCTCCGAGGGACATCATCGAGTGAAAGTGTGTCGGCACGCCGAAAAACCCCGTGAACGGCGCCTCGCCGAGGCGGCGCATGACGAGTTCCGGCTCGAACCGGTCGATGATCTCGGCATGGCCACCGAAAAAGATCGGGGCCAGCGAGAACACCATGCCCGCACCGTGGCACATCGGCGCGATGGCCAGGAAACGATCGTCCGGCCCGTAGCAGCCATACTCCACCGCCATGCCGAAAAGCGTCAGGATCCGCGAGCGGTGCGAAACCAGCACGCCCTTGGGCTTGCCCGTGGTCCCCGACGTGTAGGGGATCGTGAACGTGTCCCACTCCGCCACATTCCGGGGAATGGCCGCCGGACGCGCCCGACCGAGCTGTTGCGTCAACTCATCGCCGATGACGATGATGTGGCGCACGCTCTCGAAGCGACAATCGCGCAGCGCCTCGGCATATTCCGCATCGGCAAACAGGACCAGGGCGCGGGCATCGTTGCAGATGGCGACGATCTCCGGCACCGCGAGACGCGGGTTGACGGTGGCCAGCGCGATGCCGGCCTGGGATGCACCGATGACGATCTCGAGGTACTCGATCGAGTTCCTGGCGACGATGGCGCCATGCTGGCCGGGTGCAAGGCCGATGCCCGTCCCCAGGAATGCGCTGACGCGGTCGATGCGATCGACGAGTTCCGCGTAGGTGCGGGTCTTCGACCCGTGCCGGCACGCCACCTTGGCCGGGTCGCGCGTCATCGCGGCACGGACGCCGGCAGCCAGCGAAAGGTGCTGGAACGATGCGGGCAGAACGGCAGGCGTCGGTGTCATTCCTTCACTCCTGGCCTGGCAGGCGGAACACGCGCAGCGCATTGTCGCGCATCAGCAAGCGGTGCGCCTCCCCGCTCAGCCCCAGCGCATCGACTTCTCGGACCGCGCGCTCCGGGTCGATGACCGGCCAGTCGGTGCCAAACATCACCTTGTGGCGCCCGTACGTGCTGGCGTAATGCACGAATGATGGCGGCCAGTAGCGCGGCGCATAGGCATCACCTGCCGCGTAGACATTCTCGTGCTTCCAGCACATGGAGATCATTTCCTCCGTCCACGGGATGCCGATGTGGATGCCGATGAGGCGCAGTTCGGGGAAATCGATGGCCACCTGATCGAGGCAGATCGGGCGGCCAACCGAGGGCAGGCGCCGGTGGCGCGAGTACACCAGGTTGTGTCCGACCTGCATCATGATCGGGATATCGAGCTCGCAACACTTGGCATAGTAGGGATAGTACTTGGCGTGATCCGGCGCCAGCCCACACCAGTGCGGGTAGAGGTGGGCGCCGACGAAACCGTACTCGCGCACCGCCTGCTCGAGATCCCGCAGGCCCTGCATGCCGCGGAAGGGGTCGATACCGGCCAGCCCGGAAAAACGCGCGGGGTGGTTTTGACAAACCTCGTGGACGCGCTGGTAGGGGATCTCGAAGCCCCCCCGCACGTTGATGTCGCCGGCCCGCACGGCGATGAGCAGCGAGCGCTCGATGCCCGCCCGGTCCATGCGCGCCAGATAATCCTCGACGGACACGCCACCCCGGATATCCTCCGGCATGCGGACCTGGCGTTTGAAGTCCTCGTCGAGCCCCGTCTGGCCGGCCATGACTTCCTGCGGGGTAAAGAGGTTGCAGACGATGTCGATCGTGCCATCGCGCGATGTCGAAGGATTGCTGCTACTGACCATCGAGATCCCACTCGCCAGCAGAACGGGAGCGCACGGGCAACCCGGCAATCACCGGGGCCTGATACTTGTCGCGCGGGTCGTAGTTGATTGGTTTGCCCTCGACGACGATGCGCTCGTTCACCGTGATCCAGTTGATCAGCGAGCCGTCCAGGCGGAAGAAGCCCGTCCAGCCGCGCTCTTCACCCGCCACGAAATGACCGTGCTTGACGCGCGCCGGCCTGAAAAAATAGGTACCGGCGTCGAGCGTGCCGAAGTTGTAGACCAGATGGCCATCGAGGCTGTAGGCCTCCTCGAACACCGGGTGGTGCACCATGCGGTTGTCCGACCAGCCCGGCGGTGCCCAGGCCAGCATCGTGACAAACCCCTTGTCGTTGTGCCCCGGCGGCGCCGGGTCATGATAGAGGAGCTTGAGCTTGAGAAACCGCTGCGTATCGCCCTCATAGGCGTTGGGCATCCACTCCATGCGCGAGGTGTCGACAATCGTCAATTGCCCTTGCTCGCTCGAAGCCGTGTTGCCACCCCGGGGCACGAAACGGCCGCGGTCCTTCGACGAAAGCGAGAAGCCCCAATCACCAAACTCACGGAAGATCAGCACATCGGTACCGGCGGCCGCCTCCATCGGGGGGATGCACAGCCCGGCGGGTGCGCGAAAATATCCGCCCTTGCCGAGAAAGCGGTCACCAATCCGGATGGTTCCGGACATGACGTACCACTCGACGTCCGCATGATGATAGCCGGCCTCCCGACGCCACGCCTTGTCGAACACGACGCGCGTCGACGCGGCACCGTTCTCCTCGTCGTAGGACAGGTTTCTCTGCCGCACCTTGCCGTCGCTGCGGGCAAGTTCCGCCTCGTGCCAGACGAGGTCCGCTTCCTGGATCAGTTCCACATGAGGGCGCACTGCCTTTCTCCCTTGGGTTGGCTGTCGTGGTGGCTCAGCGCGAGCCCCGGCGCCGCGTACCGGCCACCTTCCTGCGGGACTGGCTGGCGGTCTTGCGGGCCTTCTTCTTCACCTTTTTTCCTGGCTGACTGCCCGGCCGGCGCCTGCCGGCGGGACGGGTTTCCTCGAGCAGCAGGAAGTCGTCGCACAGGGCCCGCGTCTGGCGGCACGCCTCGATGAAGTCCTCCATCACCGGCCCGCTGACCGGCACCTGCCCAGGGGCCGGCGCCGCCCGCTTGAGGGCCCGCCAGTCCTTGTTCAGCCGCCGCAGGGTCTGCTCCACGGCATTGGCGACGTACCGGGCATGGAAATCCCAGTCACCGCGGATGGCGCCCAGATCCACCGTCTTGTCGGTCATTTGCCCACTCCCCGAGTGTCCTTGAATATTTGTATTTGATCGGTCATTGATCAAGCTGCATTTGTGAGTCAAATATAGCACCATTCACCCTCGATGGAAGCCACCGCCGCCCGGACGCCATTGCCCACGGGGGGTCCGGCAGGCTATGAATGCCGCTGCGCGCCAAGGCGCCCGGGAGAGACCTGCATGTCGTCGTATCTGCTGTGGAACTACCTGCATATCCTGATGTTCGTTTTCTGGGTCGGCACCGACATGGGGGTCTACCTCGCCGCCCGCAAATCGACCGACTCCCGGCTCGATTTCATGACGCGCGTGCTGCTGCTGCATCTGGCACTGCGCATCGAGCTGCTGCCACGAACGATGTGGAAGGCGGCCCTGCCCTTTGGCGTCATGCTGTCGCGCGACCTCGGCCTCATCGCGATCAGCGACACCGGCGTGGTACTGGTATGGCTTTTCAGCCTGGTCTGGTGGGGCATCAGCATGACGGGTGCGTGGTACTACGACCGGCCGTTCGGGCACCGGTTGGCGCGGATCACCAATTGGCTGACGAGCGCGGTCGGCGTCGCGCTGATCGCGCTGTGCGCGACGTCATGGGCCGGCCTCGGACCGTTCACGGCGGACGCGACGTGGCTGCAACTCAAGGTTGCGCTGTATGGCGTGATCAACCTGCTGGTGGTCGCCATGATCGTGGTGTTCGACCCGCTGGGCGCAGCCTTCGGCAGGCTGGCCGTGGAGGGATCGACGGCGGAGATCGAAGCGATCATCCGCAACACCATGGGCCGATCGACGGTCGTGATCTGGTCGACGTACGCGCTGATCTGCATCGTCGGGTTCATCGGCACGACGCGGATCCTTGGCTGAGGGTGCTCTCGTGACAGTGGGCAGCGACCGGCGATGGGCGGTAGCCAGCCCCGCGGTGATTCGTTATAGTCGCCCGCCTGTATTTTTTTCCCGTGTATCAGGGGGATGCCTCAGATGAATTCCAGGTTCGCGCGCCTGTCCGGCCTTTGCCTTTGCCCGCTCATCGCCGCCGCACCGCTGTCGACCGCCGTGGCAGCGGAAAGCCCCCGCTACACATGGCTGGGGGCCGGCTACCAGTGGACCGACGTCAACTATGCCATCAAGCAGGAAGGTGGCGAGCACGATGGCATCCGTCTCGATGGCTCGCTGGGGCTCATGGAGATCGGACCTTTCGGTCTTCATCTGGTGGCCGACTACTTCGACGGCGATTTCACCGGCATCGAAGGCCCCGACCAGGACTCAAGCTCATGGTCGCTCGGCCTCGGCGGCAGCTATCGGTTGCGTGAGAACATGGATGTCGTGCTGCGCGCGCGCTACGTCGAGACCGAACTCGACAACGTGGACGACGACGGCTACTCGATCGAGGCCTTCGTGCTGTCACAGATCAGCGACAATCTCGACTTCGAAGCCGGGTTCCGCTACTCCGACCTGGACGATTCCGACATTTCCAACAACGATGTCTTCCTCGGTCTTGGCTACGCACTCAACGACTGGCTGTCATTCCGCGCCCGCGGCGTCATCTTCGACGACGACACGGGTTTTGAAATCGGCTTCAGGGCCCATTTCGCCGGTTTCCTCGGCAAGGACCACCTTTTCTGAGTCGCCACCCGCCCCGCTGGCCGTGCTGTGACGGCCAGCGGGCCTGATCCGCGGCCACGCCACGGTGAACGCGTTGCGCATCCTGATGGTCAGTGCCGAGTTGGCCCCCATCGCCAAGACGGGCGGGCTGGCCGACATGGTGGCCGGTCTCGCCGGGCAACTGGTGCGCGACGGCCATGACGTCCGGGTCATCCTGCCGGCCTATGGCGGCGCACCGCCTGCATGGCACGAACTCGCCGCCGGCCATGCCCCGTCCACCGGCGATGCATACCGGCTGCTCCACCGCCCGGCTGCACCAGGCGCCCCTCCGGTCTACCTCATCGACGCACCGGTGCGCTACGGTGGCAGCAGGGTCTACCGCGGTGACGACGGCGATGCCGCGCGTTTCGCCCTGCTTGCCGAGGCTGCGCTCCACCTCTACCAGGCGCTGGCATGGCGGCCCGATGTCATCCACTGCCACGATTGGCACGCCGCGCTGCTGCCCTACCTGCTGCACATCCGCGAAGCGCACGGCCCGCCCGTTCTGCTGACCATTCACAACATCGGCTATCAAGGGGATTTCCCCGCACACCTGGCCGGCCGGATAGGCCTGCCCCCGGCCGTCACCGGTGACGCCGCCTCCCCCGCGGACAACCCGCGCCTGAATTTCCTGCGCATCGGCATCACGCACGCCGATGCGCTGACGACCGTCAGCCCCACCCATGCGCGCGAAATCCTCACTCCGGCACACGGGCATGGACTGGACGGGCTGCTCAGGCAACGGGCCGACCGGCTTCGGGGGATCCTCAACGGCGCCGACTACACGCTATGGAATCCCGCCAGGGACCCCTGCATCGCGGCCCGCTACGATGACCGGGACACACGGCCCAAAGCACGCTGCAAGGCTGACCTGATAGAGCTCGCCGGGCTGGGGGACAGCGGCGGGAGGCCGCTGCTCGGCATGGTCACGCGACTGGCCTGGCAAAAGGGCATCGAACTGGTCTGTGCAGCCTTGCCCCCACTGCTTGCGGCCGGCAGGGTCCAGGCCCTCATCCTCGGTGAGGGCGAACCCCGCTACGGCGAGCATCTGGCGGCGCTGGCGGCAACATTCCCGCGTGACTTTGCCTTCATCGAGGCCCAGGACGAGACCCTCGCACACAAGGTCTATGCCGGTGCCGACGCACTGCTGGTGCCATCGATCTACGAACCGTGCGGACTGACCCAGATGTATGCGTTGCGCTATGGGACGGTGCCCATTGTGCGGGCGACGGGTGGGCTGCAGGACACAGTCAGCCATTACATGCCGGAACGGGGCGAAGGCACGGGCAGCGTGTTCCGCGACGCCGATGTCAACGGCCTGGCGTGGGCCATCGGCGAGGTACTGGGGTGGTATGAGACCCCTCCTGCATGGCATCGCCTGGTCGCCAACGGCCTCAGGGCGGATTTCTCCTGGGTCCATCAGGCCCGGGCGTACGAAGCCGTATACCGGGAGCTGTGCACGGCCGCTGAAAACGGTGGGAGCGGCCTCAGCGCATAACGGCCGGCGGCACCACCGCATCCGGCCCGGCGGGAATCCGCCCCGCCTGCAGCAGGCTGTGCCGGCAACGGGAAGCCAGTTCCGCAGGCACCTGCGCCCAGTCGAAGCGCCAGCACCAGTTGCCGTCGGTGGTCCCCGGTCTGTTCATCCGCGCCTCGCCACCGAGTTCGAGCAGGTCCTGAAACGGGGCGATGGCCAGCCGGGCGGGTGACTGCCAGGCAGCTGTCAGCAGCGCATTCGGCATCTGCTCCGCCGATACGCCCATGACCTGCTGGATGTGGGACTGCGTGTCAGGTGGCAATGCCTGCCACCAGCCCCGCAGGGTGTCATTGTCGTGGGTGCCGGTGTAGACAACCGCCCTTTCACGGTGGTGTGCCGGCAGATAGGGATTGTCGGGCGAACCATCAAAGGCGAACTGCAGGACGAGCATGCCGGGAAGTCCGGCGCGGTCACGCAGTGCACGGACCTCGTCCGTGATCACGCCGAGGTCCTCGACGATCAGCGGCAGTTCACCAAGGCTGGAACGGAGTGCATCCAGCAGCGCCGCACCGGGGCCGGGGCACCATCGCCCCCCACGCGCGTCCTGCGCACCCGCAGGCACCTCCCAGTATGCCTCCAGCCCACGAAAGTGATCGAAACGGAGCAGGTCGAAGCGTCGCAACTCGTTGCCAAAGCGCGCCACCCACCAGGCAAAGCCATCCGCCTGCATGCGCGGCCAGTCGTAGAGGGGATTGCCCCAGACCTGCCCGCCTGCAGTGAAATAATCGGGTGGCACGCCAGCAACCGCAGCGGGCTGGCCATCGGCATCAACGCGGAACAGGCGGCGATGCCACCACACATCGGCGCTGTTGATATCCACGTAGATCGGCACATCACCACACAGCAATATGCCGCGGGCGGCCGCGTGGTGGCGCAGCGCCTGCCACTGCCGGTCGAAGAGAAACTGGCGGAAAGCGTGCTCGCGCAGGCGGTCGGGATCCGCCGCCATGAGCCGACCCAGCGCCGCTGGCTGCCGGTGACGCAAGCCTTCCGGCCACAACCACCAGCCATCCCCGTGCAATTCAGACGCCAGGCTGAACAACGTCCAGGGCAACAACCACGCCCGCTGCGCCCGCCAGTAGGCGAGAAAGTCCGTACGCAGCGCACTGTCAGCCGTGGCCTGAAAGTCGCACCACAGGCGGTGCAACGCCTCCTCGTCGAACCCGCCGGCATCGCCCTCCCTGCCGGGCAGCGCGAAAACCGGCTCCGCCAGCCCCGAATCCACCCCGAGCAGGCGGATGTTGCCGGCGAAGGCCGACCGGGTCTGGTACGGCGACAGGGATCCGCTGGTCGGGCTCACCGGCAACATCTGCCAGACAGTGAAGCCGGCCGCGGCCAGCCAGTCCATGAAGCGGAATGCCTCGCGGCCCAGGGTACCGCACGGCCCCGGGCCAGGCAGGGATGTCGGGTGCAGCACCACGCCGGCACGCCGCTGCTGCAGGAATGGCGTCATGGCCCCGTGGCGTCGGGTCGATCAGCGCGCCGTCTGGGCGGCGGCAGCCCGCGCATCGAGCATGTCCTGCGTCACCAGCACGACCCCCTGACCGGTGATGTGGAAGAAGCGCCGGTCCTCCGCTTCATCGACCCCGATGCGCATTCCCGGCGGAATGGTGCAGCCCTCATCGATGATTGCCCTGTTGACCTGTGCGCCCGCTCCGATCTTGACATGCGGCAGGACAACCGAGCGCACGACCTCGCTGCGCTCGCCGACCTGTACGTTGAAGAACAGCAGCGACTCCCGGACCAGCGCACCGGAAACGATGCAGCCACCGGCGATCATGCTGTTGACGGCCATGCCCCGCCGCCCCTCCTCATCGAGGACGAACTTGGCGCTCGGCACCTGTTCCTGATAGGTCCAGATCGGCCATGCCGCATCGTAGAGGTTGAGTTCGGGGCTGACGTAGATCAGCTCCATGTTTGCCTCGTAGAAGGCGTCGACCGTGCCGACATCGCGCCAGTAGGCCTGGGCGCGGGTCTCCACACTCTGGAACGGATAGGCGAAGACCCGGCTGCCATGAATGGCTGCCGGGAGGATGTTGCGGCCGAAATCGTGGGCGGAATCCGGGTCCACGGCATCCCGGGCCAGCACATTCTTGAGGTACTCCAGATTGAAGACGTAGATGCCCATGGACGCCAGCGCGACGTCCGGTCGCCCGGGCATTGGCTCCGGGTGGCTGGGCTTCTCGGCGAAGGCCATGATGCGCTGCTCGTCGTCGACCGTGGCGATGCCGAACTCGTGCGCACCCGATACGGGCACCAGAACCATACCCACGGTGATGTCAGCAGCACGTTCGACATGTGACGCGATCATCGGGCCGTAATCCATCTTGTAGACATGGTCGCCGGCGAGCACCAGGACAATTTCCGGATGATGGGCTTCGATGATGTCAAGATTCTGGAACACCGAGTCGGCAGTACCCCGGTACCAGAGATTGCCCAGCTTCTGCTGGGCCGGGACGAGTTGCACGAACTCGCCCATTTCGCCGCGCAGGAACCCCCACGCGCGGTGGATATGCTGGATCAGCGAATGCGCCTTGTACTGAGTGAGGACCAGTATCTGGCGAATGCCCGAGTTGACACAGTTCGACAGCGCGAAGTCGATGATTCGGTACTTGCCGCCAAAGGGGGTCGCCGGCTTGGCGCGGTGCTCCGTCAGCTGGCACAGGCGTGTCCCCCGTCCGCCGGCCATGACCAGCGCCATGGTGCTTTTGGTCAACTGGCTGACGAAACGGCCCGACTTGGTCGGTGGAAAGGCACTGCCAGGGTGAAACCTGCTCACGGGAATGTTGCCGCCCTGTTATCTTGCCGATGGCCAATTTAACATCACTGCATGGCGAGTTCACGCCCGGCCGGGCGTGCCGCCGGCGCGGAGCGTCCACGACCTTGAATCGCCATTCCCCCGCCATGACGGATATCGACGATCCGGCCGTCCGCCGCCTTCTGGAAGGCCGCCTCCACGACCCGCACACCGTCCTCGGTGCCCACCCCTTGTCCGACGGGCGCACCGTGGTGCGGGCCATGGCGCCGACAGCGGCAGGCATGGAGATCACCGGTACCGGCGAGATACTGCGCCGCATTGACCCTGGTGGGCTTTTCGAGTGGGTTGGCCCGGCCAGTCACCTCCCACCCGCATACCGGCTGCGCACCACGTTCGCCGATGGCTCGGTCGACGAGGGCCATGACCCATACAGTTTCGCCCCGTTGCTCGATAACGGGGTCCTTGGCCGTCTCGGCACGGGCCATGATGCGACAGCGCACCAGTACATGGGGGCTCACGAGGCCGATGTCGCTGGAATCACGGGCATTCGCTTCACCGTGTGGGCGCCAAATGCAGAGCGCGTCAGTGTGGTCGGCGATTTCAATGGCTGGGACGGCCGGCGCCATCCGATGCGGGTGCGGGGACACACCGGGATCTGGGAACTGTTCATGCCCGGACTGCCCGCGGGGATGCTGTACAAGTACGAAATACGCAACCGGGATACGGGACAGGTGTTCGTCAAAGCTGATCCATATGCCCGCGCCTTTGAGCGAAGGCCAGCGACGGCGACGGTCGTCGCGCCCCGCTCCCGCCACCAGTGGAACGACCACGCCTGGCTCGGTGCGCGCGGCAACCACGACTGGCTGCGGGCCCCGATGAGCATCTATGAGGTGCACCTGGGTTCATGGCGGAATGACGGCATGGCGAGCCCCACCACGTACCGGGATATCGCAGCAGCGCTGGTCGGCTACGTGCACGACATGGGGTTCACCCACATCGAACTGATGCCGCTCACCGAACATCCGCTGGATGAATCCTGGGGCTATCAGCCGACCGGCTACTTTGCCCCGACCAGCCGCTACGGTGACGCCGACGGGCTGCGCTATCTCGTCGACCTGTGCCATGCAAGCAACATCGGCGTGATTCTCGACTGGGTCCCGGGCCACTTTCCGCGCGACAGCCATGCGCTGGCGCGCTTCGATGGCAGCGCGTTATATGAATACGCCGATCCGCAAAAGGGCAGCCATCCTGACTGGGGCACGCTGGTATTCAACTATGCACGTAACGAGGTGCGAAGCTTCCTGCTGTCCAGCGCCCGCTACTGGCTGGAGGAGTTCCACGTTGACGGGCTGCGTGTCGATGCGGTGGCCTCGATGCTCTACCTCGATTATTCGCGACTGGCGGGTCAATGGGCGCCAAACATCCATGGCGGAAACGAGAACCTCGAGGCGATCGCCTTCCTGCGCGACCTCAACACCATGACGCACGGCGATTTCCCCGGCACTGTGACGATCGCCGAGGAATCGACCGCATGGCCAGGGGTCAGTCGCCCCGTCGAAGCCGGCGGCCTCGGCTTCAGCATGAAGTGGAACATGGGCTGGATGCACGACACGCTGTCCTACATGGCGCTCGATCCGATCTACCGCCGCCACCATCACGACCGGCTGACCTTCTCGGCCATGTACGCATTCAGCGAGAATTTTGTCCTGCCTTTTTCCCATGACGAAGTCGTGCACCTCAAGTCTTCGATGCTCGGCAAGATGCCTGGCGACGAGTGGCAACGTTTTGCCAATCTTCGACTGGCGTATGCGCTGCAGTGGACATGGCCGGGCAAGAAGCTGCTTTTCATGGGTTGCGAACTGGCCCAGCCATGGGAATGGAATGCACATGAATCCCTGCCGTGGCATTTGTCGAATGATCCCCGGCATGGCGGCATCCAGCGACTGGTACGCGACCTGAATCACCTGTACCGCGACACGCCAGCACTTCACGACGGGGATTTTTTCGCCGAGGGATTCGCCTGGCTCGACTGGAGCGACGCACAGCATTCGCTGTTGAGTTATGTGCGCCGCTGCGGCGAAGACATCGCCGTGGTGCTGCTCAACTTCACGCCCGTGCCGCGCCACGGGTACCGGCTGGGCGTGCCACGGGCGGGCACCTACCGCGAGGTCTTCAACTCGGATTCGCGGTTCTATGGCGGCGGCGACCTCGGCAACCCGCAGCCACTGCACGCCGAAGCGGTACCGTGGATGAACCAGCCATGGTCGGTGGTGCTCAGCGCGCCTGCCCTGGGTGGCGTGATCCTGCTCGCCAGCTGACCGGTCAGAGCCAGCGCATCAGCCCCATTTCGTAGGGGTGCGAAAGCTGCTCGTGGAAAGGCACGGCACGGATCTGGTAATGAAGGGCACCGCACCAGGGTGGCTGCAGGTCGAGGCGGTAGCGCAACTCGCCCTCCGCGGTCCTGCCAGCGGGCGTGAAGGCCTGCACGTAGACGTGGACATCGTCATTCGACCTGACGCCATAGGACAGCGCGCCGCGTGCCGCGAAGCGCGGCACGGGAACCGTCAGCTCGGAGCAGAGTTCACGGCTGACCACGCACTCGATACGGATATCCTCGGGCTCCAGCCCGTTGGGCTGGACCAGCACCTCGAGCGCGACGCTGTCGCTGCACTCGAGTGCATCTGGCGGTGGCTGGGCGGTATGCAGCGCCACGCCGGGCCACTGGCTTCTCGCCCGCTGCTTCCAGGCCGCCAGCGCGCGTGCTCCGGCATGCTGGTCAGCCGCCAGCGCACGCCCATGCCGTGCCGCCGGACCGTAGTAGAGGGCCGCGTAGTCGTGGACCACACGCCCCATGTTGAACCCGGGCAGCACGGTGGCCATCGACCGCTTGCAGCGTTGCACCCATCCGGGCGAGTAGCCGAGACGTTCGTCCCGGGCGTAGTACAGCGGGATGACTTCGTCCTGCAGGATTTCGTAGAGCGTGCGGGCATCGTGTCGGTCACGCTCCACGGGATTCTCGCCGTGCGGAGAAGGCGGGATCGCCCAGCCATTGGTGCCGTCATAGGCCTCGGCCCACCAGCCATCCATGACGCTCAGATTCACTGTGCCGTTGATCGCCGCTTTCATCCCCGAGGTCCCGCTGGCCTCCAGCGGGTGGATCGGAGTATTGAGCCAGACGTCCACCCCGGAAGTGAGGAGCCGACCGAGCCCCATGTCATAGCCCTCAACCAGCAACAGCTTGCCGAAGAACTCCGGCTGGTTTGCCACATGGGACAGCTCGCGCATCAACTGCTGGGCAGGATGGTCGGCCGGGTGCGCCTTGCCCGCGAAGATGAAGATCACCGGCTGTTCCTCGTTACCGGTGATCTGCCTCAGCCAGCCGAGGTCGTTCAGGAGCAGTGTGGCCCGCTTGTAGGTCGCGAACCGGCGCGCGAAGCCCACCGTGAGCACGTCCGGCCGGTCCGGATCAACGTGGCGCAACAGACGGTGGATGTGGGCCTCCGACATCCGGTTGCGCGAATGCTGGCGGCGCAATCGCTCGCGCAGCCCCTGCAGCATGGCCACCTTGACCTGCTGGTTGGTGTACCAGAAACGGCCATCCGGGATCTGCTCGATCTGGCGCAGCAGGTCCTTGTCCATCATCTTGTAGTGCCATGAGGCATCAAGCTGCTGCTCAAGGAGATCCGACCACTCGGGCTGCATGAACGTCGGCACGTGGACGCCATTCGTGACATAGCCGACGGGGTTCTCGGCAGCGGGGACCTCGGGCCACGCGCTGGCGCAGATTCCCGCAGTAACCCGCCGGTGTATGCGGCTGACGGCATTGACGTGACGGGTGCAGGCCAGTGCCAGCCGTGTCATGTTGAACCCCGGGCGATCCGCACCACCGGCCGCAAGGCCATGCAGGGCTTCGACATCGACGCCGAGCCCCTGGGCGAGGATCTCGAGATAGGGTGTGATCATCCCGCCATCGAAAACATCATGCCCGGCCGTCACCGGTGTATGGGTCGTGAACACCGTGTTGGCCGCAACCGCCTCCTGCGCCGTGGCAAAGTCCAGCCCCGATGCGACCAGCTCGCGCATGCGCTCGAGAAGCTGGAAGGCCGCATGCCCTTCGTTGATGTGCCAGACCCGAGGTGACAGACCTGCAGCCCTGAGCGCCCGCACACCGGCAACGCCCAGCACCAGTTCCTGCTGCAGGCGCATCTGGTTGTCGCCGCCGTAGAGCTGGCGGGTGATGGCGCGGTCCGCCGGTTCATTGCGTGCCATGTCGGTGTCGAGCAACAGCACCGGCACCCGGCCAACCTCGGCCTGCCAGACCCTGACGAAAATCTCGCGTCCCGGGAATGCGCAGCTGACGACCACTTCGGCGCCATCCTCACCACGTGCCGGCGTGACCGGGGCCACGCTGGCATCGATATGCGCGTAATTCGCGACCTGTTGGCCGTGTTCGTCGATATGCTGGTTGAAATAGCCCTGGCGATAGAGCAGGCCGATGGCGACGAAGGGCAGGCGCAGGTCGCTGGCGGTCTTGCAGTGGTCGCCGGCCAGGATACCAAGGCCGCCAGAGTAAATCGGGAAACTCTCGTGGTAACCGAACTCGGCACAGAAATAGGCGATCAGGTCATCTTCGGCCAGCGCCGCCGGCCGGTAGCCGGCCGGCTGCCGCTCCCGGTAACTGTCGAACTCCGCCAGCGCGCGGCGGTAGTTGGCGAGGAAGGTGTCGTTGACGGCTGCAAGCTCCAGCAGCCCCTGGTCGACACAGCGCAGGAACAGTCGCGGGTTCCTGCCCGTCTTCCACCACAGCTCGCGATCGAGCATGGCAAAGAGGTCGCGGGTCGGCCGGTGCCAGCTGAACCACAGGTTACCGGCCAGTTCAGCAAGCCGCGAAATGCCGTCTGGAAGCCGGGGGCGGACGTGCAGGGGGAAGGTCTGGCCGGTCATGAATGCGCACGTCCCGAAAGCGTGGAAAGGTCTGTCTGGTCGCCGCGCATTATGCGCCCGGCGCCAGCCTGGCAGCAATTTGCTGCCCGGCTGGCGGCATGCAGCGGACGGCGGATCGCAACCGACGGCACAACGCCACCGGCGGGCCGCCATGTCGCCAACCAGCCCATCCGGTCCGCCATTGCCCGGGGCGGTGAAGCGACCCTCATGCCCCGCACGGAAGATCCGCGGTCCCGGGTGCTGGTTCGCATCCGGGTGATCGGGCACCTGGCGGTGAGCGGCACCCCGCGCGGCTCGGGGCCGGCCGCCCCTGCATGGCATCAGTCTCGTTGCGGGCCGTCAAGCAGCCGCAGGAACGCCGGCTGATCAAGGATCTCGACACCCAGTGCACGGGCCGTGGCAAGCTTGGCGCCCGGGTTTTCACCACACACCAGATAGCGGGTACGGGCCGAAACACTGCCAGTGACGCGTCCGCCTGCTGCCTCGATCATGGCGCGCGCTTCGTCCCGCGTCAGGCCGTCGAGCGTACCGGTGATGACGAACGTCGTGCCCGACAGTGGTCGCTCGTCACCACCGTCGGTCATGCCCGCCGTCTCGGTCCAGGACACGCCGGCCTTGCGCAGTGCCGCGATCACTTGCCGGTTGTGGGACTCGGCAAAAAAATCACGTATTGCGGCAGCGACCACCGGCCCGACGTCGTGGACCTCGGCCAGCCGGTCGACGTCCGCGTCGGCGATGGTATCGAGCGCACCCAGATGCGTGGCAAGCGCACGGGCCGTTGCCTGCCCGACCCCGGGAATGCCCAGCGCGTAGAGAAACCGCGCGAGGGTGGTTTCCCTGCTCGCAGCGATGGCCTGCACGAGGCGCGCCGCGGATTTCTCCCCCATGCGATCCAGCGTCAGCAACTGGTCAGTCGTCAGTGCGTATAGGTCGGCGGGAGAGTTCACGAGTCCGGTCGCCACCATCTGTGCAACCAGCCGGTCACCGAGGCCGATGATATCCATCGCGTCACGCGACGCAAAATGGCGCAGCATCTGCTGCCGCTGTGCCGAGCACCAGAGCCCGCCGGTGCAACGTGCGACTGCCTGGTCGTCGGGGTGAACCACGCGCGAACCGCACGCCGGACAGCATGAGGGCAGCGTGACCGGCGCGGCGCCCGCGGGCCGACGCCCCTCGACAACCGTGACGATCTCGGGAATGACGTCTCCGGCACGTCGCACCACGACCGTGTCCCCGACACGGACGCCCTTACGGTTCAGTTCGTTGATGTTGTGCAAGGTCGCATTGCTGACGACCACGCCACCGACGCTGACGGGCGCCAGGCGCGCGACCGGCGTCAACACACCGGTACGCCCGACCTGAAACTCGATGGCAAGCACCTGCGTGAACTGCTCCTCCGCAGGGAACTTGTGGGCCAGCGCCCAGCGCGGCGCCCTCGACACCTGGCCGAGCCGCGCCTGGAGCGCCAGGTCATCAACCTTGTAAACCACCCCATCGATGTCATACGGCAGCATGTGCCGCCGCGCCAGCATGGCCTGGTGATAGGCGATGCAACCGGCGGCCCCGGCCACGGTCGTCGCATCCGCGGGCGTCCTCAGCCCCAGTTCGTTGAGCGCATGCAGCACTTCGCTGTGCTTCCCGGGCAAACCGGCCACCTCGGCCACGCCGGTCCCGTAGGCAAAGAAGTCCAGGCCACGCGTGGCCGCCACGGCGGGATCGAGTTGCCGCAGGCTGCCGGCCGCCGCATTGCGCGGGTTGGCGAACACCTTCTGGCCCTGGCGCCTGGCCTGCTCGTTGATTGCATCGAAACGGGCACGGGAAAGGTAGACCTCGCCACGCACCTCGAGCCTGCCCCCGCCGCCTGCCCCACGAAGGCACAACGGGATGCTGCCTATCACCCGTGCGTTGTGGGTGACATCCTCCCCCGTATTGCCATCCCCGCGCGTCGCGGCACGCTGCAGCCGGCCACCGACGTAGAGCAGGCTGATGGCCACGCCATCGAGCTTTGGCTCCGCGGAATACACCAGATCACCCGCCACCTCCAGACGTGCCCGGATGCGGGTGTCGAAGGCCACGACATCATCGGCACTGAATGCGTTGTCCAGCGACAGCATGGGAATTTCATGCTCGACTTCGGCAAAGCCGCCGACGACCGGCGCGCCAACGCGTCGCGTCGGCGAATCTTCATCGGCCAGCTGAGGGTGGCGGGTCTCGATATCGACCAGCTCGAGGAACAGCCGGTCGTAGTCGGCATCGCTGATCTGCGGGTCGTCGAGGACGTGGTAGCGGTAGTTATGCTCGGCAAGCGCCTGTCGCAACTCCGTGGCACGGCGCGCCGCCCTTTTCAGCCCGCCCATCGTGGCGCCCGTGAGCTCAGCGCCCCGCGCCATGGCGATGGTCGAACTGGATCACTTCCTCGCGCAACACCCGTTCCCGCTGGATACTGAGCGTACTGCCCTGCTCGTCGAGCAGCGTGCCCTGGAGGGCTGCCGCCAATGCGCGGGCGGCCGTGACCATGGCATCGAAGGAAACGACCCCGTCGGCTGGCCCCGGCAGCGCGAGAAACAGACTGATCCCCGGATAGCTGGTGGTACGCAGCTGGGAAAGATCGAAAGAGCCCGGCTCGGTCAGGCTTGCCGCGCTGAACAGCGGCTCGCCATCCTCAGCCCCGGCATCATGACGATGGAAAATGCCGTAACGCCCGTGACGCAGGCCGGCTTCGCGAAGCGCCAGGACGAGATCCTCCCCGCGAAACCCGACGCGATCGCGGCTGACGAGGCGCAACGTCACGACCATCTCCGGCAACGACGCCCGCGGAGGCTCGCTGCCATCACCCTGCGCCTCCTGCCGGCTTTTCACGCCGGCAGACCCCGCCGGTGGCGGAGTCTCCCGCGGCGGCTTGTCGGGCACGGGATGCTGCGCGCGGTATCGCGTCCATGCAAGAACGCCCACCAGCAACACGATGCCGCCGATCAGCAGCAACCAGCGCAGCTCTGCCATTCCGCTCTCCGCCCCGGTCAGCTGGCGGCCAGCTTGATGGCTTCGTCTATGTCGACGGCCACCAGGCGTGATACGCCCGGCTCGTTCATCGTCACACCCATCAACTGGCGGGTCATTTCCATGGTGGTCTTGTTGTGCGTGATGACGACGAACTGCACCGTCTTGGCCATCTCGCTGACGATCTCGCAGAAACGGCCGACATTTGCCTCATCGAGTGGCGCATCGACCTCGTCAAGCAGGCAGAACGGCGCCGGATTGAGTTCGAAGATGGAAAATATCAGTGCCACGGCCGTCAACGCCTTCTCGCCACCGGACAACAAATGGATATGGCTGTTGCGCTTGCCTGGCGGCCTCGCCATGACGGTCACCCCGGCGGCAAGCAGGTCTTCGCCCTCCATGCCCAGGTAGGCATGACCGCCACCGAACAAACGTGGGAACAATCGCTTCAACCCCGCGTTGATCTGATCGAATGTTTCCTGGAATCGGGTCCGTGTCTCCCGGTCTATCTTGCGGATGGCCTGCTCGAGGGTCTCGAGCGCAGCGGTGAGGTCTGCGTGTTGCTGGTCGAGGTATGTCTTGCGCTCCGACTGCTCGGCGAACTCGCCGATGGCCGCCAGGTTGATGGGACCGAGTCGTTCGATTTTCACGCGCAGCTCACCGAGGCGTTGCTCCCACGCTGCCACATCCGGGGCATCGGCCAGCCCCTCGGTGTGCAAGCGCCCGATAACCTCTTCGAAGACCATCCCGGTCGCGGCAAACCGCTCGACCAGATTTTCACGGCGCACCTCATGCTCGCGGGCCGTGACCCGCAACCCTTCAAGCGCATCACGTGCGGCGGCAACCTGGCGGTCCAGTGCATGGCGCCGATGCTCATCAGCCTTGATCGCCGCCTCCACCGCTTCCAGCTCCGTGCGCCGGGCGGTGAGCTCGCGCTGGACCTCGACCTGGCATGCCAGCTGCAAGTCGAGGGCCTGCTGCAGGCCTGCCAGTGGCTCCGCAGCGCCCGCAATGCGCTCATCCAGCGCCTGCTGCTGCTCCAGGAGTCGACGGCGCTGCTGCGCGGTGCGATCCAGCGCCTCACCGGCGGCGCTGCGCTCGGTGCGTCGGCCCTGCTGCTCGATCATGAGCCGGGCAACGATGCCCCGGTCGTGTTCGGCCCGCTCGCGCCAGATATTGTAGGCACTCAGCCTGGCCTCCTGTTCGGCCTGCAAGCCCGGCCGGCGCTCGCCCAGGCCCTGCAACGACTGCTCGGCAACCTGCAAGCGCGAGCGCGCATCTTCAATGGTCGACGCCAGCGTGCCGAGCTCGTTCTCGGCCTGCAACCTGTCGGTACCCAGGGTCGCAAGCCGCTGCTCGGCACGGATTCCATCCCGCTCCAGCGTCTGCATCAGCGCGAGCACTTCATGGCGCTGGCGCTCTGCCTCGCTCAACTGCTGCAGCGCCTGCGTGCGCTCCTGTTCCAGCGTGGCCAGCAGGCTGCGTGCCGCCTGACGCCGGGCATTCAACGTCGCCACCTCGCTCTCGCGCCGGGTCATGTCGACCATCAGCGTGCGAATCTCCTGCTCGCGGGCCAGCACACCGGAGTTGGCCATGCCGCGATTGATGCGCAGCCAGTCCCGGCCCAGCCAGACACCATCCGGTGTGATGACCGATGCACCGGCAGCCAGATCGCGACTGATGCGCAACGCCTCATCGAGGGTGTCTGCACAGTGCACGCTCGCCAGCATGGCACCCAGCCGGCCGGCATGGCGCACCCGGGAGGCCAGCGTCGCGGCCGGCACTTGCGCCAGCTCCTGACCCTTTTCAAGCAATACCAGCGTGGCGTCCGGAAAACCTTCCATGTGGTCATCGCGCCTGTCGACGAGTATCGCCTGCAGGAAATCACCGAGCACCGTCTCCACGGCCTTCGTCCAGCCGGGATCCACGTCAAGCTCGCGCACGAGCCGCGGATGCTGGTCGAGCCCCGTAGTGGCAAGCCACTCCGAGATGACGGCCTGGTCGTCCCCCAGCGCCGTCTGCTGGATGGCACGCAGTGCCTCGAGGCGACCACGCCGGGATTCGAGTTCCGACAACGTACTTTCGATCTCGCCACCACAGGACTGCTCGACTTCCCTCTCGCTGCTGATTTGCCCAGCCAGCGATTCCAGTCGCCTGGCCGCCTCATCGACGCCGGCTGATGCCTCGTCATGGATCCGCTGCTGGGCAGCGAGCCGGGCCCGGATGTCGACCAGCGATATGGTGCTGCGCTCACTGTCGACTTCACCGATGCGCCGGGTCAGACGCTCCTGGTGGGCAATGAGGTGCTCCAGGCGGGTTTGCTCCACCTGACAGATCTGCTGCTGCTCGCGGATTTCGAGGTTGAACGACTGCCACCCCTCCTGCCATGCATTGAGCGCTCGCTCGGCCTCCACCAGCATGCCGGCGGAGTATTCCTGTGCAGACCGCGCCGCATCGAGCTCCGATCCACTGCGCGCGAGCAACGCATCGAGGTCACCCAGGCGCGACTCGTCGCGCGCCAGTTCGTCGGCAAGCACGGCCAGCTGTTGCTCATTGGCTTGCCGGTCCTGAAGCTGGCGGTCACGCATCTCCCGGGTATGCAGCAACTGCTGCTCGAGCCGGGAGATCTCGCTCTGCGTGTTGTAGTAAGTGGCCTGCACCCGGGTACAGGCATCGGTGGCCTCGACATGCTGCGCCCGAGCGCGTTCGATCCGCGCTTCGATCTGGCGCTGGTCGGCCAGCACGGCCTCCATCGCTGTCTGCCGCGTCAGCAACTCGGCACGCGCCGCCTCGACCTGCCGGTCGATGTCTGCCAGCCGCATGGCGAGCAACTCGGACTCACACTGGCGCTCGTCCTGCTTCAGCCGCTTGTAGCGCTCCGCCAACTGCGCCTGGCGCTGCAGGTGGCGGATCTGCTTGTCAATCTCGTCGCGGAGGTCATTGAGGCGGGACAGGTTGTCGCGGGTATGGCTGATGCGCGTCTCAGTCTCACGCCGCCGCTCCTTGTACTTGGATATCCCGGCCGCTTCCTCGATGTAGGTCCGCATTTCCTCCGGCCGCGCCTCGACCAGGCGCGAAACCATACCCTGCTCGATGATGGCATAGCTGCGCGGACCCAGGCCGGTACCGAGGAACATGCCGGTGATGTCCTTGCGCCGGCAACGGGTATTGTTGAGGAAGTACTGCGAGTTGCCGTCGCGCGTGACGATGCGCCGGATGGATATTTCCGCATAGCTGGCAAACTGGCCGCCGACGGTACCATCACTGTTGTCGAAGCTGAGTTCTACCGAAGCGCTGCCGACCGGTTTCCTGGCACTGGAGCCGTTGAATATGACGTCCTCCATCGAATCGCCGCGCAGGTGGCGCGCAGAGGTCTCGCCCATGACCCAGCGGATCGCGTCGATGACATTCGACTTGCCGCAGCCGTTCGGGCCGATCACTCCGACCAGATTGCTCGGCAGGGTGATCGTCGTGGGGTCCACGAACGACTTGAAACCCGCAAGCTTGATCTTGCTGAGTCGCATAGGCTCACTTTTCAGTTGGTAACCAGAAGCACAAACGGGCGGCGCACCTCCTGCCGGGAACCGGCAATCACACTGCCCTGCTGCCCCTGGATCCGCCGACACCCCCGGAATCTGCACACTCCGCATCGTTTGAACGTGGTGCGATTCCGCGGCCTAGTGTAGATTAATTCCGCCATCCAGACACCTCGCCCACACGGGCGCAGGCCAGCTTTCCGCCGGAGATTCATGCAAGTGACTGACGGGTGCAACGATTTCCCTGAACTGGAGTTATTCGATAACCCCAGTCCGCACACCGACCTCACCGTGCGGATCAGGATCCCCGAATTCACCTGTCTCTGCCCCCGGACGGGACAGCCCGATTTCGCCACCCTGTATCTGGAATACGTTCCCGATAAGCGCTGTATCGAACTGAAGTCACTCAAGAACTACATCTGGTCCTATCGCCAGGTCGGGACCTATCACGAAGCGGTCACCAGCCAGATCCTGCAGCATCTGGCGGCAGCGACCGCCCCGCGTTTCATGCGCCTGGCAGCCCGTTTCAACGTCAGGGGCGGGATCTACACCCGCGTCGTCTGCGAGCATCGCCAGCCCGGCTGGAGTCCGGCGGCACCGGTCATCCTGCCCGGGGACGACGGCCCCGGCGGCGACCACGCGGACGCCTGAACCCGATGCCATGGCAGGGCCGCAGCCCTGCGACGGAATGCGGGGCTGGCTCGGTCTGCCGGCCTATGTATAATCGCGCGCCTCCGTGAATTTCGTCGGGATCAGCGCCATGGCCACAGCCAAACGGAAAGCAGGCAAAGCCGGCATCAGGAATGTCGCCAGGAAGGCGACACGTAAGGCCCATTCGGGCAAGCCATCCGGCACAGCCAGGAAAAAGCCGACGTCAGCCCGCAAGGCAGCGGGCAAGGCCACACCGGCGAAGAAGGCCGCACCAAAGAAGTCAATCGTCACGGCGGCCAGAAACACGGTGGCAAAAAAGAAAACCGGTGTGGCAGGCACGACCAAGGCGACTGGCGGCAGGAAGCAGGCGACCGGCAGCCCACCCACGGCTGCCAGGGCCAGCCAGCCCTCCGGCAGAAGGCCCGCGGCAGCCGCCGCGGCAACGGCCGGGAAACCGGCCCCCCGCAAACCCTCACCCCAGGCGACCAAGGCAGCCGTGCCGGGGCGCCCGAAGGCCCAGAAAGCATCCGTGACCAAGAAAGCACGCCGATCGGTAAAGCCGATCCCTCCACCCAACCCCCTCGAACCGTCGGATTCCGACAACCTCATCCACGGCATTGCACCCTACCGCCCACGGCCGGGTGAGCCCTACATGAGCCCCGGCCAGTTGGCGCATTTCCGGGCGATCCTGCTCGCATGGAAACGCGAGCTCATGAACGAAGTCGACCGCACCGTACACCACATGCAGGATGAGGCCAGCAACTTCCCGGATCCCAACGACCGGGCGACCCAGGAGTCTGAGTTCGGCCTCGAACTGCGCACCCGGGACCGTGAGCGCAAGCTCCTCAAAAAGATCAATTCGGCCATCGAGCGCATCGATGACGGCAGCTATGGCTACTGCGAGGAAACGGGCGAGGAAATTGGCCTGCGGCGTCTGGAGGCACGGCCGGTGGCGACCCTGTCGATCGAGGCACAGGAGCGCCGGGAGATGACCGAGCGCCAGTTCGGCGACCGCGACGACCGCTACCGCTAGGGCGCGCCCCGCCCCGCCACGCCTTGGTCAAGGGAGGCGCGTGCACGCCCTCCCTGCGCACGGGCCACGGAAAGCATCGAACAGATGCGGCCAACGGCCTGTATTGCAAAGAAATCAATCAGCCGCCCGGTCCTCTCCAGGGGCCTGGCCTGTCGCACAATCAGGCTGCACTGCGAACCAACCGCACTCCTCGCGGTCTATAGCCCCCGACACCTGGCGCATGCCCCTGCCTCTTCGCGCCAGAGGCACACAACATCCAGACAGGGAGGCCCCGCCGCCATGAGTGATCAACGACTGATCCGGAAATACGTCAACCGAAGGCTCTACGACACGAGCCAGAGCCGCTACGTCAACCTGGAGGACCTGCGCGAGATGGTTGCCCGCGGGGGCACGTTGCGCGTCGTCGAGCAAGCCACCGGCGCGGACATCACGACGACCGTCTTGCTGCAGATCATCGCCGAAGGGCAGAAATCCGGCCGGGCCCTGCTGTCGCCGGAATTTCTTTCAGGTCTGATCCGCTTGGCATCGGCCGAGCACCATGACGACGACCTGCCCGTCCGTCTGGACCGTGCGCTGCGCTCGGTACTGAGCCCGACCCCGGCGCGCAGCAGCGTTCCTGGCGGCCTGTCGGCGATGCCATTGACGACCGCGGCCGGTAGTACGCTCGGCTGACGACACGACACGGAACGAAAAAACGCGGCAGGCCCGGCGAGACCTGCCGCGTCCGATCCCCGGCCACGCCCGGGCTGCTGTTCAGCAGGGGCCTCAGGCCGCGTCCTCGATGCCCCGCATGCTGAGGCGGATGCGCCCCTGCCGATCGACCTCAAGCACCTTGACCTTGACGATATCGCCTTCACGCAGCCGGTCGCTGACGCGTTCGACCCGCTCCTCCGAGATCTGTGAAATGTGCACGAGGCCATCGCGCCCAGGAAGGATGGTCACGAAGGCGCCGAAATCCATCAGCCGGGCCACACGACCTTCATAGACGGTGCCGACCTCGACATCCGCGGTGATCATCTCGATACGGCGCCTTGCTTCACGGCCTTCGGCCGCGTTCACCGACGCGATCTTCACCGTTCCGTCATTGTCGATGTCAATGGTCGCGCCGGTTTCTTCGGTAATGGCACGAATGACCGATCCACCCTTGCCGATGACGTCGCGGATCTTCTCCGGGTCGATCTTGATGGTCATGATCGTCGGCGCCCATTCCGAAATCTGCTCCCGGGGTGCCCCCAGTGCATGCTGCATTTGCCGAAGGATGTGCAGCCTCGCGTCCTGCGCCTGGGCCAGGGCATTTTCCATGATCTCGCGCGTGATGCCGTCGATCTTGATATCCATCTGCAGGGCGGTGACACCCTGCTCGGTCCCTGCGACCTTGAAATCCATGTCGCCGAGATGGTCCTCATCGCCGAGGATGTCCGTCAGGACCTGGTAGCGGTCCGCTTCCTTGACAAGCCCCATGGCCACGCCTGCCACCGGTGCTGCAATCGGTACGCCCGCATCCATCAGCGCCAGGCTGGTGCCACACACCGTAGCCATGGAACTGGAGCCGTTCGACTCGGTGATTTCCGAGACCACGCGCAGCACGTAGGGGTAGGTTTTCATGTCGGGCAGCACCGCAGTCACGCCACGCCGCGCCAGCCGGCCATGGCCGATTTCACGGCGCTTCGGTGAACCAACAAACCCTGCCTCACCAACGCTGTATGGCGGAAAGTTGTAGTGAAGCATGAATCTGTCACGAAACTCCCCTTCCAGCGCATCGATGATCTGGGAATCGCGATCGGTCCCGAGCGTCGTCGTCACCAGAGCCTGCGTCTCGCCGCGCGTGAAAAGCGCCGAGCCGTGCGCACGGGGCAGCACGCCAGTACGGATGCTGATCGGGCGCACCGTCCGGCTGTCGCGCCCGTCGATGCGCGGCTCGCCGGCGAGAACCCTGCCACGAACGATCTTTTTCTCGAGGCGTCCCAGCGCCGTGGCCACCTCATCCTTCGCATAACCGCCATCGGCCGTCAGGGCCGTCACCACCTGCTCCTTGATGCCGGCGATGCGCGCCACGCGCTCCTGCTTCTCGGCAATCGCATAGGCGGAAGTCATGGCATCACGGGCCTGTTCCGAGATCCGGGCCGCCAGCGCTTCATCGACGGCCGGGGCCTGCCAGTTCCAGGCCGGTTTGCCGGCTTCGGCCACCAGCTCGCGGATGGCATCGATGGCAGCCTGCATCTGCGCGTGTCCGAACATCACCGCATCCAGCATCACCGACTCGGGCAGACACTTGGCTTCGGATTCAACCATCAACACGGCTTGCGAGGTGCCGGCAACGACCAGGTCAAGCCTGGAGTGGGACTGCACCGAAGCGGTGGGGTTGAGGACGAACTGGCCATCGACATAACCAACCCGGGCAGCGCCCACGGGGCCGGCAAAAGGTGCGCCCGTCAAGGACAGCGCGGCAGAAGCGCCGATCAGCGCCGGGATGTCGGCATCGATCTCCGGATTCAGCGAAATGACCGTGGCGATGACCTGGACTTCATTGAGGAAGCCCTTGGGGAACAGCGGCCGCAACGGCCGATCGATGAGGCGGGAGATCAGCGTCTCCTTTTCGGACGGCCGACCCTCGCGGCGGAAAAACCCGCCGGGGATCCGTCCTGCGGCGTAGGTCTTTTCCTGATAGTTGACAGTCAGCGGGAAGAAGTCACGACCCGGGGTCGCATGCTTCACCGCCACGGCCGTCACCAACACCACCGTGTCGGCCATGCTGACGACGACTGCGCCATCGGCCTGTCGGGCGATTTCACCGGTTTCAATGGTTACGGCATGCTCGCCGTACTGGAAAGTCTTGCTGATAGGCGCCACGTTGTGTGTCCTTCGTTGTTCTGTGCGATGTTTCGTATCAGGAATAGACGCAGCGGCGGACGGCTCACGCCCCCGCCGCAAGTCCTCCATCCGGAGCAGTCTGTTGCCTAGCGACGCAGGCCAAGCCTGGCGATAAGACTCTGGTAACGCGCGAGATCCTTGCCCCGCAGGTAATCGAGGAGCTTGCGGCGCTGGTTGACCAGCCGCAGCAGCCCCTGCCGGGAGTGATGATCCTTCTTGTGTTGCGCAAAATGCTCCGTCAACTCGCTGATGCGGGCCGACATGAGGGCAACCTGCACCTCGGGCGAGCCGGTGTCCTTCGGACCCACGCGATACTCACCGACAATCCTGCTCTTTTCCTCTGCCGTACGCGGCATTCCCTCGCTCTCCTGTAGGACGTTCCGGATTTTGACCCTGAATCAAGCGCGGCATTGTAACCGCCCGAGCCCCTCAGCGATAGCCCGCTCCCGGCCGGGCCGTCAGCAGCCGTCTGGGCTGCATCCGGCCATCGTCATCCACCTCGCCCATCCCGATGAACACCGGCCCGGGTGCGTAGAGTCTGACCAGCCCGGCGGGGGCTGTGGCCACGGCCACGGCCTGGCCCTGTCCGGCGCGAAATGCATCGGCGGCGGAAAGCACCAGGGCCGGCCATCCGGCCAGCGCCGCATCGAGCGGGAGGAGCAGGGCATCAAGGCCATGCGGGCCCGCTTCCGCCATCGCCTCGATCTCACCCAGTGTCACCATCGCCTGATCGGAAAAGGGCGATACATCGAGCCGCCGCAGGGCCACGACGTGCCCCACGGTGCCAAGTGCCACGCTGAGGTCCTCGACGAGCGTGCGGACATAGGTCCCTTTGCTGCATGAGACGGTAAAGGTGGCGGACTGCGCATCGTGATGATCGAGGTGGAAGGCGTGGATCCTGACCGGCCTCGGCGGACGCGGAACCTCACCCCCCGCCCGGGCGATCTCGTAGAGCCGTCGCCCCCCCTGCTTGAGCGCCGAGTACATCGGGGGAACCTGCTCGATCTCACCGGTCATCTGCAGCAACACGGCACGAATCTGCGTCGCATCCATGGCCGGCACGGGTGCCGTCTGCACGACCTTGCCGTCGGCATCACCGGTATCCGTTCCGATGCCGAAAATCACCTCCACGCGGTAACGTTTGTCGGCCCCCAGGAGGAATGCGGAAACCTTGGTCGCCTCACCGAAGCAGATCGGCAGCATACCGGTGGCCAGGGGATCCAGGCTGCCGGTATGGCCAGCCTTGCGGGCACGATAGAGCCACTTAACGCGCTGCAGCGCGGCGTTCGACGTCATGCCGGCGGGTTTGTCGAGCAACAGGATGCCGTGAAGATCGCGCCGCGCGACGCGGCCCCCCTCACCCGGCCCGGGCGCCACCACAGGCCGCCTCACCGCGGCTCCGGCACATCATCATCGGCGGAGCCCATGGGCGCCGCGGACGAGTTCTCCATCGCCTGGTCGATGAGGTCATCCATGTGGCGCCCGTAGGCCACCAGCCCGTCGCGACAGAAGCGCAATGCCGGGACGGTCCTCGACGACAACCCCTGCGCCAGCACGGTGCGCAGGAAGCCGGCAGCATGTTCGAGCCCGGCCTGGGCATTCGCCACATCCCCGTCGGCAACAAGGCCGCTGTAGAAGACACTGGCGTTGCTGAGGTCGCGTGCCACGCGCACGTCGGTGATGATCACGCCGTGCACGCGGGGATCACGGACCTGGCGCTGGATGGCATCGGTCAACAGGCGCTGGATCTGCTGCTCGATCCGGCGGCTGCGCTGAAAATCGCGCGCCATCACGCACCAGCCTGCATGGCGGTCATCCGCTCGCGCTCCGCTCCACCGTGATGCGCTCGTAGCACTCGATCTGGTCACCCACCTTCACGTCATCGTAGTTGCGGACCCCGATGCCGCACTCCGTACCTGCGCGAACCTCGCTCACATCATCCTTGAAGCGCCTCAGTGACTCGAGCTCACCCTCGTAGATCACCACGTTGTCACGCAAGACCCGGATCGGGTTGTTGCGCCGGACCACGCCCTCGAGCACCAGACAGCCGGCGACATTGCCGAACCTCGGGGAACGAAACACGTCCCGGACCTGTGCAAGGCCGACGATCTGCTCGCGTACTTCCGGCGACAGCATGCCGACAACGGCCGCCTTGATGTCGTCGATCGCATGGTAGATGACACTGTAGTAGCGAACATCGACGCCGGACTCCTTGATGGCTGCCCGTGCGGCACCGTCAGCCCGAACATTGAACGCAATGATGACGGCATCCGATGCTGCAGCGAGTGTGACATCCGATGCGCTGATCGCACCGACCGACGCACCCAGCACCTTGACCTCGACTTCGTCATTGGAAAGTTTGGTCAGCGCATCACCAAGGGCCTCGGCTGTGCCCTGGACATCCGTCTTGACCAGCAACTGCAGCGACTTGGCCTTGGTCGACTGTATCTGGCTGAAGATATCCTCGAGCTTGACGTTCTGCTTCTGCGCCAGCCGCTGGTCCCGCTCCCTGTCCAGACGATGCTGCACCAGATCACGCGCCTTGCGTTCGTCATCGAGCGCGGTCGCATCGTCGCCCGCATTGGGCGTGCCGGACAAGCCAAGCACCTGCACCGGCTGCGATGGACCCGCTTCCCTGACGGGCTGACCGGCTTCGTTCTGCATGGCCCGGATGCGGCCGAACTCGCAGCCTGCCACCAGCATGTCGCCAAGGCGCAGCCGTCCACGTGTCACCAGAATGGTGGCAACGGCTCCCCGGCCCTTCTCCATGCTCGACTCCAGCACCACACCGGTTGCGCTGCCCTCGGTGACGGCCTTCAACTCGAGCACCTCGGCCTGCAGCAGGATGGACTCGAGAAGCTTGTCGATGCCCTCGCCCGTCTTGGCCGACAGGTTGATATACATCGTGTCACCACCCCAGTCCTCGGGGAGGAGGTCTCTCGCCGCGAGGTCGCTTTTGACGCGATCGGGGTCTGCATCGCCCTTGTCGATCTTGTTCACCGCAACGATGATCGGCACCTTGGCCGCACGGGCGTGGGCAATGGCTTCCTCGGTCTGCGGCATGACCCCGTCATCGGCAGCGACAACCAGAATAACGATGTCAGTAACCTGTGCGCCACGGGCGCGCATCGCGGTAAACGCCGCGTGGCCTGGTGTATCAAGAAAAGTTATCGCCCCGCCGGGCGTCTCCACGTGGTAGGCGCCGATGTGCTGGGTGATCCCGCCCGCCTCACCAGCCGCAACCTTGGTCCGCCGGATGTAATCGAGAAGCGATGTCTTGCCATGGTCGACGTGACCCATGATGGTCACGACCGGAGGCCGCGGCACCAGCTCGCCATCCGCTTCGATACCACCCAGAATCTCTTCCTCGACGCTCACCTCTCTGGCCGGACGCGCGACGTGACCGAGTTCCTCGGCGACAAGGATCGCCGTGTCCTGGTCGATCATCTGGTTGATGGTCACCATGGTGCCCATTTTCATCAACGTACGCATGACATCGCTGGCCTTGACCGCCATGCGCTGTGCGAGGTCGCCAACCTTGATGCTCGTCGGCACCTCGATCTCGTGAACCACCGGAGCCGTCGGCTTCTCGAAGCCATGCTGTACATCGACCGACAGCGAACCGGTTCGCCGGCGCACTTTCTTCTTGCGCCGTCTCGCGCTGGCGTCGGTGGAGACATGCAGTTCCTTGCGGCCATATAGCCCGACTTTCTCCTCGGGCGCCTCCTCAGGCGCAAGCTCCTGCTCAATCTCTTTCCTGATATCGCGCTTCTTGACCCCATCGCGACGCGCCTTGGCCTCGGCCTCGCGCTTGCGCGTTTCCTCGAGTTTCGCCGCCTCCGTGACCTTGGCGGCCTCGGCTGCAGCCAGTCGGTCCAGTTCGGCGCGACGCAGCGCCTCGGCCTCTGCCTGCTCACGCTCGCGGCGCTCCATCTCCTCGCGTTGCCGGCGCTCGACTTCCTCCTGCTCGCGGGCGACACGCGCCTGCTCCTCCTGGCGCTGCCGATCGAGCTCATCCTGCTGGGTCCTGGCCTCCTGCTCGAGCACGCCCCGGTTGATGTAGGTGCGCTTCTTGCGCACCTCGACGGAGACCGTCTTGGCCCGCCCCTGGGCACTGGCCACCTTGATCTCAGTCTGCGACCGGCGACTGAGCGTGATCTTCTTGGGCGCAACCGCCAGCGTCGAATCGCCCTGCCCATGCGCGCGTCTGAGGTACGACAACAGCTCCTTCTTGGCGTCGTCGCTGATGACGTCATCGGCACCGCTGACGGATATACCCGCCTCGTCGAGCTGGCTGATGAGCCGCTCGACGGGTATTTTCAACACATTGGCGAACTGCGATACCGTAACTTCCGACATGCCACTCTCCGCTATTTGACCGACCACCCGCCCATTCAGCCAGCAACCGTATCTTGCTGCTCCTGGTCGAACCAGTGGGCACGCGCCGCCATGATCAGCCTGGCGGCACGCTCTTCGTCGAGTCCATCGATGTCCGAAATCTCGTCGACGGCAAGGTCCGCCAGATCATCCCGCGTACGGATACCACGCCCCGCGAGTTCAAGTGCGAGTTCGGTATCCATGCCCTCGACGGCCAGCAGATCTTCGGCTGGCCCACCGCTCTCCATGGTCTCCTCGCTGCGTATGGCCAGCGTGATCAGTACATCGCGGGCCCTGTTGCGCAGTTCATCGACGATATCCTGATCGAACTCCTCCACCGCCAGCAGCTCCGCTGCCGGGACATAAGCCACTTCCTCGATACTGGAAAAGCCTTCCTGGACCAGGATCATCGCGACCGTTTCGTCGACGTCGAGCTTGTCCATGAACATCTGCACCAGTTCGCGCGATTCGTGCTCGCTCTTCTCCTCCGCAGCAGCCTCCGTCATGACGTTGAGCTCCCAGCCCGTCAGTTCGCTTGCCAGGCGGATGTTCTGCCCGCCCCGGCCAATGGCCTGGGAAAGCTTGTCCTCCTCGACGGCGATATCCATGCTGTGCCTCTCCTCGTCGACAACGATCGATGAAACCTCCGCAGGTGACATGGCGTTGATGACAAACTGCGCCGGATTCTCATCCCACAGGATGATGTCGACACGCTCGCCAGCCAACTCATTGGAAACGGCCTGCACACGCGACCCGCGCATGCCGACACAGGCACCCACAGGGTCGATGCGCCGATCATTGCTCTTGACGGCGATCTTGGCTCTCAGCCCAGGGTCACGCGCTGCACCCAGGATCTCGATCAGGCCCTGACCAACCTCCGGCACTTCGATCTTGAACAGTTCGAGCAGGAACTGCGGCGATGTCCGGGTCAGGAACAGCTGCGGCCCGCGCGGTTCCGAACGCACCTCCCGGAGTATGGCCTTGATCCGATCCTGCGGGCGGACCGCCTCTCGGGGCATCATGTTCTCGCGTGGGATGAACCCTTCGGCATTGCCGCCCAGATCGAGGTATACCCCGTTGCGATCGACGCGCTTGACTGCGGCGCCGATGAGCTCGCCGACCCGGTGCTGGTACTCCTCGACGACCTTCTTGCGTTCGGCTTCACGGACCTTCTGAACGATGACCTGCTTGGCGGTCTGCGCTGCAATCCGGCCGAAGTCGACCGACGGGATGGGCTGCTCGACGTAACCACCCGGTTCGGCTGCCGGGTCGACATCGACGGCATCGATCATCCGCAGCTCGCGATCAGGCGTTTCCAGCTCGGTCGAGTCATCGGCAAAGACCTTCCAGCGGCGGAAGGTCTGATACTCACCGGTATCCCGGTCGATACTGACCCGGACATCGATATCCTCGCCATAGCGTTTGCGCGTTGCCGATGCCAACGCGGATTCAAGCGCGTCGAAGATGATCTCGGGCTCGACGCCTTTCTCGTTCGAGACCGCCTCGGCAACCATCAATATTTCTTTGTTCATCCCTGTTTACCTGCCTGCTCGGTATCACAAGCTTTCGCAATCAAAGGTCCGGCACCAGCCGCATGGTTTCGATATTGTCGATAGGCGTGCGCAGTTCGCCATCTCCCTGGTCGTCTGGCTGCACGACAACCTGATCGCCTTCGCGGCGCAGCAGCAGTCCGGTGAAGCGTCGCCTGCCGTCCAACGCCGTCTTCAGCTGCGCGCGAATACGGCTACCGGCAAAACGGTCGAAGTCTCCAGGCTTGACCAGCTTGCGATCCATGCCCGGTGAGGACACTTCCAGGTTGTACTGCTGGCGGATCACGTCCTCCACATCGAGCACGCCACTCACCTGCCGGCTGACGACCTCGCAATCATCCAGCGTGATTCCATCGGCGCTGTCGATGAAAAGTCGCACGACACCGTTACGCCCCCCCAGCCTCAGCTCTATATCAACGAGCTCATAACCGAGCGATACGATGACCGGCTCGAGCATCCCCATCAACTGCTCACGCGTAATGCCTGCCACTTTGACCGTCCGCGCCTGCTCCGTTCATCCGCAAACAAAAAATGGGCCATTGGCCCACCCTGCACGCTTGACCCCAAGGCGACGCACCTGAGCCAGACCTGACGCGCCGCCCCGCAAAAAAGAAATAGCCCCATGAGGGGCTATTTTCTACCATCGGTTGGTAGCGGGGGCAGGATTTGAACCTGCGACCTTCGGGTTATGAGCCCGACGAGCTGCCAGACTGCTCCACCCCGCACCCGAGGACGGCGAATAGTAGCGGCTTCCATCGACAGAGGCAAGCCATCAGCGGCAGATCAAGGGTCAGCCTGGAACAAGGACCCGCGCACAGAGCGCGATCAGCCCATCAGGAAGCAAGCCAATGACCAGCAGCAGCAACGCATTGACGCTGAGCACCAGCCGCTGGTCCAGCGGGGCGGAGCCCGTTTCGGTCCCGGTGCCGGCATCGAAGAACATCAACCGGATCACCCTCAGGTAGTAGAACGCGCCGATAACGGAAAACAGCACGGCCACGAGGGCGAGGCCGACGTGGCCGCTCTCCAGCAGCTCGGACAATACCCACCACTTGGCATAGAAACCCGCCAGCGGGGGTACGCCGATCATGCTGACCATGACCAGCATCATCATCGTGGCGAACCATGGACTGCGGCGGGCCAGCCCCCGCAACTCGTCGATGTGCCCTGATTCGCCCCCCTGATCGCTGAGCATGACGATGATGCCGAAGGCGGCAGCAGCCATCAGCACATAAACGAGGGTATAGAACAGCGCCGCCTGGACACCCGCCTGACCGCCGGCGACGAGGCCGAGGAGAATGAAGCCGACATGGCCGATCGTCGAGTACGCCAGCATTCGCCTGATGTGGGTCTGCGCGATCGCGACGATATTGCCAAGCGCCAGCGACAGCACCGCAAGAGAGGCCAGGGCCGGCTGCCAGACCTCACTGAGTGCCGGGAAGCCCTCGAAAAGCAGGCGCACTGCCAGCGCCAGGGCGCCCAGCTTGGGTGCTGTGCCCACGAAAAGGGTCACCGGGGCGGGCGCGCCCTCATACACATCGGCAACCCACATGTGGAAGGGCACGGCACCGAACTTGAAGGCGATTCCGGCAACGATGAACAGCACGCCGACCCACAGTGCGATGCTGGAGGACGCTGCAGCCGATGCCGCGCCGATTCCTTCGATCCCCAGCGTCCCCGTCGTGCCGTATACGAGGGACATGCCGTACAGCAGGATCCCGGACGCGATGGCGCCCAGCACGAAATACTTCATGGCAGCCTCGGCTGCAACGGGCACGTCCCGGTTGAAAGCGACCATGGCGACCAGCGACAAGGACAGCATCTCGAGCCCGATATAGAGAACAAGCAGATCATGGGCCGACGCGAGCACCATGATCCCGAGCAGGGCGAACAGCCCCAGCACATAGTATTCGCCGTGGTGAAGCCCTCTCGCGCGCAGGAAGGGCCGCGAGTAGAGGAATACCGTCGCCACGGTGGCCACGGCACAGAGCTTGAGCACACGCGACAAACCGTCTGCACGATATGCCCCGCCGAAGGCCCGCAACACTTCGCCATCCGGGCTGCGCCACAGCACCCATGCAAGGATGGCGAGGAGGCTTATCGTGGCAAGGTAGGTCAAATCCCTCATCGCCGGACGCAGGAACAGGTCCAGGACCAGAACGAAGCAGATCCCGGCGGCCAGGACGATTTCTGGCCGGACCAGCAGGAGGTCAGCGCTCGTCAGGCTCATGGGGCCACCTTCGACTGCATGATATGGACCACAAGGTGATCAACCGACGCGGACATGACGTCGACCAGTGGCGCAGGCCACAGCCCCAGCACGAGGACGCCGGCAGCAACCAGGCCGAGAATGACCAATTCACGCGGGGATATGTCGCTGAGCGCCGCGACACCGGCGTTAGCGACCGCGCCGAAGATCACCCGCTTGACCATCCACAGGGTATAGGCGGCACCCAATATCAAGGTAAGTGCGGCCAGGAATGCGTACCAGAAGCTGGCCTTGAGCGCAGCAAGGATGACGAGAAACTCACCGACGAAGCCCGATGTGCCCGGCAAACCGGCGTTGGCCAGGGCGAAAAGCACCATCAGGGCCGCGAACCGGGGCATGGTATTGACGACACCGCCATAGTCGGCAATCTGCCGGCTGTGCAGCCGGTCATACATCACCCCTACACACAGGAACAAGGCCCCGGAGATGAAACCATGCGAGACCATCTGGACCATCGCGCCCGAGATCCCCATGGCCACGCCAGAGGTCGAACCCGTGCTGTCAACAACGTCCCAGGCGATGAACAAGCCGAGGGTGACAAAACCCATGTGCGCAATCGAGGAATAGGCGATGAGCTTTTTCATGTCCTTCTGCACCAGCGCCACCAGACCGATGTAGACGACGGCGACCAGGGACAGGGTGATGACCAGACCGGCCAACACCTGGCTGGCATCAGGTGTGATCGGCAGACTGAAACGCACGAAGCCGTAGCCGCCCATCTTGAGGAGCACCGCGGCCAGGACGACAGAGCCACCGGTAGGTGCCTCGACGTGGGCATCGGGCAACCATGTGTGGACGGGCCACATCGGCACCTTGACGGCGAAGGCGGCGAGAAATGCCGTAAAGAGCCACAACTGCTCCGTCATGCCGAGGGGCAGCGCATGGAAATCGAGGATGCTGTAGGAGCCGGCCTGCAGGTACAGGTAAACCAGCGCCACGAGCATGAAAACCGAACCCAGGAAGGTGTAAAGAAAGAACTTGACCGTGGCATACACGCGCCGTTCACCACCCCAGACGCCGATGATGATGAACATCGGCACGAGCATCGCCTCCCAGAAGACGTAGAACAGCAAGCCATCGAGCGCAGCAAAAACGCCGATCATCAAACCTTCCAGCATGAGGAAGGCCGCGCAATACTGCGCCACCCGGCTGGTGACCGCACTCCAGCCCGCCAGCAGCACCAGCGGCGTCAGGAATGTCGTCAGCATGACCAGCGGCATCGAGAACCCGTCGATGCCGAGGAAGTACTCGACGCGGAAACGGCCGATCCACGGCACCCGCTCGACAAACTGCATCTGCGCCGTGGCCGTGTCGAAGGCCGTCCACAACGGCAGGCTGATGGCGAAGGCGACGACCGAGACGGCGAGCGCGAACATCTTCGCGCCTTGCTGGCCCCCATCCCGCGGCCTGAGGCCGGCCAGCAGAAGCAGCAGCCCGCCGGCGACCGGCAACCAGATGAGTGTGCTGAGTATTCCCACTTCGACCCCTGTTTCGTCGTCAGGCGAGCAGCAGCAGCCAGCCCACCAGGACTGCCAGCCCGAAAATCATCGCAAAGGCATAGTCATACAGGTATCCCGACTGCACCAGGCGCAGGAGTCGTGACAGCCAGCCGACAACCCGCGCGCTGCCATTGACGAACAGTCCGTCGATCACACCGGCATCGGCATAACGCCATAACACCTTGCCGAGGCCAACACTGCCGTCGGCCAGCACGCGCTGGTTGAACGCATCAAGGTAGTACTTGTTGACCAGCAAGGTGTGAATGGGCGCCAAGCGTCCAGCGAGCGCCTCGGCAATCGCCGGGCGCCGCACGCAGGCATACCAGGCCACCAGCGCACCGGCCAGCGCCAGATATGGCACCGGCGCCGAGAACGCATGCATCACATAGGCCGCGGGCCCGTGGTAACCCGCCGCCATGTGTGCAAGGACCGCGTTCGCCTCCCGGACCACTATTGCCGTGCCAAAGCCGCTGCCGAAGACCACGTCACTGACCGTAAACCAGCCGATGATCACCGAGGGGATGGCCAACATCACCAGCGGGATCGTCACGACCAGCGGCGATTCGTGGAGATGGCTGCGGGTGTGCTCGTCCATGCGTTCACGGCCATGGAAAACCAGGAAGAACATGCGGAAGGAATAAAGGGCCGTGACGAAAACCCCGATCAGGAGGCACCACCAGGCATAGGTCGCGCCGGTCTGGCTCGAGTGCCCGACGGCTTCGATCAGCGCATCCTTGGAGAAGAAACCCGAGAAACCCGGAAAGCCGATCAGCGAAAGCGTGCCAATGAGGCTCGTCCAGTAGGTCACTGGCATGTATTTGCGAAGCCCGCCCATCTTGCGGATATCCTGCTCGTGATGCATGCCGATGATCACCGAGCCGGCGGCCAGGAACAGCAACGCCTTGAAAAACGCATGCGTCATCAGGTGGAAGACGCCTGCGGCATAGGCCGATGCGCCCAGCGCAACGGTCATGTACCCCAACTGGGAAAGGGTCGAGTACGCCACCACCCGCTTGATGTCGTTCTGGACCACGCCCAAGAACCCGGTAAAAAGCGCCGTCGTCGCCCCGACCACCATGACGACACCGAGCGCCGTGGCAGACCACTCGAACAGCGGTGACATCCGCGCCACCATGAACACGCCCGCCGTGACCATCGTGGCCGCGTGGATCAGCGCCGAGATCGGCGTCGGGCCTTCCATCGAGTCCGGCAGCCAGACGTGCAATGGCATCTGCGCCGACTTGCCCATCGCGCCGATGAACAGCAGGATGCACCCTGCCGTGAGCACGGACCATTCACCGAATCCGGGAACCTTCATCGTGGCGTCGGCCAGCCCGGGCGCGCTGGCGAAGACGGCAGCGTAGTCGAGGCTCCCGGAATACATCAGGAACACTGCGATACCGAGCAGGAAGCCGAAATCCCCTACCCGATTGACGAGAAATGCCTTCATGTTGGCGAAGATCGCCGTGGGCCGGGTGTACCAGAAACCGATCAACAGGTATGAAACGACGCCGACGGCCTCCCAGCCGAAAAACAGCTGCAGGAAATTGTTGGCCATCACGAGCGTCAGCATCGCGAAGGTGAACAGCGAGATATAACTGAAAAACCGCTGGTAGCCCGGGTCATCGTGCATGTAGCCGATGGTATAGATGTGCACCATCAGCGAAACTGACGTGACGACCCCCATCATCAGCGCCGTCAGCCGGTCGACGAGAAAGCCGACCTCCATGGTGACCCCGTCGACAACGGCCCATGTGTAGACCGAGCCGTTGAACGCCGGTGCATCATCAAACCACTGAGCCTTGATGACGAGCAGCGACAGCGCGAACGACAACGCAACCCCACCGATGGTGACCCAATGGGCACCCGATCGGCCGATCTGACGGCCGAACAGCCCGGCGACGAGGGCGGCGATGAGCGGCGCAAGGACGATTGCAAGATATATCCGTTCCATCATCTCAACCCTTGAGGGTGTCCAGTCGTTCGACGTTGATGTCGCGACGGCCACGGAACAGGATCACGAGGATGGCAAGGCCGATGGCCGCCTCGGCAGCCGCCACCGTAAGAACGAAAAAGACAAAAACCTGTCCCGCCATATCATCGAGATAGCGTGAAAAGGCGATGAAGTTGAAATTCACCGCGAGAAGCATGAGCTCGACGCACATGAGCAGCACGATGATGTTCTTCCTGTTGAGGAAAATGCCGGCCGCACCGATGGCAAACAGCAGCGCCGACAGCGTCAGGTAATGGGCCAGCGTGATCATGACTCCTTCTCCGCCGGCACGCGCACCAGGCGCACGCGGTCGGCGCGCCGGACGGCCACCTGGGCTGAAATGTCCTGGACCTTCAAGCCGGGGCGCTTGCGCATGGTCAGAACGATGGCTGCGACGATCGCCAGCAGCAGCAGCATCGCCGCCAGTTCGAAGGGATACAGGTATTCGGTATAGAGGCTGACGCCCAACGCCGTGGTGTTGCTGTAGTCGGCGGGGCGCGGGGTCAGGATCTCGCTGACCGGCAAGCCACTGTCGCGGAACCAGATGACGAAACCGAGTTCCACGACGATGATCCCGGCCACGATCGCGGCAAGCGGGGCATGTCGCACCATGCCCGCACGCAAGGTCGCCGCGTCGATATCGAGCATCATGACGACAAAAAGGAACAACACCATCACCGCGCCCACGTAAACCAGCACCAGGGTAATGGCGAGAAACTCCGCTTCAAGCAGCATCCAGAGAAAGGCACTGCTGACGAAAGCCAGCACCAGCAGCAACACGGCGTGCACGGGATTGCGCACCGTAATGACACCGACGGCCGCGGCAATCAGCACGGCCGCCGCACCGTAGAAAACGATATTGGCCAACATGTCTTTCCCCCGGCAGACCCGCGTCAGCGCGGGCCGCCGATCACCTCCCCTCTGGTATGCGTCAGCGGTAAGGCGCGTCCGCCGCCTTATCTGCGGCGATCATCGCCTCGTGCCGGTCACCCACCGCCAACAGCTTGTCCTTGGTCATGATGTTCTCGCCACGGTTCTCCATGTGGTACTCGAAGATCCGCGTCTCGACGATCGCATCCACCGGGCAGGCCTCTTCGCAGAACCCGCAGTAGATGCACTTGAAAAGATCGATGTCGTAACGTGTCGTGCGGCGCGTGCCGTCATCGGCCACCGTCGATTCGATGGTGATTGCAGCAGCCGGACACACCGCCTGGCACAGCTTGCAGGCGATGCAGCGTTCTTCGCCGTTCGGGTAGCGACGCAAGGCGTGCAGGCCGCGGAAGCGCGGCGACTGCGGCGTCTTCTCCTCCGGGTACCGCACCGTAACCTTGCGCACGAACAGATTGCGCAGCGTGACGCGCAAGCCCTTCAGGAGCTCCCACAGCAGGAATGTCTTGGCGTTTGCGTTGAAAAAACCCATCGGCTCGACCTGCAGGTCAGGTGCTCCACGGGCCGATGCCGGCCAGTGCCATTGCACCTTCGAGGAAAATCCAGACGATCGTCACCGGAATGAACACTTTCCACCCCAGGCGCATGATCTGGTCATAGCGGTAACGCGGGAACGTCGCCCGGAACCACAGAAAGCAGAACAGGAAGAAACTCACCTTGAATGCGAGCCAGTGAAGCCCGGGCTCGCGCAGGATGGCCAGCGGGGTGCCGTCGAGCAGGGCGAAGGCATCCCCCGCGAAAAATGACTGCCATCCCCCGAGGAACATCACCGCGGTCAGTGCCGAGATGAGGATCATGTTGGCGTACTCGGCAAGGAAGAACACCGCGAACGCGACACCCGAATACTCGACATGGAAACCGGCGACGATCTCCGACTCACCCTCGGCGACATCAAACGGCGCACGGTTGGTCTCGGCCAGTCCGGAAATGAAATAAACGATGAAAAGCGGGAACAGCGGCAGCCAGAACCAGTGCATGACCCCGCCGGCCTGGGCCTCGACGATACGGCCGAGGTTAAGGCTGCCGCCCGCCATCAGAACGCCGACCAGGGCGAAACCCATGGCGATTTCATAGGCCACCATCTGCGCTGCCGAGCGCATGGCACCGAGCAGTGCGTACTTCGAATTGGATGCCCAACCGGCGATGATCACGCCATAGACGCTGAGCGACGTCAGGGCGAGCACGTAAAGCAGACCGGCATCGATCGATGCGATCGAGAACCCCGGAAACAGCGGGATCACGGCCCACGCCGCCAATGCAGGCACGATCGACAGCAGCGGTGCCAGCAGGAAAAGGTAGCGGTTCGAACGGGCCGGGATGATCACTTCCTTGACGATCAGCTTGATGGTATCGGCAAAGGGCTGCAGCAGACCCCGCGGGCCGACACGGTTGGGCCCGATGCGGTTCTGCATGAAGCCGATGATCTTGCGCTCGAGCAGCGTCAGGAACGCGACGCAGATGATGAGCACGAAGGTCACCAGGCCGATCTGGACCACAGTGACCAGGAGCGCCTGCATCCAGGGCGGCAGGAAGGGCAGGAACTGTTCGATGAATGTGATCACGGCGATGGCACTCAGGCTGTCCGGCGCAGGATGCCGCCGGCAACGGCAGACGCCCGCTGGTGCAACGCCGTGGCACGGCGGACCACGGGGTCGACACCATGCATCGGCACCGCCATACCCATCGCTTCGAGGTGCCCCGACGCGACCGCCGGCTCACCGACAGGCAGCCATCGGCCGACGGCCACCTCGCCGATGGCCTGGCGCGCCTCATCGAGCACTTGCGCGGCCGATTCGTGTCCGAAGCCAGGCTGGTCCAGCAGGTTGCCCAGCACGCGCAGCACCTTCCAGGCTGGCCGACTCTCACCGACCGGCGTCGCGGCGCCCTCGAAGACCTGCCAGCGGCCCTCCGCGTTGACATAGGTGCCGGCCGTTTCGGCAAAGGTGCCGATGGGCAGAATGACGTGCGCCTGGGCCCGCAAGGCCAGCGTATCGTAGGAAGACAGCGACACGACGAACTCGCCAGGCACCTCGGGCGCCCCGGCCACATCGAAGGCCGGCTCGATGTTGAGCATCAGCAGGCCGGCGGGCGGGCGGGCACGCATGGCCCCGGCATCCATGCCCGGTGCCGGGGCGGGCCGGCCGCCGGCCAGGCGATGGGGCAGCACGCCGGCCAGGGACAGCCCCGCCGAGTTGGCCCCCTCGGTGATGAGACCGAGCGTGGCACCGGTGTCGGCCGCCAGGCGCGCGGCCAGCTGGCGGATGCCGGCATACTGCGTGTGCCGCAACGCGATATGCCCGAGCAGGATCAGGGCGGCACCGTCGCCCTGCAGGGCTTCGGGCAGCGCCCCGCCAACCGCCTGCCTCAGCCCGGCGAGGAGGTCCGGCCCGGTGACATGCTGTGCATGCACCGGGAACAGCATCGGGAACGCGTCCGGATTGATGAAGCAGACCTTCGCCCCGGCCAGCGCCGCCTTGCGCACGCGGTGCGCCAGCAGGGGCACTTCGTGGCGCAGGTCGGAACCGATGATGACGATTGCGGCCTGCCGCTCGACGGCGGCCAGGGACACGCCGAGCCCGGGGCATGAAGCGTCCTCGTCCTGGCCGCGGAAATCACGCTGGCGGAGCCGATGATCGATGTGGGCCGAACCGAGCGCGCGCCACAGCTTCTGCAGCAGGTAGCCCTCCTCCAGCGTCGCCGAAGGCGATACCCATGCACCGAGCCCGGCAGGGCGCCGTGCGGCGTCCTGGAGCCCGCTGGCGGCGGCTGCGAGGGCCTCTTCCCAGCCGGTCTCGCGCCAGCCACCGGCTTCGCGCAGCAGCGGGCGCTGGAGCCGGTCGGCGGCATAGATGCCTTCGTAACTGAAGCGGTCCCGGTCCGAGAGCCAGGTTTCATTGACCGCCTCGTTGACCCGCGGCACGACCCGTTTGACCCGACCGAGCAGCACGTGGGCGGCCATGTTTGAGCCGAGGCAATCGTGCGGACTGATGAGGGGTCGGGCCTGCATCTCCCAGGCACGCGCACTGAACCGGAACGGCTTGCTGTTCAGCGCGCCGACCGGACACAGGTCGATGATGTTGCCGGACAGTTCATGGTCGACCGTCGCCTCGATGAAGGTGCTGATCTGCATGCGGTCGCCACGGCCGATCACGCCGAGTTCCTGGATGCCGGCGATCTCCTGACCGAACCGCACGCAGCGCGTGCAATGGATGCAGCGGGTCATGTCGGTCGAGATCAACGGGCCGATATTCTTGTCGGCGACGACACGCTTGCGTTCGCTGAAGCGGGCGATGTCACGCCCGTAGCCCATGGCGAGGTCCTGCAGCTCGCACTCTCCACCCTGGTCGCAGATCGGGCAATCCAGCGGGTGGTTGATGAGCAGGAACTCCATGGTGGCACGCTGCGCGGCGATGGCTTTCGGCGAGCGGGTCAGCACCTTCATGCCCGGCGTCACCGGAGTCGCACAGGCCGGCAGGGGCTTGGGCACGTTGGCCACCTCGACCAGGCACATGCGGCAGTTGGCCGCGATCGAAAGCTTGTCGTGGTAACAGAAGCGCGGCACATAGATGCCGGCGCGGTCGGTCACGGCAATCAGCATTTCGCCCGGACGGGCATCCAGTGTCTCGCCATTGACCTCGATGTTGATGCTGCCGTCGCTCATGCGCGCGTTGCCTGCTGCTCACGGTCCCCGATGATGGAACGCCCGCCGTTGGCGATCATGTAGGCGAATTCCTCGGCGAAATGCCTGAGGAAACTCTGCACTGGCCACGCGGCGGCATCGCCCAGTGCGCAGATCGTGTGGCCTTCGATACGGTTCGCCACCTCGACCAGCAGTTGCTGGTCCTCCGGGCGACCGTGGCCATCGATGATTCGCGTCAGCATGCGATAGAGCCAGCCGGTGCCTTCGCGGCACGGCGTGCACTGACCACAGGACTCGGCCCAATAGAAACGTGAAATGCGGCGCAACGCCCTGACCATGCAGGTCGTTTCATCCATGACGATGACCGCGCCCGTGCCGAAGGACGTGCCGATGGCCTTCAGCCCGTTGTAGTCCATCGTCGCATCGAGGATCGCCGCCGCGGGCACGACCGGCACCGAGGAACCACCCGGGATCACCGCCTTCAGCGCCCGCCCGCCACGCACACCGCCCGCCAGATCGAGCAGGTCGCGAAAGGGAATGCCCATCGGCAATTCGAAGTTGCCCGGCCGGTTGACATGGCCGCTGACCGAGAACAGGGCGGTGCCCCCGGAAGCCTCCGGCCCCAGGCCGGCGAACCATGCCGGCCCCTTGCGCAGGATGGTCGGAACGGAGGCAAAGGATTGCGTGTTGTTGATGGTCGTCGGCCGGCCGTAGAGACCGCAGGCCGCCGGGAATGGCGGCTTGAACCGCGGCCGGCCCGGCTTGCCCTCGAGGGATTCCAGCAGGCCCGTCTCCTCACCGCAGATATAGGCACCGGCGCCGACGAACGCATGCAGGTCGAAATCGATGCCGGAACCTTTGAGGTTGCGGCCCAGCAAGCCGGCCGCATAGGCCTCCGACAGGGCTTCCTCGAATCGCGGAACCGGCTCATCCATGAATTCACCGCGGATGTAGTTGTAGCCGACCGTCGCACCCATCGCATAGCCGCCGATGGCCATGCCCTCGATGACGGCATGCGGGTTGTAGCGCAGAATGTCGCGGTCGTGGCAGGTGCCGGGCTCGCTTTCATCGGAGTTGCACACCACGTACTTCTGGCCGGGTGCATCCTTGGGCATGAAGCCCCACTTGACGCCGGTCGGAAAGCCAGCCCCACCCCGCCCCCGGAGGCCGGCGGCCTTGACGCCTTCGATCACCTGCTCACGGGTCATGGCGCCGGCCAGGATCTTTTCCCAGACATCGTAGCCACCGAGGCGGCGGTAGGTATCGATGCTGGCCGGGCGTTCATGGCCCAGCGTCTGGAAACACACGAGGTTCTGCGGATATTCCTTCATGGCCGCACCCTCATTCCAGGCCGTCGAGGATCTCGTCGATCCGCGCCGTCGTCAGGTTTTCATGATAGCGGTGGTCGACCATCATCATCGGCGCACCACAACAGGCGGCGAGGCATTCCTCTTCCTTCTTGAGGAAGATGCGCCCGTCGGCAGTCGTCTCGCCGACCTTGACGCCGAGCTTCCGCTCGACGTGGGCCAGCATTTCCTCGCCGCCGTTGAGCAGGCACGAGATGTTGGTGCAGACGGAGACGCTGTGCCGGCCGACCGGCCGTGTCTCGAACATCGAATAGAAGGCAGCCACCTCGAACACCTGGATCGCCGGGAGGCCAAGGTAGTCGGCAACGGCCTCCATGAGCGGCGCACTGAGGTGGCCGCCGTTTTCGTGCTGGGCTGCGTGCAGCGCACCGATCACGGCAGAACGCTGGCGTCCCTCCGGAAACTTGACCACCCACGCGTCGATCTCTGCCTTGAGGTGCGCCGAGAGTTGCACTTTCCGATCGTTGCCTTCCATGCGTCCCCCTCCCGTCGGCCTAACGGTCGATCTCGCCGAAAACGATGTCCTGCGTGCCGATGACGGCAACGACGTCGGCCAGCATGTGGCCCTCGACCATCTCCGGCAGCGCGGCGAGGTGTGCAAAACCCGGCGCGCGGATCTTGACGCGATAGGGCTTGTTGGCACCATCCGACACCAGGTAGACCCCGAACTCGCCCTTCGGGTGCTCGACGGCGGCATAGGCTTCGCCCGCGGGCACGGTGTACCCCTCGGTGAAAAGCTTGAAGTGGTGGATCAGGGACTCCATGTCGCCCTTCATGGCCGCCCGCGAGGGCGGAACCAGCTTGTGGTCGTCAACCATCACCGGGCCGGGGTTGGCACGCAGCCAATCGACGCACTGGCGAATAATGTGGTTTGACTGCCGGAGTTCCTCCATGCGCACCAGATAGCGGTCGTAGCAGTCGCCGTTGACGCCCACCGGGATGTCGAAATCGAGGTCGGCGTAGACCTCGTAGGGCTGCTTCTTGCGCAGGTCCCAGGCGATACCCGAACCGCGCAGCATCGGCCCGGTGAAGCCGAGCTGCATGGCGCGCTCCGGGCTGACGACACCGATGTTGACCGTGCGCTGCTTCCAGATGCGGTTGTCGGTAAGCAACGTCTCGTATTCGTCGATGCGCTTCGGGAAACCTTCCGTGAAGGCTTCGACGAAATCCAGAAGGCTGCCGCGCACGGCATTGAGACGACGGACCTCGGCCTCCGAACGCCACTTCGAGACCTGGTAAGCCGGCATGCTGTCAGGCAGGTCGCGGTAGACGCCGCCGGGCCGGTAGTAGGTGGCATGCATGCGCGTACCCGATACCGCCTCATAGCAGTCCATGAGGTCTTCGCGCTCGCGGAAACAGTAAAGGAACATCGTCATGGCGCCGATGTCGAGGCCATGGCAGCCAAGCCACAGGAGGTGGTTCAGGATGCGCGTGATCTCGTCGAACATGACGCGGATGTACTGCGCCCGCGGCGGTGGCGTGACACCGAGCAGCTTCTCGATGGCCAGCACATAGCCGTGCTCGTTGCACATCATGGACACATAGTCGAGGCGGTCCATGTAACCGATGCTCTGGTTGTACGGCTTGCTCTCGGCCAGCTTTTCGGTAGCGCGGTGCAACAGGCCGATGTGCGGGTCCGCCTTCTGGATGACCTCGCCATCCATCTCGAGGACCAGGCGCAGCACCCCATGTGCGGCAGGGTGCTGGGGGCCGAAATTGAGCGTGAAGTTGCGGAACTCGGCCATCGTCAGCTCCGGTCCCGGAGGTCTGCGTCGTAGCGGTTGTCGTCGCGGATGACGCGCGGCACCAGGGTGCGTGGCTCGATGCTGACCGGCTGATAGACGACGCGCCCCTGTGCCGGGTCGTACAGCACCTCGAGATTGCCCGACAGGGGGAAATCCTTGCGGAACGGGTGGCCGATGAAGCCATAGTCGGTCAGCAGGCGACGCAGGTCGGCATGGCCCTCGAAGAGGATGCCGTAAAGATCGAACGCCTCGCGCTCGAACCAGTCGGCGCCAGCCCAGATGCCGGTGACCGATGGCACCACCGGCGGATTCGCAGGACCGGTATGGACGGTGACGCGCAGGCGATGGTTGCAGGCCACCGAGAGCAGGTGGTAGACGACCGCAAAGCGGCGCGGCGGGAACGGCGCGTCGGGATCGGCAAGCACCGCGGACGCGGACTGCGCACGACTGAAGCCCGTGCCGGTCGATTCCTGCGTCTGCCATTCCCCCTGCCCATAGGTGAGGTAGTCCACGCCGCAGACGTCGATGAGGGTGTCGAAGCTGAACGGGGGCTCGTCGCGCAGCGCGGTGGCGATGCGCAGCAGCTGGCCCGCGGACACCTCGACATGCACATCGCCACAGCGGGACGGCACGACGACGACGTCGTCACCAAAGCGCGCGGTGAGCGAATCGAGCAGGTGCTGACTGCGTTTACCGTAGGACATCAACGGGAAATCGTGCTGGTTCGACGGATTTTTTCCTGGAGCTGCATGATGCCGTAGATCAACGCCTCGGCCGTCGGCGGACAGCCCGGCACATAGACATCGACGGGAATGATGCGGTCACAGCCGCGTACCACGGAGTAGGAATAGTGGTAATACCCCCCGCCATTGGCACAGGAACCCATGGAAATGACCCAGCGGGGCTCCGCCATCTGGTCGTAGACCTTGCGCAGCGCCGGCGCCATCTTGTTGGTCAGCGTGCCGGCGACGATCATCACGTCGGACTGGCGGGGACTGGGCCGGAAGATGACGCCGAAGCGGTCGAGGTCATAGCGTGCGGCACCCGCCTGCATCATCTCGACGGCACAGCAAGCCAGCCCGAAGGTCACCGGCCACAGCGATCCCGTCCTCGCCCAGTTGAGCAGGGCATCGATCCTGGCGACGACGAAGCCGCGCTGCTGCAGGATCTCCATGGCGGGATCCGGCGTCGATGGCGCGGGGCCGACTGCCTCGGCTGGGGTCAGTCCCACTCCAGGGCCCCCTTCTTCCATTCGTAGACGAAACCCACCACCAACACGGCCAGAAAGACGCCCATGGCGAGGATGCCCGTGGTGCCAACCTCATCGAGGACGATCGCCCAGGGAAACAGAAAGGCAATTTCCAGGTCGAAGACGATGAACAGGATGGCGACGAGGTAGTAGCGCACGTCGAATCGCATGCGGCTGTCCTCGAAGGCCTCGAAACCACATTCATAGGCCGACAGTTTCTCGGCGTACTTCCGCCCGCGACCGACCAGCAGCCCAAGCCCCAGCAACACCAGGCCGACACCCGCGGCGATGCACAGGAAAACAAGCACCGGCAGATAGTTGTTCAGCATACCCGGCCTCCCGGATGCGCCATGTCACCCGGCGTTTCACGCCCGCGGCCCGCGGAAGCGCCCGCCGCATGGGCTGTCTACAAAAACATGGTGCCGACGGTGAGACTCGAACTCACACGGCTTGCGCCACCGCCCCCTCAAGACGGCGTGTCTACCAATTCCACCACGTCGGCTTTGTCAATCTGGACTAAGGCTGTTCGGCCTCCACCGCCGGCGCCGGGACACTGATGCCCTGCGGTTGCACCGCTGCCGGCGCAGCCGGCTGCAACGCCGGCAGCGACGCGTCGCCTTCATTGCCGGCGGGCGCGATGACCGGCCCGGCAGGCGCCTCGACCACGGTATCCATCAGGCTCGTCACCGGCTTCTGCTGTCGCGCGAGGTACGCGAGGCCGAGGCTGGTGATGAAAAAGCACGCCGCCATGATCGCCGTCGTACGAGACAGAAAATTTGCCGAGCCCCGTGCACCGAACACCGTACCGGACGCACCGGCACCAAACGCTGCACCGGCCTCGGCACCCTTGCCACGCTGGAGCATGACGAGACCGACGATCGATAAACCGATCAGGACGTGCACGATCAGGACGAAGGTATGCAGGGTTGTCATGCCGGGTCTGTCACAGCTGCCTTGCAGATATTGGCGAATTCGGCGGCATCCAGGGATGCACCCCCAATGAGTCCACCATCGATGTCTTTCATTGCGAAAAGGTCTTTCGCATTGCCCGCCTTGACGCTTCCACCGTAGAGGATGCGCAGGCCGGCCGCCATTGTAGCATCGTGCCGCGCTATCAGCGCCCGGATCGCCGCGTGGACTTCCTGCGCCTGCTGCGGAGTCGCGGTGCGGCCCGTACCTATGGCCCATACCGGTTCGTACGCGACCAGGCTGGCGCCGAATACGTTGATTCCCGTATTGCGGATCACCGCATCCATCTGTCTCGTCACGACCGCAATGGTCTCACCTCGATCACGCTCGGCAAGCGTCTCGCCGACGCAGATGATCGGCACCAGGCCGGCGCGCGCCGCAGCGGCGGCCTTGATCGCGACGATCTCGTCGCTGTCACCGTAATGTGCACGCCTCTCCGAATGCCCGACGATGACGTACTCGCAGCCGACATCGCGCAGCATCGGCGCCGAAACCTCTCCGGTGAATGCGCCTTGGTCTTCGGTCGCGACATCCTGGCCACCGGTGGCCATGCCGGTTCCATGCAGCATGGTGGCCACGTCGGCGAGGTAGACGAAGGGCGGGCAGATGACCACGTCGGCGGGCAGCGGCGGCGGCAGTGCCCCGCACAGTGCCCGCAGCAATGCGGCGTTGGCCGCCCGACTGCCGTTGAGCTTCCAGTTTGCCGCAACCAGCGGTCGCCGTGGGGACATGACACCGGGTAACCGGACCCCGCAGGGTCGCGGTCGCGTGAAAAAAGACGGGGAAGGTTAGCGCCCCGTCACATGGAAATCAACGCGCCGACGACTCAGGCGGCGGTGGCGCTGCGCACGCTGTCGGCCAGTTCCCTGGCCAGCCGCTCGACTTCGGCATGCTCTTCGCCCTCGACCATGACACGCACCACGGGTTCGGTACCCGAAGCACGCAGCACCACGCGACCACGGCCGGCAAGATGCCGTTCGACACGCGTCACGGCCGAGCGCACCGCCGGCATCCCCATGATGTCGACGCGCTGCGGAACCCTGACGTTGAGCAGGACCTGCGGGAACCGCGGCATGCCCTCGGCCAGATCAGCCAGCGAACGCCCCGACTGCTTGACCACCGCCAGCACCTGCAGGGCGCTGATGAGCCCATCACCGGTCGTCGTCTGATCCAGGCAGAGCAGGTGCCCGGACGTTTCCCCGCCGAGCCGGCCACCGGTCTCACGGAGCATTTCAAGGACGTAACGGTCACCCACCTGGGCGCGCAGGAACTCGACACCCAGGCCACCGATGGCGCGCTCGAGACCGAAATTGCTCATCAGCGTGCCGACGACCGGGCCGTGCAGGCGCCCCGCCGCATGCCACGCCTGGGCAAGGATCCACAGGATCTGATCGCCATCGACGAGAGCACCGTTGTGATCGACCATGACCACCCGGTCGCCATCTCCGTCCAGCGCGATGCCGAGATCCGCGCGCACGCCACAGGTCGTCGTCTGCAGCAGTTCCGGGTGCATCGAGCCGCAACCATGGTTGATGTTCCTGCCGTTTGGCGAACAGCCGATGGGAATGATCTCCGCACCCAGTTCGGCCAGCACCCGCGGCCCGACCTTGTAGGCCGCACCATGCGAGCAGTCGAGCACGATCTTGAGGCCGTCGAGGCCCAGGCCGGCGGGCACCGAATCCATGCAGAAGCGCTGGTACTGGTGGAGTGCATTCTCGACCCGTCGGGCACGCCCAAGGGCGCCCGAATCGCGCGTGATCGCCGGCTCGACCAGGCGGGCCTCAATGGCCGCTTCGATCTCATCGCTGAGCTTGCTGCCTTCCCGATCGAAGAACTTGATGCCATTGTCGTAATAGGGGTTGTGCGATGCACTGATGACCACGCCGAGATCGGCCTCCATGCGCCGCGCCAGGTAGGCGATACCGGGCGTCGGCAGGGGCCCGACCAGCAGCACGTCCATCCCCGCGGCGACGAAACCGGCCTCCAGGGCCGCCTCGAACATGTAACCCGAGACGCGCGTGTCCTTGCCGATCAACACCCGGCCGCCGGCCGGCGCGAGGACGTGGGCCGCGGCGCTCGCCAGCCGCAGGGCAAACTCCGCAGTCATGGGGTGGTCGCCGACGCGCCCGCGTATGCCATCCGTTCCGAAGAGTTTCCTCGTCATGTTTCCCGACCTTGTCTGTCTTGAGATTCACCCAGCGCCACGGCGACCCTGAGCACATCGACCATCGGCGCCACATCATGGACACGGAAGACCGTCGCACCGCGCTGCCACGCCGCCAGCGCCAGCGCGAGGCCGCCGGCGAGGCGCGCCCCCGCCGGCCGGCCCGTCAGTTCCCCGATGAGCGACTTGCGCGACAGCCCGACCACGAGCGGATGCCCTCCCGCAGCAAGGCGTCCGAGCCCTCGCAGCAATGCCAGATTATGCGCCAGCCGCTTGCCGAAGCCGAAACCCGGGTCGAGCATGAGGCGGTCGCGGGGTATCCCGGCCGCCACGCAGGCGTCCACCCGCGCAGCGAGGAATGCCGAAACCTCGGCCAGGACATCGTCATATTGCGGCGCTTGCTGCATGGTCGAAGGCTCCCCGGCCATGTGCATCAGACAAACAGGCACCGCCGCCGCCGCCGCCTCGGCCAGCGCGCCGGGCCGGCGCAGGGCGCGCACGTCATTGATCATGTCGGCGCCGGCGGCCACGGCAGCCCTCATCACCTGGGGGTCGCTGGTATCGATCGAGATAAGGGTCTCGCTGCGCGAGCGCAGCGCCTCGATGACCGGGATGACGCGGGACAACTCCGTGGCAGTATCCACGGGCATGGCACCCGGACGGGTCGATTCACCGCCGACATCGATGATGGCGGCACCCTCTTCCACCATCGCCATGGCGTGGTCGAGCGCCGGCCCCACGTCGCGATACTTGCCGCCATCGGAGAAGGAGTCCGGCGTGACATTGAGGATGCCCATCACCAGGCACCCCGCGGGCCCGGCGGGCACGGCACGGCGGAAGGGCATGGGCCAGGTGCCGGACGGATCAGTGCCCACCGGACACCGGGCCTGCAGGGGTCACCAGGCCCGGTACGGGGCAGCGGGCGGCAGGGACAACACGGCGGGGGCCCCGCGGCCGGCTTCAGTTGCCGGTGCGATGCTGGCCGGCCGGCTCGCCGATGTCGGTATCGCCGGACCTCGCCTTGGTATCCCGCTGTGACCTGGGATTGGGTGGCGGTGCCCCGGCATCGGGCATGTCCCAATCCTCGGGCGGGGTGGGTTCGCGGCCAGCCATGATGTCGGCAATCTGTACTTCCCCGATCGTCTCGAACTTGATGAGCGCCGCCGCCATGGCATGCAGCTTGTCGATGTGGGTGGTGAGGATTTCCGTCGCGCGCCGGTAGTTCTCGTCGATGATCTTGCGCACTTCTTCATCGATGGCATGGATGGTGACGTCGGACACCTGCTTGTGCTGGGCCACGGTGCGACCGAGGAACACCTCGCCGTCTTCCTCGGTGTACGTCAGGGGGCCGAGGCGATCGGAAAGGCCCCACTTGGTGACCATGTTGCGGGCGATATCGGTCGCCCTTTCAATGTCGTTGGAGGCGCCGGTAGTCACGGCGTCACGACCAAAGACCAGTTCTTCGGCGATACGGCCACCGAACAGGCTGCTGATCTGGCTGTCGAGCCGCCGCTTGCTGTAGCTGTAGCGGTCCTCCTCGGGCAGGAACATGGTGACGCCGAGCGCGCGCCCACGCGGGATGATCGTGACCTTGTAGACCGGGTCGTGGTCGGGCACCGACAGCCCGACGATGGCGTGGCCAGCCTCGTGGTAGGCCGTCAGGCGCCGCTCCGACTCATTCATGACCATCGAGCGCCGCTCCGCGCCCATCATGATCTTGTCCTTGGCCTTGTCGAAGTCGTCCATCGTCACCGTGCGCCGGTTGGCACGCGCGGCGAAAAGGGCGGCCTCGTTGACCAGATTGGCAAGGTCGGCACCGGAAAAGCCCGGCGTGCCGCGCGCGATGATCCCCGGACGCACGTCATCGGCCAGCGGTACCTTGCGCATGTGCACGCGGACGATCTGCTCGCGGCCGCGCACATCGGGCAGCGGGACCACGACCTGGCGGTCGAAGCGGCCGGGACGGAGCAGCGCCGGATCGAGCACGTCGGGCCGGTTGGTGGCAGCGATGACGATGATGCCCTCGTTGCCCTCGAAGCCGTCCATCTCGACCAGCAACTGGTTGAGTGTCTGCTCGCGCTCGTCGTGGCCGCCGCCAAGGCCGGCGCCGCGGTGGCGGCCGACGGCATCGATCTCATCGATGAAGATGATGCACGGCGCGTGCTTCTTCGCCTGTTCGAACATGTCGCGAACGCGGGACGCGCCCACACCGACGAACATCTCGACGAAATCCGACCCCGAAATAGTGAAGAACGGCACCTTGGCCTCGCCGGCGATGGCGCGCGCCAGCAGGGTCTTGCCGGTACCCGGCGAGCCGACCATCAGCACGCCTTTGGGGATCTTGCCGCCGAGGCGCTGGAACTTGGCCGGATCCTTGAGGAAGTCGACGATCTCCGAGACCTCGTTCTTGGCCTCCTCGACACCGGCAACATCGTTGAAGGTGACCTTGACCTGGTCCTCGCTGAGCAGGCGCGCCCGGCTTTTGCCGAAAGACATCGCTCCACGTCCACCCGTACCGCCCTGCATCTGGCGCATGAAGTAGATCCAGACACCGATCAGCAGCAGGACGGGGAAGGAATTGATGAGCAGGCTGACGAGCAGGCTCTGGCCGCGGGGTGCCACGGCGCTGAATCGCACCTGGTTTTTCTTCAGCTCGCCGATCAGCGCGGTGTTGTCGGTTTCCGGGCTGTAGGTCACGAAGCGGTCGCCGGAGCTGCGAACCCCGCGGATCGACTCGCCCTCGAAGACGACCTGATCGACGCGCCGCGACTGGAGCATGTCGAGGAACTCGGAGTACTCGATGGTTTCTGCCGGGCGGCTCGGTGTGCCGAAACTGTTGAAGACGGTCAACAGCACGATGGCGATGACCACCCAGAGGAACACATTCTTGAAAAGATCGTTCAGCACGATGGTGACTCCATGGGACCGGGCGGGGGGATACGGTCCTTCGATGCGTGGTTAGACCCTACTACAACCGGAAGTTTCCTGCCACAAGGTAGGTCTCCCGGTTGCCGCTGCGCGATGCCGGCGGCTTGCGCAGGCGAACGGTCCCGAAGCGCTTCCGGGTATCGGCGACGAAAGCCTGGAACCCCTCACCCTGGAACAGTTTGGCGATGAAGGTCCCGCCTGGGCGCAGCACCCCGCCGGCGAAATCCAGCGCATGCTCGACGAGAAGCATCGCCCGCGGCTGATCCACCGAGCGCATCCCGCTCATGTTCGGGGCCATGTCGGAGAGCACGGCATCCACCGGGGCACCTCCAAGTGCGTCCAGCAACGTCCTGAGGGTGCTTTCGTCGAGAAAGTCCCCCTGGATGAAGCGGACGCCAGGCAGCGGCGGCATTTCGAGCAGGTCGACGGCGATGACCTGCCCGTTGGGGCCGACGATCGGCTGGACATACTGTGACCAGGCCCCCGGCGCAGCGCCGAGGTCGACCACCACCTGACCAGGACGAAGGAAGCGGTCGCGCTCCTGGATCTGGGCCAGCTTGAAGACGGCCCGGGAGCGCCAACCCTCGTGATGCGCCTGGCGCACGTAGGGGTCCCTGGCCTGGCGTTGTTGCCAGCGCCGGCTGGAGGACCTACGGGCCATGGTGCCCCGGCACCGCCACGCTGCCTTGCGGCATACCGCCGCCACCGGTCCAGCGCGGCGTCATGAAAACTCGACGCGAACGATCTCGTAGCTGCGTTCGCCGCCCGGCGTGATCACGGTGACCACGTCGCCCTCTTCCTTGCCGACGAGGGCCCGCGCGATCGGCGAAGTGATCGAGATCATGCCCGCCTCGATGCTGGCCTCGTATTCCCCGACCAGTTGGTAGCGCAGGCTGCGGCCATCGGCCTCATCAAGCAGTTCGACGGTCGAGCCGAAAACCACACGGCTGGAGCCGGAGAACCGGCTGACGTCGATGATCTCGGCGTTGGCCAGCTGGTTCTCCAGATCCCTGAGCCGGGCCTCCGTCAACCCCTGCTCTTCCTTGGCCGCATGGTACTCGGCGTTTTCCTTGAGATCGCCATGGCCACGCGCCTCGGCAATCGCCTGGATGATGCGTGGGCGATCCTCCGTCTTGAGGCGACGGATTTCCTCGCGCATGCGCTCGGCGCCGGCCGCCGTCAGTGGGATCTTCTTCAATGGATGACTCCCGTGTGCAGGTCGTTCAGGCAATTGACGTCACCCCCGTCGGGATGCGCCATCGCCAGGGCAGTGGCCAGCGCCGCCGGCATGGTCGTGTAATAGGTGACCTTGCGATGTACCGCCGCACTGCGGATCGTCTGCGACTCGCGAATCGCCTGGCGGCCTTCAGTCGTGTTGACGATCAGGCTGACCTCGCCGTTCTTGATCATGTCGACAACATGAGGGCGGCCTTCGCGCACCTTGTTGACCCGACGGCAGGTGAGCCCGGCGGCGGCGAGGGCCACGGCCGTGCCCCCCGTACCGACCAGGTCGAAACCGCGATCGGCGAGCATCCGCGCCAGTTCGATGGCTGCATCCTTGTCACGGTCGCGGACCGACAGGAACGCCGTGCCACGCTTCGGCAGCTGCACCCCGGAGCCGATCTGGGCCTTGGCGTAGGCTTCGGCAAAGGTCCGGCCGGTACCCATCACCTCACCGGTCGACTTCATCTCGGGTCCAAGAATCGGATCGGCACCGGCAAACTTGTTGAAGGGGAACACGGACTCTTTCACCGAGAAGTAACCCGGATCGCGGCGCTCGACGACCCCCTGGGCAGCCAGAGGGACGCCTGCCATGGCCTTGGCGGCGATCTTGGCCAGCGGCAGCGACGTGGCCTTGGAGACGAATGGTACGGTGCGCGAGGCCCGCGGGTTGACCTCCAGCAGGTAGATGAGGCCGTTCTGGATCGCGAACTGCGTGTTCATCAGGCCGACCACGTTGAGGGCCCTGGCGAGCTTCTTCACCTGGGTGACGAGTTCCTCCTGGACCGCGGCGCTCAACGTCGTCGGCGGCAGCGAGCAACTCGAATCGCCGGAGTGCACGCCGGCCTGCTCGATGTGTTCCATGATCCCGCCGATGACCACATCCCTGCCATCGCTGACAAGGTCGACATCGACCTCGACGGCCTGATCGAGGAACCGGTCGAGCAGCACGGGGCTGTCTTCCGACACCTCGACGGCCGTCGTCATGTAGTAGCGCAGCTCTTCCTCGTTGTAGACGATTTCCATGGCCCGCCCGCCAAGCACGTAGGACGGCCTGACGACGAGCGGAAAGCCGACTTCGGCGGCCAGCCGGATCGCGTCCCCGACCGTGCGCGCGATCCGGTTGGGCGGCTGGCGCAGGCCGAGACGCTGGACGAGCTGCTGGAACAGCTCGCGGTCTTCGGCGATGTCGATCGACTCCGGGCTGGTGCCGATGATCGGCACGCCGGCTGCCTCAAGGCGGCGGGCCAGCTTCAGTGGCGTCTGCCCACCAAACTGGACGATGACCCCATCCGGTTGTTCGCGGTCGATGACCTCCATGACATCCTCGAAGGTCAGCGGCTCGAAGTACAGCCGGTCGGAGGTGTCGTAGTCCGTGGAAACGGTCTCCGGGTTGCAGTTGACCATGATCGTCTCGTGGTCGATCTCCCTGAGCGCGAATGCAGCATGCACGCAGCAGTAATCGAACTCGATGCCCTGGCCGATGCGATTTGGCCCCCCGCCGAGGATCATGATCTTGCGCCGGGCGGTGGGCGCGGCCTCGCATTCCTCTTCGTAGGTCGAATAGAGATAGGCCGTGGTCGTGGCGAACTCCGCGGCACACGTGTCGACACGCTTGAACACCGGGCGCACGCCTGCAGCGATGCGCCTTTCGCGGATCAGCATCTCCTTGACATCCAGCAGTGCCGCCAGCCGGCTGTCAGCGAAGCCCTTGCGCTTGAGTTCGCGAAGCCGTGGCGTTTGCAGGACTGCGGTCCCCTGGGCGCGCACCTGCTGCTCGGTGACCACCAGGTCTTCGATCTGGGCCAGAAACCAGTGGTCGATGCCGCTGAGCCGCTGGACTTCGTCGCGATCCAGGCCGTGGCGGAAGGCGTCGGCGACATACAGCAGCCGGTCAGGCCCCGGCATGGTGATCTCGTGGCGCAGGCGCTCCATGTCCTCCTCGCCCGGCGATGGACCAAGACGCGGCATCAGCCCGTCGATGCCGGTCTCGAGGCCGCGCAATGCCTTCTGCAGCGACTCCTGGAAGGTGCGGCCGATGGCCATGACCTCGCCTACCGATTTCATCTGCGTCGTCAGGCGCGAATTGGCGCCAGGAAACTTCTCGAAGGTGAAGCGCGGAATCTTGGTGACGACGTAATCGATGGTCGGCTCGAAAGACGCCGGCGTCGCGCCACCGGTGATCTCGTTGCGCAGTTCATCGAGCGTGTAGCCGATGGCCAGCTTGGCCGCCACCCGGGCGATCGGGAACCCGGTGGCCTTGGAGGCCAGTGCCGAGGAACGCGAGACGCGCGGATTCATCTCGATGACCAGCATGCGGCCGTCGGCCGGATTCAGCGCAAACTGGACGTTCGACCCGCCCGTCTCGACGCCGATGCGGCGCAGGACGGCGAGCGAAGCATCGCGCATGCGCTGGTATTCCTTGTCGGTCAGGGTCTGCGCGGGAGCCACGGTGATCGAGTCGCCGGTATGCACGCCCATGGCGTCGACGTTTTCGATCGAGCAGATGATGATGCAGTTGTCGGCGTGGTCGCGCACCACCTCCATCTCGAACTCTTTCCAGCCGATGACCGATTCCTCAAGGAGGATCTCGCTGGTCGGGGACAGGTCGAGACCATGGGCGGCCATGCTCTCGAACTCCTCGCGGTTGTAGGCGATGCCGCTGCCGCTGCCGCCCAGCGTGAAGGAGGGGCGGATGATCGTCGGGAAGCCGATCGTCTCCTGGACGCGGATCGCCTCCTCGAGCGTGTGCGCGATGCCGGCACGCGCGACCTCGAGACCGATTTCCTGCATGGCGTCGCGAAACAGCTCGCGGTCCTCGGCGGTATCGATGGCGCTGCGCGACGCGCCGATCAGCTGCACGCCATAGCGATCGAGGATGCCTTCGCGATCGAGATCAAGCGCGGTATTGAGCGCCGTTTGCCCGCCCATGGTCGGCAGCAGCGCGTCGGGGCGTTCGCGTTCGATGATGCGCGCGATGGTGTTCCAGTTGACCGGCTCGATGTAGACCGCATCCGCCATTCCAGGGTCGGTCATGATGGTCGCCGGATTCGAGTTGACGAGGATGACGCGGTAACCCTCCTCGCGCAGCGCCTTGCAGGCCTGGGCACCCGAGTAGTCGAACTCGCAGGCCTGGCCGATGACGATGGGACCGGCACCGATGATCAGGACGCTCTGGATATCACTGCGACGGGGCATGGCTCACTCTGCGACTCGTTGGCGGGGGGCGGCTGCTGCGGCATTGTGCTGGGCCCGCCGCCGCATCAGTTCGACGAAACGGGCGAAGATCGGCACCAGTTCACGTGGCCCCGGGCTGGCCTCGGGATGCCCCTGGAAGCCGAAGGCCCGACGATCGACCCGTTCGATGCCCTGGAGGGTCCCATCGAAGAGCGAGCGGTGCGTGGCACGGAGGTTGTCGGGCAACGAGCCCTCGTCGACGGCGAAGCCGTGGTTCTGGCTGGTGATCAGCACGCGATGGGTGTCGACGTCCTGAACGGGGTGGTTGGCGCCATGATGGCCGAACTTCATCTTCACCGTTTGTGCACCGCTCGCCAGGGCGAGGAGCTGGTGCCCCAGGCAGATACCGAACAGCGGGACGTCCTCCTCGAGCAGGGCACGTATCGCCGTGATCGCATAGGTACAGGGCTGCGGATCGCCGGGACCGTTGGACAGGAACACCCCGTCCGGACGCAGCGCCAGCACCTGCTCGGCAGGTGTTTCCGCCGGCACCACCGTCACCCGGCAGCCGTGATCGACGAGCAGGCGAAGGATGTTCCGCTTGATGCCGAAATCATAGGCCACGACATCGTAGACGCGGTTGCGGCGCGTGCGCACCGGCGTGGGCTCCGGCCAGTTGCTGCCGAGGCTCCACTGGTATGTCTCGCGCGCCGAAACGATGCGCGCGAGGTCCATGCCCGCCAGCCCCGGAAAGCGCCGTGCGTGTTCGACCGCGGTTTTGCCGTCCGCCTCACCGGTCATGATGCAACCGGACATGGCGCCCTTGTCTCGCAGCAGGCGCGTCAGCCGGCGGGTGTCGATGTCGGCAATGGCCACGACGTTGGCCCGGCGCAGGTACTCGCCCAGCGAGATCTCGCCACGCCAGTTGCTCCAGACGGCGGGCAGGTCGCGGATGACGAGCCCGGCCGCATGCACCCTTTCGCTCTCGTGGTCTTCGCTGTTGACACCGACATTGCCGATGTGGGGATAGGTCAGGGTGATGATCTGCCGGCAATACGAGGGGTCCGTCAGGATCTCCTGGTAGCCGGTCATGGCCGTGTTGAAGACCACCTCGCCGATGGTCCGTCCCGGGGCACCGATGGAAATACCGCGGAACACCGTTCCGTCCTGGAGTGCCAGCAGGGCAGGCTCCATGTGCAATCACCTCGTCTGCGTTGTGAAGGGCATTTTCATGGGCGCATTCGTGCGAAGCGGGAGACAGCCTGCACGGCCCTCCCGCTTTGGGGTTCTTGATCAGGGAACCCGCGTCATTCTATACGAAGGCTGCCGCCGGGGCACATACCCGCCGCTCAGGCGCCGGCCAGGCCGAGGACATCACGAAGGGTGTAGCGTGCCGGCTTCCTGCCGCAGAGCCATGCAGCCGCACGGATCGCGCCCCGTGCGAACAGCGCGCGGTCGCTGGCATGGTGCGACAGCGTGAGGACCTCTTCATCGCCGGCATAGATCACGGCATGCTCTCCGACGATCGCTCCGCCGCGGATGCTGGCAAAGCCGATCGCACCGCGCGGGCGCGCCGGTCCGAGACCATGACGCGCGTGGATCGCCACCTCGTCGAGAACGGCACCCCGTGCAGAGGCCACCGCCTCGCCGAGCTGCAGCGCCGTACCCGACGGCGCATCCTTCTTGTCGCGGTGGTGGGCCTCGGTGATCTCGACGTCAAAGTCGGGGCCGAGCAACCGGGCGGCCGTGGTGGCCAACTCGGTCAGCACCGCCACGCCGAGGCTCATGTTGCGACTGTAGATGACGGGGATATGACGCGCCGCGGCGTCAACCGCGGCGGACTGGGCGGCATCGAGGCCGGTGGTGCCGAGCACCAGCCCGCAACCGGCGGCCTGGCAGGCCGCCAGGTGGGCGCCGGTCGCCGCCGGCACGCTGAAGTCGATCGCCACCCGGCAGCGGGCCAGTTCGCCGAGGTCGTCCGACAGGTGCACGCCGAGGGCCGGCAGGCCCGCCAGTGTGCCCACATCGCCCCCCAGGCCCGGGTGACCCCGCTCGGTCAGCGCGGCGCGCAGCCTGAGCGTCGGGTGTCCGGCAAGCAAGCGGATGACCGCCTGACCCATGCGGCCATTGGCACCCAGTACCGCGATCTCTTCCATCTGGCCTGCTCCCCGTGGCCCCTCAGGTGCCGATGTTGCCAAAAAACCGGCGTACGCCGTCCAGCCACGACGTGCTGCGCGGGCGGTGGCGCTCGCCGCCGCTTTCCAGCGCCGCGTCGAAGGCCTCGAGCAGGCCTTTCTGTTCTGCCGTCAAATTGACCGGTGTCTCGACCTCGATGCGACAGTAGAGGTCGCCGGGGACATTGCCCCGCACCGGCCGGACGCCCTTGCCGCGCAGCCGGAAGACCCGCCCCGACTGCGTGCCGGCCGGGACCTTGAGCGCCACCTCGCCATCCAGCGTCGGCACGTCGACCGTGCCGCCGAGGGCGGCCCGCGCAAAGCTGACCGGCACCTGGCAGGACAGGTCGGCACCCTGGCGCTCGAAGATTTCGTGGGGCTCGATGTGCACCTCGACGTAGAGGTCGCCGGGCGGGCCGCCATTCTGGCCCGCCTCGCCCTCGCCGCCGAGGCGGATCCGGTCGCCCTCGTCGACGCCTGCCGGCACCTTGACCGCCAGCGTACGCGTCTGTTGGACACGGCCGCGGCCGAGACAGCTGGCGCAGGGCTGCTCGATGGTCTGACCGGCGCCACGACACGCCGGACACGTCTGCTGGATCGCGAACAGGCCCTGCGACATGCGCACCTGGCCAACGCCGCCACAGGTCTTGCAGGTGACCGGGCTGGTGCCCGGCTTGGCCCCGGAACCCTCGCAGGTGCCGCAGGCGACCAGCTTCGGCACGGTGATGTTGACGGTGTCGCCGAACACGGCCTGCTCGAGTGTCAGGCGCAGTTCATAGCGCAGATCCGCACCGCGGAACACCGTCGAGCGCCGCCGCCGGCCGCCGCCGCCGAAGATGTCGCCGAAGACATCACCGAAGACGTCGCCGAAGGCATCACCGGGATTAAAACCACCCCGGTTGGCACCGGCCATGCTGTCGAGCCCGGCGTGACCGTGCTGGTCGTAGATCTGGCGCTTCTGCGCATCGGCCAGTGTTTCGTAGGCCTCTTTCGCTTCCTTGAACGACGCTTCGGCGGCACTGTCACCTGGATTGCGGTCCGGGTGGTGCTTCATCGCCAGACGCCGGTAGGCCTTCTTGATGTCGGCCTCGGAGGCGTCACGGCCGACCCCCAGAACCTCGTAGTAGTCACGCTTGCTCATAAGCCGCCTGCTGGCTGTCGTCGCAACATAAGTAAAGGCGGCCCGGCGCGCACGACGCCCCGGGCCGCCCTGTCAGCACGTGGACGGTTCAGGCGTCAGGCACTGCCCGTCTTGCCCTTGCCATCCACCTCCTCGAACTCGGCATCGACGACGCCCTCGTCGGCACCTTTCGAGCCGTCGCCGTCGGCGCCGTCGGACCCCGCCTGGGCGGATTCGGCCCCCGCAGCCGCAAGGCCTGCGGCCGCCGTGGCCAGCGCCTGTGCCTTGGTCTCGATGCGCGCCTTGTCGTCGCCCCGCAGCGCATCCTTGAGTTCGGCCAGCGCCGACTCGATGCCGGCACGGTCGGCGGCACCGACCTTATCGCCCAGTTCGGCCAGCTGTTTTTCGGTGCCGTGGGCCAGCGCATCGGCCTGGTTGCGCGCCTCAGCCAGTTCGCGGAACTTGCGGTCTTCCTCGGCGTGCGTCTCGGCTTCGGTCACCATGCGCTTGATCTCGTCCTCGGACAGGCCGCTCGAAGCCTTGATGACGATCTTCTGCTCCTTGCCGGTGGCCTTGTCGCGTGCCGACACGTTGAGGATGCCGTTGGCATCGATGTCGAAGGTGACCTCGACCTGCGGCATGCCACGCGGCGCCGGCGGGATGTCGGTCAGGTCGAAGCGGCCCAGCGACTTGTTGGCGCGGGCCTGCTCGCGCTCGCCCTGCAGCACGTGGATCGTGACCGCCGTCTGGTT
>CAYQIV010000010.1:0-104298 GCA_964417725.1 uncultured Chromatiaceae bacterium
CGCAGACCTTGACCGTGGGGTTGATCTGCTTGAGGTCGTAGATGAGCTGCGCCAGGTCCTCGATCGAATAGATGTCGTGGTGCGGCGGCGGCGAGATGAGGCCGACGCCGGCCGTGGTCAGGCGCGTCCTGGCGACCCACGGGTAGACCTTGGAGCCGGGCAGCTGCCCGCCCTCGCCGGGCTTGGCACCCTGGGCCATCTTGATCTGGATCTCACGCGCGTTGACCAGGTATTCGCTGGTCACGCCGAAGCGGCCCGACGCCACCTGCTTGATCGCCGAATTGCGCGAATCACCGTTGGCCAGCGGCACGAAGCGCTCCGGATCCTCGCCACCCTCGCCGGTGTTCGACTTGCCGCCGATGCGGTTCATGGCGATGGCCAGCGTCTCGTGCGCTTCCTTGCTGATCGAGCCATAGGACATCGCACCGGTCTTGAAGCGGCGCATGATGCTTTCCGCCGGTTCGACCTCGTCGAGCGGCACGGCATCGCCGGGCTTGAACTCGAGCAGGCCGCGCAGGGTGCTGAGGCTCTTCGACTGGTCGTCGATCAGCGCTGCGTAGGTCTTGTACGTCGCGTAGCTGCCGGTGCGCACCGCCTTCTGCAGCTGATGGACCGACTCCGGCGTGAACTGGTGCTTCTCGCCGTCGGCCCGCCACTGGTACATGCCACCGGACGGCAGCGTGTGCTCGCCGGACGGGCGTGTCGGCCAGGCCGCGGCATGGCGCAGAAGCACTTCCCTGGCGATGACATCCATGCCGATGCCGCCGACGCGCGACGCCGTCCAGGTGAAATACTCGTCGATGACATCCTGACGGATGCCGACCGCCTCGAAGACCTGCGCGCCGTGATAGCTCTGCACCGCCGAGATGCCCATCTTCGACATCACCTTGACGACGCCCTTGGTGGCCGCCTTGGCATAGTTGGCGCAGGCCTTCTTGTGATCGATGTCGGTGAGCAGGCCATCACGGATCATGCCGTCGATGGTCTCGAAGGCCAGGTAGGGGTTGATGGCGCTGCAGCCATAGCCGATGAGCAGGGCGAAATGGTGCACCTCGCGCGCCTCGCCGGTCTCGAGCACCAGGCTGACACGCGTGCGCAGGCCCTCGCGGATCAGGTAATGGTGCAGGCCCGAGATGGCGAGCAGCGCCGGGATGGGGGCCAGCTCGCGGTTGACACCGCGATCGCTGAGGATGAGGACGTTGACATCGTCGGCCTCGATCAGCCGCCGGGCCGATTCGCGCAGTTCCTCGATGGCCTTGATCAGCCCCTGCTCGCCGCGCACGGCACGGAACAGGCTCGACAGCACGCCGACCTTGAGGCCGGGCAGGTCGAGGCGCCGGACCCGGGCAAATTCCTCGTTGGTCAGCACCGGTGCGCCCAGTTCGAGGCGCCGGCAGTCGTTGGGGCGCGGCTGCAGCAGGTTGCCCTCGCTGCCGAGCCAGACCTCGGAGGCGGTGACCATTTCCTCGCGGATGCAGTCGATCGGCGGGTTGGTGACCTGGGCGAAGAGTTGCTTGAAGTAGTCGTAGAGCAGGCGCGGCCGGGCCGACAGCGCTGCCAGCGGCGTGTCGTTGCCCATCGAGCCGACCGCCTCGACGCCATTCCTGGCCATCGGCGTGATGAGCAGGCGCAGGTCCTCGAAGGTATAGCCGAAGGCGAGCTGGCGCTGCAGCAGGGTGTCGTGGTCGGGCACCGGCACGTCGGGCGCCGGCGGCAGCTGGTCGAGCCGCACCATGTATTCGTCGAGCCAGCGCTGCCAGGGGCGCTCGCCGATCACGGTGCGCTTGATCTCCTCGTCTTCGATGATGCGCCCCTGAGCGGTGTCGACGAGGAACATCCGTCCCGGCTGCAGGCGGCCCTTGAGGACCACGTCTTCAGGTGGCACGTCGAGGACCCCGGCTTCCGAGGCCATGATGACGCGGTCGTCGCGCGTCACGTAGTAGCGCGACGGGCGCAGGCCATTGCGGTCGAGCACGGCACCGATCTGCACGCCGTCGGTGAAGGCGATCGACGCCGGGCCGTCCCAGGGTTCCATGAGGCTGGCGTGGTACTGGTAGAAGGCGCGCCGCGCCGAGTCCATCCCGTCATGGTTCGACCACGGCTCCGGGATCATCATCATCACGGCGTGCGGCAGTGAACGGCCGGCCAGCACGAGCAGCTCGAGCGTGTTGTCGAACATCGCCGAGTCGCTGCCGTTGGGGTTGATGATCGGCAGGATCTTGTCGATGTCCTCGCCGAAGACCTCGCTCTGGAACAGCGCCTCGCGGGCGTGCATCCAGTTGATGTTGCCGCGCAGGGTGTTGATCTCGCCGTTGTGGGCGATGAAGCGGTAGGGGTGGGCGCGATCCCAGCTCGGGAACGTGTTGGTGCTGAAGCGTGAATGGACCAGCGCCAGCGCCGTTTCCATCGCCGGGTCATCGAGGTCGGGGTAGTAGCTGGCAAGCTGCTCGGTGAGCAGCATGCCCTTGTAGACCAGGGTGCGGCTCGACAGGCTGCAGATGTAGAAGAACTCCGAGCCGTCCATGGTCGAGACGCGAATTTCGCTGTAGGCACGCTTGCGGATCACATACAGCACGCGCTCGAAGTGCAGCGTGTCGGTGATGTCGTCGCCGGCGGCGATGAAGGCCTGGCGGACCAGCGGCTCGGAGGCGCGGGCCGTCTCGCCGAGCGAGCTGTTGTCGGTCGGCACCTTGCGCCAACCGAGGAACTTCTGACCCTCGGAGCGCACGATCTGCTCGAAGCGTTCTTCCAGGCGACGGCGCTTGGTGGCATTGCGCGGCAGGAAGAACAGGCCGCTGCCATAGCGCCCGGCCGGCGGCAGGGTGATCTTCGCCTCCCTGCAGACCTTGTCGAGGAAGGCATGGGGCATCTGCAGGAGCACGCCGGCGCCGTCGCCGGTGTTGGCTTCGCAGCCGCACGCGCCGCGGTGGTCGAGATTGCGCAGCACCGTGATCGCGTCGCGCAGCACGGCATGCGACTTGCGGCCCTTGATGTCGACGACGAAGCCGACGCCGCAGGCATCGTGCTCGAAGGCCGGGTCGTAGAGCCCCTGGCGCGGCGGCTGGCGGTGTGCGGCCTGGCGGCGCACCCCGGCGTGCGCCGGGCCCTTTGCTGGTATGTTGTCGCTCATGGCTGGCTGGCGCGGCCGCAGTACGGCACGCGTCTGATGGCTTCCGTGTGGACGAAATCGGTCGGGGGCGCTGCGCTCTGGCGGCTTTGTCGCGGTGCCTCACGGCACATTGCGGCCGGCTCGGCCCGGTCACCCGGACGCGCGATGATAGTAGACATGGGGGTCCGGGCTCAACGTCCGGGGCAGGGCAAGGCCGGTGGCGACCATTGCCGGAGCAGAAACACGCATGCAATCATCGCCGGCATGAGCAACAACGAGCCCGATGGCGAGATCCGGCACATCCTGGACTTCTGGTTCAGCGACGCGCTGCACGACGAACCCAGTCTCGACGGGCGCATGGAGCGCTGGTTCAACGCCGATCCGGCTTTCGACGGGGAGATCCGCCAGCGCTTCGGCGGGCTGGTGGCACAGGCCGCTGCCGGGGCACTCGACGGCTGGGCGGCCACCCCGCACGGGCGGCTGGCCCTGATCCTGCTGCTCGACCAGTTCCCGCGCAACATCCACCGCGGCACCCGCCAGGCCTTTGCCCGCGATGCCCAGGCCCTCAAGGTGTGCGTCGAAGGGGCCATGCACGGCGATTTCCGCCAGCTCTCGCCCATCGAGCAGGTTTTCTTCTTCATGCCCCTCCAGCACGCCGAGTCGCTCAAGATCCAGGAGCGCTCGGTGCGCATCTACGAGGGCCTGGCCAACGGGGTGCCCGGCACATTGAAGGCAACCTTCACCACCTTCGCGCAGTTCGCCGAACTGCACCGGGACATCATCGCGGCATTCGGCCGTTTCCCCCACCGCAACCCCATCCTCGGCCGCGACAGCACCGCGCTGGAGGCCGAATACCTCGAATCCGGCGCACCTGGCTTCGGCCAGCACGCCTGAACTCCGCCACCTGAAGGGAAGCGTCCATGCACCTGCGCGAAACCCGCCGAGTTGCCGTCGTCGCCAGCAAGCGGATCCCTTTCTGCCGCGCCCATACGGCCTACGCCGGCGCCAGCAACCAGGACATGATGACGGCCGTGCTGGCAAGCCTCGTCGAGGCGCTGGGCCTGCGCGGGGCCCGCCTCGGGGACGTGGCGCTGGGCGCGGTCATGAAGCACAGCCGCGACTGGAACCTGGCGCGCGAATGCGTGCTGGGCAGCGGCCTGGCCCCGGAGACCCCGGCTTTCGACATCCAGCGCGCCTGCGGCACCAGCCTCGAGGCGGCGATCCTCATCGGCAGCAAGATCGCCCTGGGGCAGATCGAGGCCGGCATCGCCGGCGGCACCGACACCATCAGCGACATCCCGGTGGTCTACGACGAGGGCTACCGGCAGTTGCTGCTGGCGAGCCATCGCGGCCGCTCGGCCGCGGCCCGGCTCAAACCCTGGCTCGGGCTGCGCCCCCGGCACTTCCGGCCGGTGCTGCCCGGGGTCGTCGAGCCGCGCACCGGGCGCTCGATGGGCGAGAGCACCGAGCTGACGGCCCGGGCGTGGGGCATCACCCGCGAGGCCCAGGACGCACTGGCGCTCGACAGCCACCGCAAGGCCGCACGGGCCTGGGACGAGGGCTTCTATCGTGACCTCGTGGTGCCGTTCCGGGGCGCCACCCGCGACAACAACATCCGCGCCGACAGCTCGCCCGAGCAGCTTGCACGGCTGCGCACCGCCTTCGACCCGGGGCCACAGGCAACGCTCACCGCCGGCAACAGCACGCCCCTGACCGACGGGGCCGGTGCCGTGCTGCTGGCCTCCGAGGCCTGGGCGCGCGAACGTGACCTGCCGGTGCTGGCGTGGCTGCGCTACGGCAAGGTCGCCGCTGTGGATTTCATCCACAAGGAAGGCCTGCTGCTGGCCCCGGCGTATGCCGTCTCCGACATGCTCGCCGACGCCGACCTCGGCCTCGGCGATTTCGACCTCTACGAAATCCACGAGGCCTTCGCCGCCCAGGTGCTGGCCACGCTCGAAGCCTGGGCATCGCCCGACTTCTGCCGCGAGCGGTTGGGCCGCACCACGCCGCTCGGCCCGCTCGATCGCAGCCGGCTCAACACCAGGGGCGGCAGCCTGGCGATCGGCCACCCGTTCGCCGCCACCGGCGCGCGCGTCCTCGGCACGATGGCCAGCCTGCTGCACGCGCGCGGCCGGGGGCGCGGGCTCATCTCGGTGTGCACTGCCGGCGGCATGGGCGTGACGGCGATCCTCGAGGGGCCGGGCCATTGAACGGTTTCGACCGTTTCCTCGCCACAGCCAATGCCGTCCTCTGGCACGACTACGTGCTCTTCCTGGTGCTGGCCACCGGGATCGTTTTCACGCTGTGGACGCGCTTCGTCCAGTTCCGCGCGCTGGGCCACGGCTTCAGGATCCTCCGCGGCCGCTACGACGACCCCACCGACCCGGGCGCGATCAACCACTTCCAGGCCCTGTCGGCGGCCCTGTCGGCCACCGTCGGCCTCGGCAACATCGGCGGCGTGGCGATGGCCATCAGCCTCGGCGGGCCCGGCGCGGTGTTCTGGATCTGGGTGGTGGGCTTTTTCGGCATGGCCCTCAAGGCGGTCGAGGTCACGCTGGCGATGCTCTATCGCAACGTCGACGAACCCGACAACCCGCACGGCGGCACCATGTGGGTGGTGGCGCGGGCACTGGGCGAGCGCTCCGCGGGGTTCGGCCTGGCCGGACGCGCCATCGGCAGCCTGTTCTGTCTCACCTTGCTGGTGATGGCAGTGACCGGCGGCAACATGTTCCAGGCATGGAACGTCGGGGCTTTGACCCAGACCTACTTCGGCGTGCCGTCGGTGGTCAGCGGCACGGTCCTCGCCGTGCTCGTCGGCCTCGTCATCATCGGCGGTATCCGCCGCATCGGCGCGGTGGCCGGGCGCCTGGTGCCGCTGATGCTGGTCATCTACTTCTGCGCCGCCGTCTACGTGCTGGCCATGCATGTCGGCGAGATCCCGGCCATGTTCATGCTGATCCTGCGCTCGGCCTTTGCCCCGGCAGAGGGCAGCGGCGCCTTCATCGGCGGCACCATGGGCTATGCCTTCATGTACGGCATGAAGCGCGCGATCTTCTCCAACGAAGCCGGACAGGGCACCTCGCCGATCGCCCATTGTGCGGCCAAGACCCGCGAACCGGTCCGTGAAGGACTGGTCGCCGGTCTCGAGCCGTTCATCGATACCCTCGTCGTGTGCACGCTGACCGCCCTCGTCATCATCGTCACCGGCACGTGGAACCGGCCTGCCGAGGCCACCCTGCCGCCCGGTGCGCAGCTGATCACCGCACCGGGTGGCTGGACGCTGCCCGCCATCGATGCCCCCGCACGCCCCGGTGGCTGGGGCGGCGAAGAGGTCTTCGTCATCGTCGAGGGCACCCCCGACCCGCGCAACGACAACGGCCTCCGCCGCCTCACCGGCAAGGTCGTCAGCAGCGGTGGCGGGCCACGCGTCGAGTGGGACATCCTCGCGGGCACAGCCCCGCCGCGGCTCGTCGATGGCGGCATCTACGTCAGCTATCCCGGTGCGACGCTCACAGCGCGGGCTTTCGACAGCGTGCTGCCCGGGCTGGGCCGCTGGATCGTGACGCTGGCCGTGTGGCTGTTCGCCCTTTCGACGATGATCTCGTACAGCTATTACGCCGAGCAGGGCGTGGTCTTCCTCGGCGGCGCGCGCTGGATCCGCGCCTTCCACTACGTGTACTGCGCCCTGGCGGTGGTGGCCACGCTCGGTTTCCTGCGCACCGATGCCCAGCTCGACAACCTCAGCGGGCTCGGCACCGGGCTGATGCTGATGGTCAACATCCCGGTGCTGTGGCTGCTCGGCCACCGTGCCGTGGCGGCCTACCATGACTACAATCGCCGGCTGGCGGCCGGGCAGGTCGGGCCTGGCCATGCGCCCCCCTCGATCACGGCCGTCGTCAGCGGCAGGGATGTGGAACGATGAATGGCAACCGCAGCCGCAGACCCGCGGCCGGCGCACTGGCCCTGCTGGCCGCACTGACCGCGGCCGGCGCGGACGAAGCGGTGCGGCGCGATCCGGGCCGCCACGTGCACGGCACGGCGACGCTCGACATCGCCCTCGAGGGGCGCACGCTGCAGGTCGAGCTGGACGGTCCGGCCGTCAACTTCCTCGGCTTTGAACACGCGCCGCGCACAGCGGCCGAACGAACCCGGCTCGGCGAGGTGCGGGCGGCCCTGAGCGATGCCGCGACGCTGGTCGGGCTGCCGGCGGCGGCGGGCTGCCGGCTCGCCCAAGCCGAATACCACCTGCCGACGGCGGCACCGGAACAGGCGGGGCATGACGATCACGGACATGACGACGACCACGACGAAGGCCACGACGGCGACCGGGACATCCACAGCGACGTGTCGGCCCGCTGGACCTTCGACTGCGCGCAGCCGCAGCAGCTCACCCGCCTGACACCGGGCCTCTTCGACGTCTTTCCCCTCCTCGAGCACATCGAGGTCGCCCTGGTCACGCCGGACGACCAGACGCGGCGGGTCATCGACCGCACGCGCCCCGACGTGCCCCTCGACACGCGCCGCTGAAGGCATGACCGCAACGCTCGTCCGCCTCAGGGATGTGCGCTTCGGCTGGCCGGGGTCACCCCCCCTGCTCGATATCCCGGCACTCGACATCGCCGCCAGCGAGCGGCTGTTCATCCACGGCCCCAGCGGCTGCGGCAAGAGCACGCTGCTCGGGCTCATCGGTGGCGTGCTGACCGCACAACGCGGTACCGTCGAGGTGCTCGGCCACGACCTCGGCCGCCGCAGCGGCGCGCAGCGCGACGCCCTGCGCGCCGCACACATCGGTTTCATCTTCCAGATGTTCAACCTGCTGCCCTACCTGTCCGTGCTGGAAAACGTGCTGTTGCCATGCCGCTTCTCGGCCGGGCGGCGCGAGAGGGCCACGGCCGGCGGGCTTGCGCTGGCCGACGAGGGCCGCCGCCTTCTCGGCACGCTTGGGCTCGGTGCCGACGACATCCTCCACCGCGAGGTCACGCGCCTGAGCATCGGCCAGCAGCAGCGGGTGGCGGCGGCACGTGCCCTGATCGGCCGGCCCGAACTGGTGATTGCCGACGAACCGACCTCATCGCTGGACCACGATGCACGCCGTGGTTTTCTCGACCTGCTCATGGACGAGTGCCGTGGTGCCGGCAGCGCCGTCATCTTCGTCAGCCACGACCGCTCGCTGGCCGGGCGTTTCGGGCGCTGCATCGCGCTCGGCGAACTGAACGCGGCAGGCGCGGCCGGTGTCTAGCCCTGGCGCCATCACGCGGCTCGCCGCCGCAAGCCTGTGGAACCGGCGCGGCACGGCATTCCTGACGCTGCTCTCGATCGCCGTCAGCGTCACCCTGCTGCTCGGCGTGGAGCGCATCCGCAGCGGCGCGCGGGCCAGCTTCAGCAGCACGATTTCCGGCACCGACCTCATCGTCGGCGCGCGCAGCAGCGAACTCAACCTGCTGCTCTATTCCGTGTTCCGCATCGGCAATCCGACCAACAACATCAGCTGGCAGACCTGGCAGGAGATCGGCGCCCGGCGCGAGGTGGCATGGACCATCCCCATCTCGCTCGGCGATTCGCACCGCGGCTTCCGCGTCATGGGCACCTCGACGGATTACTTCACCCACTTCCGCCACGGCCGCCAGCGGCCGCTGGCCTTTGCCGCCGGTCAGCCCTTCGACGACGTCTTCGATGCCGTGCTCGGCGCCGACGTGGCCCGCGAACTGGGCTATACGCTCGGCCAGGCGGTCGTGATCGCCCACGGGCTCGGCGCGCACAGCTTCGCCGAGCACCGCGACAAACCCTTCGTTGTCCGCGGCATCCTCGCGCGCACCGGCACACCGGTCGACCGCACCGTGCACGTCAGCCTGGCCGGCATCGAGGCCATGCACCTCGACTGGCAGTCCGGCGCACCGGGCGAGTCGACGCCGGTGGACGAGATCCGGCGCATGGACCTGACGCCGCAGCACATCACCGCGGGTTTCGTCGGGCTGCGCTCGCGGGTGGCGATCTTCCGCCTCCAGCGGGCCATCAACGAGTACCCGGCGGAGGCGCTGTCGGCCGTCATTCCCGGCGTCGCGCTCCAGCAGCTGTGGGGCCTGACCGGCATCGCCGAAGGCGCGCTGCTCGTGGTCAGCGGCTTCGTCGTCCTCGGCGGCCTGCTCGGCATGCTGACCACGGTGCTGGTCAGCCTCAACGAGCGGCGCCGCGAGATGGCCGTGCTGCGCGCGGTCGGCGCCCGGCCGTGGCACCTCTTCGTGCTGCTGGTCAGCGAGGCGGGGTTGCTGGCAGTCGGCGGTGTACTGCTCGGCTTCGCGATGGTCTACGGGCTGCTGCTCGGCGCCGTGCCGCTCATCGAGGCACGCTTCGGGCTCTACCTCGTCATCCAGCCGCCCGGTACGTGGGATGCGCAGGTTGCCGCAGGGCTGGTCGGTGCTGCACTGCTCATCGGTACACTGCCGGCCTGGCGGGCCTGCCGCAATGCGCTCAGCGACGGCCTGACCCTCCGCACCTGACCGACAGGACCCCAGCCATGCGCCACACCCTGCTGCCCTGCCTGCTGCTCTCCACCCTGGCGGCCGCAGCGGGCGCGCCGCAACCACGCGAACTGAGCTGGGACGACCTCGTGCCGCCGCCCGGGACAACCCCGCCGGCGCCGGTGCCACCCGTCGAGTATTCGCTCGGCGAACGCAGCCCCGACCGCCCCCAGTCGCCCTTCGTCCACATGTACCCGTACAACCCGGTGAAGTCGCTGGATGGCCAGTACGTCAAGCTGCCCGGCTACGTGGTGCCGCTGGAATCCGACGAAGGCGGGCTGCTCAGCGAATTCCTGCTCGTGCCGTGGTTTGGCGCCTGCATCCACGTGCCCCCGCCGCCTTCCAACCAGATCGTCTTCGTCAGGCTGAAAAAGCCCTGGCTGCTCAAGTCGATGGAGGACCCGGTGTGGATCACCGGCACCCTGTCGACCCAGCCCTGGACCAGCGACATCGCCGACGCCGACTACATCCTGCGCGGCGAGGCGGTGGAGAAGTTCGAGGTCAACCGCTTCTGAGCCCGTCGGCGTGACGCATCGCGCAAGACAGCCATCCATTCATTGACGCCTTGTCAACATGTCGGCTAGCCTTGCCGGCATGAACGACCTCGCCGCCCGCCGCCTCGAAGAAAAGGAACGCCGCCGCGGCGAGATCCTCGACGCCGCCGAAGCCATCGTCGCCGCGCACGGCATCGACACCATGACCATGGACCAGGTGGCGCGTCACGCGCGCCTGTCGCGCGCCCTGATCTACGTCTATTTCAAGGACAAGACCGACCTGTTGCTCGGCATCTGCGCCCGCGCCCTCGATGCCCTGCACGGGCGCTTCACCGCGGCCGCCGGCGGTCAGTCCTGCGGCCGCAACCAACTCGATGCCATCGGCCGCGCCTATGTCACCTTTTCGGTCGAGTGCCCGGTCCGTTTCGAGGTGCTGGCACGCTTCGAGACACGCCAGGCCGACGGCGCATCGCCCGAGGCCCAGGCCGCGGCCTGTGCCGCCGCCAGCGACCGGCTGCACGCGCTGCTGGTCGGCTGTATCGGGCGCGGGCTGGCCGACGGCTCGTTGCGCGCCGATATCGGACCGCCCTCGCTGGTGGCGCTGACGCTGTGGGGCTTCATGCACGGCACCATCCAGCTGGCACGCACCAAAGCCGCCACCATCGCCCACGACGGCCACGACGCCGCCCAGCTGGTCGAGCACGCGCTGGCGCTGGCCCGCCACGCCATCGGCGCACCATCGTGAGGCTTCTGCCGAAGCCGGTTGGCCGGCTGGCGCCGCTGCTGGCCACGGCACTGCTCGTCGCGGCCTGCCAGGGCGGCGCAGAACCCGGACCAGCCGCCGCGCGCCCGGTGCGCACCGCGCAGGCCGTGACCGGCCCGGGCACACCCGCGGTGCGCACCAGCGGCGTGATCGTGGCGCGCGACGAGTTGCGGCTGGCCTTCAAGCAGGGTGGCGTGATCCGGCGCATCGCGGTGCGCGACGGCGACCGCGTGCGCAAGGGCCAGACGCTCGCCGAGATCGAGCTGACGGAGATCGATGCCCAGCTTGAAGAAGCCCGGGAACTGGCCGCCAAGGCACAGCGCGACCTGGCACGCGGCGACAGCCTGCGCGCCGAAGGCGTGATCTCGCAGACCCTTCACGACGACCTCGCGACCCAGGCGGCGCTGGCCGAGGCGCGACTGCGCAGCGCGCACTTCAACCGCAACCTGTCGGTCATCGAGGCGCCGCTGGACGGCGTCGTCCTGCACCGCCTGGCCGAGGAACGCGAGCAGGTCGCCGCCGGCCAGACCGTGCTCGTCGTCGGCGCGCACAGCCGCGGCCACGTGCTGCGTGTGGCGCTTGCCGACCGCGACATCGTGCGCGTTGCGCCCGGCGACCCGGCCGCGGTGCATATCGATGCCTTCCCCGGGCAGCGCTGGCCGGCACGGGTGAGCGAAGTGGCCGGGGCCGCCGAGCCTTCCAGCGGGCTGTTCACCGCCGAGCTGGTGCTTGCCGAGGCACCGCCGCGCCTGGTCAGCGGCCTCGTCGCCCGCGTCGAGATCCAGCCGGCCGCCTCACGCCCGCTGGTGCACGTGCCCATCGCTGCACTGGTCGCCGGCGACCGCGACACGGCTTCGGTCTACGTCGTCGACGGCACACACGCGGTGCGCCGGGCGGTGCGCGTGGCCTTCATCGGCGAGGCGACGGCGGCACTCGCCGAAGGGGTCGCCGCCGGCGAGCGCGTCGTCACCGAGGGCGCGCTGTATCTCGAGGACGGCGCAGCCCTGGCCCTCACCGGCACGCCATGAGCGTGCTGGCATTCCCGGTCCGCCACCACCAGTTCACGCTGGTCGCCTTCCTCTGCCTCGTCGTCCTCGGCGCCTTCGCTTTCCACAATATCCCGCGCGAGGAGGACCCGTCGTTCAAGACCTCCAACTTCCTCGTCCACGTCATCTATCCCGGTGCCGACCTGCGCGAGGTCGAGCAACTGGTCGTCAAGCCGGTCGAGGACCAGCTCGCCGAACTCGACGACGTGCGCGACATCGAGAGCACGATCCTCGACGGCATCGCCGCGATCAAGATCGAGTTCGAGGCCGATACCGACCCCGACCGCAAATACGACGAGGTGGTGCGCGAGGTCAACGCGCTGCGCGCCGTGCTGCCGGGCGAGATCCAGCGCATCGAGATCCAGAAGCTCAGCCCGGGGCTGGTCAACATCGTGCAATTGGCACTGGTCTCTGCCGACGCGCCGTACCGCGAGCTCGAGGACCGTGCGCGCGAACTCAAGGACCTGCTCAAGACCATCGACGGCGTGCGCACCGCCGAGGCCTGGGCGCACCCGCGCCGCGAGCTGCGCGTCGAGGTCGACCTCGGACGCATGGCCGGGCTGGGCCTGGCGCCGGACCGGCTCATCGATGCGCTGGCCAGCGACAACGCCAGCGTGCCGGCCGGCTTCATCGATCTCGGGCCACGCAGTTTCACCCTCAAGACCTCGGGCAGCTACCGTTCACTCGACGAGGTGCGCCAGACGGTGGTCGCCACCACGGCCGAAGGGCACATCGTGCGCGTTGGAGACGTCGCCGCAGTGCGTTGGGACGAACAGCCGTGGACGCACATCGGCCGCTGGCGCGGCGAGCGAGCCGTGTTCGTCACCGCCAACCAGAAGGAGGGCCACAACGTGCTCGAGGTCAGCCGGCGCATCGACACGGCGCTGGCCGGTTTCGCCCGCGATCTGCCGGCGCGCATCCGCCTCGAGCACGGCTTTGCCCAGTGGCGCAACGTCGACGCACGCCTCGGCCGTCTCTATGCCGACTTCGCCATCGCCATCGGCGTGGTCGCCATCACGCTGCTGCCGCTCGGCTTGCGCGCCGCCGGCATCGTCATGATCTCGATTCCGATGTCGCTGGCCTTCGGCCTCGTCGCGCTGCTGTTTCTCGGTTATTCACTCAACCAGCTGTCGATCGCCGGCTGCGTGCTGTCGCTGGGCCTGCTGGTCGATGATTCCATCGTCGTCGTCGAGAACATCGCCCGGCACCTGCGCATGGGCTACAGCCGGACACGCGCCGCACTGGCCGGCACGCGCCAGATCGCCGTCGCCGTGCTCGGCTGCACGGCGACGCTGGTCTTCGCCTTCCTGCCGCTGCTGGCCCTGCCGGGCACCGCCGGCAAGTTCATCCGCATCCTGCCGATGACGGTGGTGGCGACGATCACGGGTTCGCTGCTCATCGCACTGTTCGTCATTCCCTTCCTCGCCAGCCGCCTGCTGAAGGCCGGGGACCACGGCGAACCCAACGCGCTGCTGCAACGACTGATGGGCCTCATCCACCGCGTCTATCGCCCGGCGCTGCATTTTTGCCTGGCACGACCCCGGGCCACCGTGCTCACCGGTGTCGGCGGCGCGCTGCTGGCCTCGGCGCTGCTGGTGCCGCTGATCGGCACCAGCCTGTTCCCCAAGGCCGACACGCCGCAGTTTCTCATCCAGGTCGATGCCCCGGACGGCACCAGCTTCGCCGCCACCGATGCCGCGCTGCGCTTCGTCGAGACGCAGCTCGAGGCAATGCCCGAGGTGCGCGGCTGGTTCACCAACGTCGGTCACGGCAACCCGCAGGTCTACTACAACCACATCCCGCGGCGCGATGCGGCCAACTTCGGCGAGGTCTTCGTCCTGCTGCACGGCTACGACACGCGGCGCACGCCGCGACGCCTCGACGCATTGCGCGAGACGCTGTCCAGCTGGCCGGGGGCGCGGATCTATGTCCGCGAGTTCGTCAACGGACCGCCGATCTCGGCGCCGATCGCCGTGCGCGTGGTCGGGCCCGACCTCGACGTGATCGAACGCCTTGCCGGAGAAGTCGAGTCCCTGCTCGAAGGCACGCCCGGCACACGCGACGTCATGAACCCGCTGCGTGTGCCGCGCACCAACCTGCGCCTGGCCGTCGACCGGCAGAAAGCCGGCCTGCTCGGCGTGCCCACCGTGGCCTTCGACCGCGCCGTGCGCCTGTCGGTGGCCGGCATCCCCGCCGGCACCTGGAAGGATGCCGACGGCGAACAATACGACATCATGGTCCGTACGCCCGTCGGCGCGCGCGCCGACCTCGGTGCGCTCGACGAGGTGCGCATCCCCATGCCCGGCGGCGAACTGCTGCCGCTGGCGCAACTCGCCACCCTGCAGTTCGAACGGGCGCCGGCGCAGATCCAGCGCTACGACCGGGCGCGCAGTGCGACGCTCGATGCCGAGGTCGAACGTGGCCACAACACCGCCAGGGTGACGGCCGAGGTGGTGCGTCGACTCGATGCACTCGACTGGCCGCCCGGCTACCGCTATGTGCTCGGTGGTGAGGCCGAATCGGGTGCCGAGTCCTTCGCCGGCATCGGTACGGCGATCATCGTCGCCTTGTTCGGCATCTTCGCCATTCTCGTCCTCGAATTCGGCAGCTTCCTCTCGACGCTCATCGTCCTGACCATCGTGCCGCTTGGCGTGATGGGCGGGCTGGTGATGCTGCTCGTCACCGGCAATGACATCTCCTTCACCGCCAGCATCGGCTTCATCGCCCTGATCGGCATCGAGATCAAGAACTCGATCCTGCTCGTCGACTTCACCAACCAGCTGCGCGCCGACGGCGTGCCGCTCGACGAAGCCATCGAACGCGCCGGCGAAATCCGCTTCCTGCCCATCCTGCTGACGTCCGCCACGGCCATCGGCGGCCTTGCGGTGCTCGCCGCCCAGAACATCGGCCTCTACTCGCCGATGGCCTGGGTGATCATCGGCGGGCTGATCAGCTCGACCCTCTTCGCCCGGCTCGTGACGCCGGTGGTCTACAAGCTGATTCCGCCGCAGGTCGGGGTGGTGCAGGTGCAGGTGCAGCAGCCGGAGGGCGTGTAAGACACGGTCCACGCCGGGCAAGGACAACGCGAGGGCCGCCGCCTGAAACGCAACATCACGGACATCAGGCCATCACCGGCGGGTCATCCGCTTATGTGAAGATGCCGGGATGGCGTGTGGCGACTTTGTTACAGTGCCGCGCGAAGGTGTCGACAAAAGGGGCCCGGTCAGCTGGCCGGACAGAACGTCGGAATAATAATGCCCTGATCTGTGGAGGACGGCATGAAACACTCATTCTGCAGCCTGGTCGCAGCGCTCGCCCTGGCCGGCACCCCGGTGGCCCAGGCGGCGAATCTCATCTACCTCACACCGTCGACCCAGGATGCATACGTCGGCCTGGGCTCGGTGACCCTCGAGTTGTTCATGGACTTCGACGACCAGACCGTCGGCGGCGGCATCGACCTCGCCTTCAGCGGGCCGATCGCCTATGGCGCCTTCACACCCTCCGACTGGTTCACGGGCAGCGCACTCGACCCGGCCTTCTCGGGTTTCGGCACTGAACTGGCCGACAACGACGTGGAGATCCATCTCGGCAACTTCGCCGGTTTCGGCGGCCTGCACAAGCTCGGCGATCTGCAGGTCGATCTGAGCGGTGGCATCGGTCCGGGCGAGGTCATCCTCAGCCTCAACAGCACCTTCGGCGCGTTTTTCCCGACCGACGGCTTCGAGCCGCTCGAAGTGGGCCTCGGCGGCGCAACGATCAATGCCGTGGCTGCCGTGCCCCTGCCGGCCGGCGCGTGGCTGCTGCTGACCGGCCTCGGTGGACTGGCGCTGCGCCGCCGGCGCCGCGCCTGAGTGGGTGGCCGGACCGTACCGGGCAACACTGACAGCCGTGCCGGTGACCGGATGAGCACCCGCCCTCCAGCCCGCACGGCACCCGCATGGCTGGCGTGGTCGCTGGGGGCGGCATTGCTGCCCGCGGCGGCGCTGGCCGATTACCGGGACGACATCGGCTTCAGCACCCTGCAGGAGGCCCTCGGCGCCTCGGCGCCCGACGGCAACGGCGTGCCGGTGGCACACATCGAGGCACCCGTCACGGTCGAAGGCCAGGACACCTGGATGCCCAACCCTGGTGATGCCGAGTTCAGCGGCAAGACCCTCACCAACGTTTCCGGTGCGCCGGCTGGCGTCTACTCCGGCCACGCCACCTCGGTGGGTCGGCAGTTCTATGGCTTGACCAGCTCGCCGGCTGCCGCCATCGGCACCATTTTCGTCTACGGCGCCAGCGACTGGCTGGGTAATGGCGTGCTGAGCACGCCGTCGATCGGCACCAGCGGTCAGCCGCGGGCGGTGGCGGCACGCATCGGCAACCACAGCTGGGTGGGCTCCACGGGCACGATGGATGGCGAGGTCCTGCGGCGCATGGACTGGCTGATCGCCCGCGACGAGTTCATCCAGGTCATCGGCCTGACCAACAGCGGCAGCAACCCGCCGCTGTTCTCCAGCGCGGATAACGTGATCGCGGTCGGGCGCAGCGATGGCCTTCACGGCCAGGGGACCGTGGTGGTCGACGCCCTCTACACGGCGGGGCGCACCCGGCCCGACATCGTCGTGCCGGCCCCCAACACCAGCCAGGCCGCCGGCCGGCTCAGCGCGTTGGCGGCGCTGCTGGTGCAGACCGCACAGGACAACCCGGCGCTGTCCGGCGACCCCGTCAGCTCGTCCGTGACCACGCGCGCCGGACTCACGGTGCGCAACGCCGGGCGCAGCGAGGTCATCAAGGCGGTGCTGATGGCGGGCGCACGGCGCCAGACGGCCAACACGTCCGGGGCGGACATCAGCGACTGGCGGCAACTGGCCAGCCACCGCAGCAGCAATGGCCTCGACACCCGCTACGGCGCCGGCCAGGCGGACATCGCCCGCAGCCACGCCATCCTCGGCGGTGGTGAGCACAACAGCCTGGAAGACGCGCCAGCCGGTGGCGGCAGCGTCGCCGCTGCCGGCTTCGACTACGACCCGCATTTCGGCGGGGCCAGCGGCAGCAACGCCACCGGCACCTACTTCCTGCCCGTGCAGGCCACTCCGGCCATGCTCAGCGCCGCGCTGGTCTGGCACCTGCAGGTCAACGGCGGCACGAGCCGCAAGTTCGATGGCACGGCAACACGCCATGACCTCGACCTGATGCTCTACGACGCCACCGATGATGCCCACTGGACGCTGGTCAGCGGCTCGGCGAGCACCGGGGAATCCAGCGAGCACCTGTACGTGGAACTGGCGGCCGGGCGGCGCTATGCACTGCGCGTGGTGCCCGGGGCGGCCCAGCCGGCCATCGACTGGGACCACGCGCTGGCCTGGCTGCTCGACGTGCAGCCGGCGCCCGACACCGATGGCGACGGCACCCTCGACGAGACCGACAACTGCCCGTCGGTGGCCAACCCCGGCCAGGAGGATGGCGACGGCGACGGCATCGGCGATGCCTGCGACAACTGCACGCAGGTGCCCAATGCCGACCAGCGCGACAGCGACAGCGACGGCTACGGCAACCTCTGCGATGCCGACCTCAACAATGACGGGATGGTCAATTTCGCCGACCTCTCCCTCTTTCGCAGCCGCTTTGCCACCACGGACGCCGACGCCGATTTCAACGGCGATGGCATCGTCAACTACGGCGACCTGGCGATCCTCAGATACACCTTCGGCGCCCCCCCGGGCCCTTCCGCCCTCGCGCCCTGACCCCGGACAGCCCGGGCGTTTTTCCCCGGCGGTCGGGCGGCACCGCAGCCGCGGTTTCCACCCCGGCACCTGCGAAAGGACCGCCGCGGTGCCCGACCGGGCGCCTGGTTTAGAGTGATTTCAAAAAAAGAACGGGTATAATTCCCGCCTTTTAAATATATCTTTAAGTCCGGGCGGGAGTGCCGATGACTGGCGAAACCTACAACGATCACATCGTGCGCCGCTTCCTGCTCGGGGCCGCCATCTGGGGTGTCGCGGCCATGACCAACGGCCTCTACGTCGCCGCACAACTCGCCTGGCCGGCGCTGAACTTCGACATCCCGTGGCTGACCTTCAGCCGGCTGCGTCCGGATCACACCTTCGGCGTGATCTTCGGCTTCGGTGGCTCGGCCCTCATGGGCACCTGCTACTACGTCGTGCAGCGCACCGGGCATGCGCGGCTGGCACTACCCGGGCTGGCCAGTTTCACGTTCTGGGGCTGGCAGCTGGCCTGCCTGCTCGGCATGCTGACCATCCCGCTCGGCATCACGCAGAGCAAGGAATACGCCGAGCCGGAGTGGTTCGTCGATATCCTCATCGCAGTGGTCTGGGTGGCCTTCGGCACGGTGTTCTTCACCACGCTCGCCCGGCGGCGCATCCGCCATATCTACGTGTCGAACTGGTACTACGGTGCCTTCATCATCGCTGTCGGGCTGCTGCATATCGTCAACAACCTCGCGCTGCCGGTGTCATTGACCCACTCCTACCCTGTCTGGACGGGCACCGTCGATGCGATGGTGCAATGGTGGTATGGGCACAACGCCGTGGCGTTCTTCCTCACCGCCGGATTCCTCGGCATGATGTACTACTTCGTGCCACGGCAGGCCAGGCAGCCGCTGTGGAGCTACCGCTTCTCCATCGTCAATTTCTGGGCACTCATCTCGGTCTACATGTGGGCAGGCTCGCACCACCTGCTCTACACGGCACTGCCCGACTGGGTGCAGTCCGTCGGCATGGCCTTTTCCCTCGTGCTGCTGATGCCGAGCTGGGGCTCGGCGGCCAACGGGCTGCTAACGTTCAACGGCTCGTGGCACCGCCTGCGGGAAGACGTCGCGGCGCGCTTTCTCGTCATCGCCCTGGTGTTCTATGCGGCATCGACCTTCGAAGGCTCGATGATGGCCATCCGCAGCGTCAACGCCTTCACGCACTACACCGACTGGACGGTCGCACACGTCCATTCCGGCTCCATCGGCTGGGTGGCGATGATCTCCATCGGCTCGATCTACGCCATGGCACCACGCACGCTGGGCGTTCCGGCCATGCACTCGCGCGGGGCAATGGTCGCGCATTTCTGGCTGCACATGGCCGGGCTGCTGCTTTACGTGCTGGCGATGTGGACCGCCGGCCTGCTCCAGGGCGTGATGTGGCGCGCCACCGACGCCAACGGTTCGCTGATGCATTCCTTCATGGATGTGCTGATCGCCACCAAACCTTATTACTACATCCGGTTCGCCGGCGGTCTGCTGGTGGTCATCGGCATGGTGGTGATGGGGTGGAACCTCTGGCACACGGCGGCCGATGCCCGGGCGCGGCGCATCAAGCCGGTGCCGATCCCGGTGCCCGAGCCCTATCCGCACCAGGTCCCGGCGCCGTTGCCGGCCACGCCCTGATCGTCAGGCCCCGTGCCCCCTTTTACCAGGAGACATCCCGTGGCCAACGGTTACCGGTATCTCGAAAAGATCGAAAAACACGCCGGCCTGCTCGGCATCTGCATCGCCCTCATGGTGTCGCTGGGCGGGCTGGCGGAAATCACGCCGCTGTTCGTGCGGGCACACGCGATCGCGCCCGGCGCGTCGGTGGTCCCCCATGACCCGTTGCGCCTCGCCGGCCGGGACATCTACCGGCGCGAAGGCTGCTACGTGTGCCACACTCAGATGATCCGCGCGCTGCGTGCGGAAACGCAGCGCTACGGGCCCTACTCGCTGGCCGAGGAGTCGGTCTATGACCGGCCCCACCAATGGGGCTCCAAACGCACCGGGCCCGACCTCGCGCGTATCGGCGGCAAGTATTCCGACGAGTGGCACCGGCTGCACCTCATCGACCCGCGCGCGCTGGTGCCGGAATCCAACATGCCGGGCTACCCGTGGCTGGCCGACGAGTCGATCGACGCCGACGACATCGTGGCGCGCCTGCGCGCGCTGCGGCGTCTCGGCGATCCCTACAGCGATGCGGACATCGCCGCTGCACCGGCAGCGCTCGAGGGCAAGACGGCGCTGGATGCGCTGATCGCCTATCTGCAGGGGCTGGGCACCAGCCGCCCGGTGGTGGCTGCTGCGGGAGACACGCCATGAGTGCCCTGTGGGGACATTTTTCCGGCGTGATCACGACGGTGCTGATGCTGTCGTTCATCGGCATCTGGATCTGGGCCTGGAACGGCCGTCACAAGGCCACGCACGAGGCGTTGGCCCGCCTGCCGATGGCCGATGCGGAGGATGCCGAATGAGTCCGTTCTGGTCGCTGTGGGTGATGTGCCTCGTGGTGCTCAACCTCGGCGTGACGTTCTTCCTGTTCATCTGGGGCCAGCGGGTCAGGATCCCGACGCTCGACGACGGCACGACGGGCCACGTCTGGGCCCACGGCATCCTGCGCGAAAGCGTGCGCCGGCTGCCGCGCTGGTGGGTCTTCCTGTCGGCGAGCATGTTCGCGTGGTGCGTGGTCTACCTGCTGCTCTATCCGGGCTTCGGCGCCTATGCGGGCCTCCTCGGCTGGACCTCCGGCAGTGAACTGCAGCGCGACACCGCCGGCAACCGCGCCATTCTCGGCGCAACGCTGGCCCGTTATGCCACCCTGCCCACCGACGCGCTGGCCAGCGAACACCCGGCGGCCTTGCAGATCGGTGCGCGCCTGTTCATGGACAACTGCGCGGCCTGCCATGGCCGCGATGCCCGCGGCAACCGCCTGCTCGGCGCACCCGACCTCGCCGATGGCGACTGGCTCTACGGTGGCGACGACGGCGCCGTAAAGGCCAGCATCGCCGCCGGGCGTCACGGCATGATGCCGCCGCTCGGTGCCGCCCTGGGCGACGCGGGCACCACCCAGGTCGCCCATTACGTGCTGAGCCTGTCCGGCGCCGCGCATGACGCAGAGGCCGCAGCCGCCGGCGCGCCGCTGTTCGCGATGTGCGCCGGTTGCCATGGTCCGCAGGGCCAGGGCAATCCCTTCCTCGGCGCCCCGAATCTCGCCGACGACACCTGGCTCTACGGCGGCGATCTCGCGACGATAGAAGAAACCCTCCACAAGGGGCGCAACGGCATGATGCCGGCGTGGAACACGCGCCTCGACGACGCGGAAATCCACGTCATCACCGCCTGGCTGCGGGCGCAGGCTGCGGCGCCGGGTCGCTGATGGCGGCGCCCGGGACACGCGGTGCCTGGTACCACCAGCCCGTCGTCTGGCTGGGCGGGCTGCTCCTCGCCGCGACGCTCGCCGGCTGCATTCACCTGGTTGCGCTGGCCACACGCCATGCCGATGAACCACTGACCACGGCCCAGCCGGTCCTTTTCGGCATGCCCACGGCACATCCGGTCCCGTCCGGGCCGCCACCCGCGACATCCGGGGGCGCGGTGCAGTGACTGCGGCAGCCACGGCCTGCTGGCACTGTGGCGAGCCGCTGCCCGAAGGCGAGCGTTTGCTGGCCCGTGTGGCCGGAAGCCATCATCCGGTCTGCTGCCAGGGCTGCCGGGCAGCCGCCGAATGGATCGACCAGCTTGGGCTGGCCGATTACTACCGCCTGCGCAGTGCACCGGCACAGCGGCCGGATGCAACCACCAACGGGCCGCCGGATCACGCTGCGTGGACGCGTCCGGAAGTGGCCCGTCATGTGGTGCGCGAACTCGACGACGGGCGGCGCGAGTCGACCCTGCTCATCGAAGGCATCCGTTGCAGCGCCTGCGTGTGGCTGATCGAGCGCGCGCTCGGCGCGCTCGACGGCATCGACAGCGTGCGCGTCAACGCGGGTGCACAACGCGCGCACATCGTCTGGCACGACAACGCCTGTGCCCTGCCACGGATACTCGAGGTGCTGGCCCGCACCGGATACAGGGCCTTGCCCCTCGACGCGGCAGCGCTCGACGAGCTGCGCCAGCGCGAGGCGCGCGCTGCACTCAAGCGCCTGGTCGTCGCCGGCTTCGGTGCGATGCAGGCGATGATGTTCGCCAGCGGCCTGTACCTCGGCGCCTTCGACGGCACCGGCACGGCGACACGCGACCTGCTGCGCTGGCTGGGCCTGCTGGTGGCGACACCCGTGGTGTTCTATGCGGCGCGGCCGTTCTTCACCGGCGCCTGGCGCACGCTCAAGGCGCGGCACCCCGGCATGGACGTGCCGGTGGCGCTGGCGATCGCGCTGATCTATGCGGCGAGCGTCATCGAGATCCTGCGTGGCGGCACCGAGGTGTATTTCGATTCGGTGAGCATGTTCGTGTTCTTCCTGCTGGTGGGTCGTTATCTCGAGATGCGTGCCCGTCACCGCGCCGGCGACCTCTGCGACGCCATGGCGCGGCTGACCCCGCTGTTCGCCGACCGCATCGCCGCCGACGGCACACAGCAGCGTGTCGGCGCGCTGGAATTGCGCCCCGGCGACACCGTCCACGTCGCCGAGGGCGGCTGCGTTCCGGCGGACGGCCGGCTGGTGAGCGACCGCTGCCGGGTCGACGAGGCGTTGCTCTCGGGCGAATCGGCACCCGTCCTCAAGCGGCGGGGCGATGCACTCATCGCCGGCAGCCTGGTGGTCGAGGGCCCCGCGGTGATGGACGTCGCCCGGGTGGGCGGCGAGACCGTGCTCGCCGGGATCGTGGCATTGTTGACACGCGCAGCCGCCGAGCGGCCACGCCTGGCACGGGCCGGCGAACGCGCAGCCGCCGGATTCGTCGCCCGGGTGCTGGCCCTCGCCACCCTCACCGCGATCGGCTGGAGCCTCATCGATCCGTCACGGGCCTTCGCGGCGACGCTCGCGGTGCTGGTCGTGTCCTGCCCGTGCGCCTTTGCGCTCGCCGTGCCGGCGGCGCTCACCCGCGCGATCGCCCTGCTGGCGCGGCGCGGCGTGCTGGTGGTGCGTGCGGATGCCATCGAGGGCCTGGCCGGCGCCACGCATGTCGTTTTCGACAAGACCGGCACGCTGACGGATCGCCGGTTGTCGCTGGAGCACGTCGACTGCCGGCGCGATGGCATCGACCGCGAGACCGCACTGCGCCTCGCCGCCAGCCTGGCGCGCGGCAGCCGGCATCCGGTGGCCTGCGCCATCGCGGCGGCCCACACCACGGCCACCGGCATCAACGTCGGCGAATTGCGCACCGAAGCCGGTGGTGGGCTGGAAGGACTCGTCGACGGGCGGCGACTGCGGCTCGGCCATGCCGGCTTTGCGCTGCACGGTGTGCCGGCGCCGGCACCGGGCGATGAAGACGCCGTGGTGCTCGCCGACGACGAGGGGCCGATCGCCCGTTTCCGGCTGGGCGAGCGGCTGCGTCCCGGCGCACGGGAGGCGATCACCGCACTGGCCCAGGACGGGCTCGACATCGAAATCGCGAGCGGCGACGCACCCGGCAAAGTCGCCGATGTCGCCGCACAGCTCGGCATCACCCACTGGCGGGCGCGCCTGACACCGGCCGCCAAGCTGGCGCGACTCAAGGCGCTGCGCGCCGGCGGGGCGCGCGTCATCATGGCCGGAGACGGCATCAACGACGGGCCGGTCCTGGCCGCCGCCGACATCGCCGTGACGCTCGCCTCGGGCGCCGAACTCGCCCAGGCGACGAGCGACATCATCCTCGCCGGCGAACGGCTCGGCCTGCTCGCCGAGGCGCGGGCAATGGCCTGCGAGACGCTGACGGTCCTTCGCCAGAACCAGCGTTGGGCGCTGGCCTACAACCTCGCCGCCGTGCCGTTCGCCGCGCTCGGCATGGTGCCGCCCTGGCTTGCCGCCCTCGGCATGTCGGCGAGTTCGCTGATCGTGGTGCTCAATGCGCTGCGCATCGGCGGCGGCACCGCGGCGCCGGACGACGCGCCCGCACCCCGGGGGGTCGAGGCGTGCTGAGCCTTGTCGTGATGATCCCGCTGTCGATCCTGCTCGTGGTCGGTGCCGGCGTGGCGTTCTTCTGGGCCGTCGACCACGACCAGTTCGATGACATGGACACACCGGGCCTGGTGCCGATACTCGATGACCCGGATGCGGGCGCGGACGCCGCAACATCATCGGCTAACCCGGGCGCCGCCGAAGACGGGGACGCGGCATGATCGACGGGCTGACCCTGAGCGCCGCACTGCTGCTCGGCCTGGCGGCGAGCGGCCATTGTCTGGTGATGTGCGGCGGCATCTCGGCCGCACTCGGCGTGGCGACGGCGAAAAATGCCGCCGGAAAACCGCAGGCCGCCCTGCTGCTGGGCTATCAGTTCGGGCGCATCGCCACCTACGCACTGGCCGGCGCCCTGTTCGGCGGCATGCTCGGCGGGCTGCTCGGCACACTCGACATCCCGGCCGTCAGCCGCGGTTTGCGCGGCTTGTCGGTGCTGGCGCTGTTGTTCGGGGCATTCGTCGCCTTCGGCCGGATTCGCGACCCCGGTGCCGGCGTCGGCCGGCGGCTCTGGGTCCGCCTCGCACCGCTCGGGCGCCGGCTGCTGCCGGTCGACACGCTGCCGCGCGCGGTGGCCTTCGGCCTGCTGTGGGGCTGGATGCCCTGTGGTTTCGTCTACACCGTGCTGCTCGTCGCCACGCTGCAACTCGACGCCGTCCGGGCCGCTGCCACCATGACGGCCTTCGGCCTCGGCATGGCACCAGCGCTGCTCGCCAGCGCCTTCGGCGCCCAGCGCTTCTTCGGTGTCACCGCACACCCGCGTGCCAGACACCTCGCCGGCGTGGCGCTGCTCGCCAGCGCCGCCCTCACCCTCGCCGGTCCCTGGCTGCCCCTCCACCCGCCGTGGCTCCATGCCTCGGCGCCGCTGGACTGCACCGCGCACCCGTAGCCCCCGCGGGCGGGGCCCGGGTTGGAGAGGTCACGGGCCAGCGCGTTGCCAGCGCCGCGTCGGGGATCCCCCTTGCGCAACCTTGCCAGACATCGGCCGCGCCAGCGGCCAGATTCCTCGGCTCAGGGGCGACGCACCGGCGCTGTCGAGCGCGGCCCAGCCGAACGGCATCGCGCCGGGAGGCTACACCGCTCTGATCAGGGGCTTTGAAATTCCTGTTCGCAGGTCAGTTTCATTCCCCGTTGAAACACCCGGATTCCAGCGCCGACCGGACTTACAACCACGAGCGACCGAACATGGCCATCGGCGGCATGACCCCGATACAGAAACTGGCGATGGCCGCTTAACTCCACTTCTGGCGACAGCTATAAATGGGGGGATTACCTATTACATAATCCCGCCCGGTCCTTGGGTAATTGAGAATTGGTGCAGGTGGGCCGCGCGCCGAAGAGCGCCAGATTCTGGCAGGGTTCTACGAGCGTCAGCCCTGCCTCACACCGGAACTCATCAGCTTGCGCGCCCGGCGAGAGTCGTTGCCCTACTGGCGGAAGCTGCCGATCATCCGGAGCCTGTTGGGGAGCTGAACCAGCTTGGCACCGGCCGGCGATGATCAGGGAGTGGTCGCCCGCCGCCGCGCGCGTAGCGCCGCAAGGCCACCGATGGCGGCCCACAGCAGCGCGCCACTCGCCGGCAGCGGCACGGGCGTTATCCAGCCCGGCGTGAACGGCTGCCCCGTGGCCGTGTTGATCAGGCTGCCGGCAAAGTCGGCCGGCAACTGCAGTCCCAGGGCGTAGGTGTTGGACGCATCGACGCCGACGGGCCCGAAGTTGCTGAGCACGTTCGTCTGCAACAGGCCGCTGAGGCGGAGTATCCCGTTGGGGGCCACGACGAGTTCCGGCAGGCGCAGGGCAACGTCCAGCGTGGACGCCGACGCCGCGTTGATGACGGCCTGCCCGCCATTCTGGGAGCCCGATGTATCGGTCGTCACGGAACCACCACCGCCCGGGGTCTCGACGACCTGGTGCGAGACGGCGGCCGTGTATGACGTGGTGCCGACCACGGCCGCGAGATTGGCCTGGAGCAGGCCGCTGTTGAAGCCCGAGGCGCTACCGGGCATCGGCGCCACGGCAAGAGACGCGGTGACATTGGCAGTCAACCAGCCTTCCGGTATCACCCACGCCCGGGTGGGATCCGACGCGGGTGCAACGTACCGGATCTGCAGGAGGCTGAACCCCGCGTAGGCGAGGGAGTTGCCATCGACGACAGACGACGCCGCTTGGAAGACCCCGGCGCCGAGGTCGGCCTGGGCTGAGTAGCCCGCACCGCTGGCTGTGGCGACCTGCGGGAAGGCGAGCTGCTGGCTGCCAGTTGGCCACTGGACCGAAACAAATGCGGCATCGGCACTCTCTGCATACAGGAGCACTGCCAATGTGACGGTCAGCGATGCGGTCGTGAGTCGATTCATCGGACTGCTCCCGGCTGTTGTTGTTGGAGTGACTTGCCGGCGCACAAGCATTCTGTGCCGGTATTGGTAGAGCGGCAACCCCCACGGATCCTTTTTGACTTAATCTGCATCATGACCCATATCATGAAACGCAGCGCGATCCGCTGTACGCGCGACTGGCGCAACTGCAGTTTGTGGACACGTCGGGGGAAGAGGCGGCGTGGGCGATTCATTTGATTTCCACGATGCGGAATTCATTGCGATGGAAGCCTTCATCAGTACCGCGCTCCCCGGCATCTATTTCCAGCTGAATCTCATCAAGATGCCCGTTGGTTTTTGCTTCAGCCGAGGCATGGCTTGCGGAAGCCTCAGGCCGAGTGACAGCAGTGCGGTCCCGAACAACCAGACAGTCCCGGGCAACGGCACGACAGTCGGCGGCTCGCCCAGGTTCTCCGGCAGGCCCAGCTCGAGAAACTCCGACAGGCGGAAGGTGTTCTCGCCCATCAGGCTATCGAACTCCTCCTGGTCGAAGAAGAACAGTGGGTCGATGATCGACTGGCAGTCTGTGGCGTAACTGACGTCGTTGCCGCCGTAGCCGATATTCATGGATGAGCGGCAGAACGCATTGATACTGAATCGCAATGACGAGGCCCACGGATTGTCCGCATCGTTGCCCAGAGTCCCGCGCCAGTGGAACACTCCGTCGCGGCTGGCCGAATCGGTTCCACCGCCCGCCGTCACCTGCTCCTGCAGGAGGTTCCCCGCCACGAAGCCGCCGGCCACCCTCAGGGTGACGACCGCGCGGGACCCAACGGAAGATTTCGCGTCGGACGAAACCGTCATGGAGTACGGTGCCTTGACGCTGATGGGGATGACCGTCGCCTCCGCCGGCGGCGTGGCCACCTGCTGAAGCATCAGTTCAAGATCGACCGTGGCCGAGATCGTGGCCAACCCCTTGCCGGTCCCGCTTCACGCTGGTCTGGACATCGGCCGCGGCCGGATAGCCAAAGGTCGTCAGCGCCTGCGCCACCGCCTGCGTGCTGCCGACGCTGGTGCTGTCAGTACCCGACACGTCGCAGCTCACCGACACCGGCACATACAGGATGGGCGTGGAGATGCTCTCCGATCCCTCAGCGCCTGCCGCACAACTGCCGCTGACGAGGGAGAACGCAGCAACGCCCTCGATGGGCGCCGCGAGCGAGTGGAGCGGCGTCGTGACGAGCAGTACGCCGGCAGCAACGGCGATGAGGCACGTGCCGGATGCGCGGGGGAGCGCCGGGCTGGTGCCGACGATGCGACTGCATGCGTAGGCCAGCGTCTGCGTGCTCATGGCGTCACCTCTGCGGGCCGCCGGGGCCGTTGATGATCTGGAACGGCAGTGCGGCGATGCCGGCCTGCAGCACGTAATCGGCCCGGTCCCCGGCATCGGAGTCGAAGCAGCGTCGACCGACAACCAGGACGCGGCTGCTGCAGCCACGTTGCGCAGTTTGTTTGAAAGCGGCATCGGATCCCCTTCGCGGCTTGTCGGCGCCGCACCTATGTTCATTTTTACGGTATGCGGACCGATCTTAGGGCATTGTTTTACACACGCGCCTCATCCGATCGGGGGACCTTCAATACACCGGTTTGCGGTAGGCTGACCAGAAGTAGAAAAAAGCACGGAGGACCGCGAATGCCCGGTCGGTCCGAGCGCCTCACCGCCATGATCGGACGGATCTATGAGGCGAGCACCGAGCCCGAGAAGTGGGAGAGCGTTCTTGGGGTGATCTGCGACGAGCTCCGTGCGGAGGGTGCGCTGCTCGGCTTCACGGACCTCGCGCGCATCGACGTCACGATCCAGTGCAACGCCCGGCTCGACCCGGAACTCCTCGTGCTGTTCAACGAGCGGCACCGTGATAATCCCTGGACGCGTGTCGCCGCAAACCACGCCAGCGCCCGTGGCGGAAAGCTGTCGGACACCGTCGTGCCCTATTCGGCGCTCCGGCGCACGGCCTTGCACGCGGACATCCTCGCCCCCCAGCGCATCCGCTCTGCACTCTTCACCACGCTGCTGACACAGGGCAGCGGAGCGGCCGGGCTCGCGCTCATGTATCGCGACGGGCCGCGCACCGTGACACCGGCGCTGATGGAGAGCAACAACCTGCTGACAGCCCATCTCGGTCGCGCACTCTACATCACCTCGCAGTTGCACCACGCGGAAATGCGCCGGCACGCGGCGGAAGAGGCGATCGACCGACTGCGCCGCGGGGTGTTCATGCTCGATGCGCTCGGCGGCGTCTGTTTCGTGAATACGGCTGCCGGGAAGATGATCGCAGGCGCGGACGGACTGAGGATCCGTGACGGTCAGCTGCATGTCGCCGACGCAGCAGCCGCCCGAAGGCTCGCGGCATTGCAGGCCGAGGTGCTCGCTCCGCTCTCGGTGCCGCGGATGGAAGGCGTGGTGCTCGTGCCGCGCCCATCCGGGCGCCAGCCCTATGTGATCATACTGACGCGGGTTCCCACCCTGCTGGCCGTGCAGGGCGTGCATCCTGCAGTGATCGGCTTCATCACCGACCCGGATGCCGATCTGGCGCTGGCCACCCAGCAACTGGGCGGGTTGTTCGGTCTCACGCCCATGGAGGCGCGGATCGCCGTCGCCATCGTTTCGGGGAAGACGCTGCCAGCTGCCGCACGTGCGCTCGGAATCCGGCCCAGCACGGCCCGCACACATCTCAAGAGCGTTTTCGACAAGACCGGCATTCGCAGCCAGACGTCGCTGGTCCGGATGCTCACCGAAGTCGCACGCTGCCTTCCGCTCGGAACCGGTTCTGGCCTCTGAACGCACGGGTACGTCGGCATCAGCCTGGGCAAGCTCGTTGTTCTCGACGTAACGGCGAAGTCACTCATGAGGCTGGCCTGCGCGACATCGAGGCTTGCCTGCGATCGCAATCGAGCAGGCCGTTCATGGCTGGCCGGGGTGGTCAGCGTGGCTTCAGGGCGCCGGCGAATACAGCATCCGCATCAATGATCGGTGGGGGCTGTACGTTCGCTGGACGGCGCTGTCGCCGCGACGAGTCCCTTGCCCAGGCGCTCAAAAGGCACTGCCAAATCCGGTGATGCTGACCTGGTCGACGGATTTGGGTTTGCGGAGTATCGCGAGCAGGGCGCACCGTGCCTGGGCGATGCTGTCGTCAGTCATCGGGCCCAGACAGTTCAACAGCAGCTTGAAATCCAGCTTGCCGAGTGGAGCGGCATCAGGTTGCCGTACGAGGCTCAGCAGGCTCACCCAGCCGTCGCTGCTGCGCTAGTCATTGTTCTGCTCCTTGATGATGTCGCTGTATGCCGCCAGCACGTTTTTGAAAAGTTTCCGCACCTCCTCGGGTTTCAGCCTGGCCCGGCCGGGCTCGATCACCAGCTCCACGCCATCGGCCACGATCAGGTGGCTCATGACCTCAACCGAGCCCGGCTTGCGCGGCCTGGGTGGCGGGACGGCCGGGTCGGCGCCCTCCAGCAACTCGCGCACCCGGTCCAGCGACAGCCCCGCATCCGTCCACTTCCTGATGGTGAGCAGTTGCTGGAGGTGCTGGTCCGTGTAGTAGGCCGCCCGGGTCTCGCCGATCGGGCGATCCACCAGGCCGAGCTGGATGTAGTAACGCACCGTGCGCCGGGGAAGGTCGGCGAGGGTGCACAGGGTGTTGAGGCTGTGTTGGGTGTTCATGGCAAGTATATATACACATCGTTGCTGTCATAAACACGTGGCAGTATAAATTTTTGTGATTTCAAGGCGTTGGCCGGCTGAAATGGCTGAGTGACCAGCTATTCCGGCCAAAGATGCCAGGTTCTCTGGCTGACTGAACTGCGAAGCGGAATTATTCTGAAGTGACTGCCGTCGCTGGCCCGGATGGTTCTTCCGCCTTACCATATTTAATAACGTAAGGAAGCAAGGGAGATGCAAATGTCATTTGCCACTGTGACCAGCAAAGGCCAGACCACCATTCCCAAGGCTGTGCGTGAGGCTGTGGGTATGAAAGCCGGCGACAGGATTCACTTTGCGGTACTGGAAGACGGCACCATTATCGTGCGTGTGAAGAACCGGACGGTCCGCGATCTGCCAATCAAGTTGGCAAAGCGGCGGCATGTGACTGTGGCGCAGATGAACCGGTAGCGTCGGCCGTAATGCTCGGTATTGATACCAATATTCTCGTGCGGCTCCTGGTGGCGGACGATGCTGCACAGACCCGACGTGCGCAGGAGATCGTGGCGAACACCCAGCGCGAAAGCCGCGCGGTGCTGGTATCGCTGCTGGTGATGATCGAGACCGAGTGGGTCCTGCGCAGTCGCTATGAGCTTGACAAGGCCACGACACTTGCCGCGCTGAGGAGCTTGCTCGAAACCAGCGAATTGAGTTTTGAAGACGAGCCCGCGATCGAGGAGGCACTGTTCCACTGGCAGGACAGCAGTTGCGGCTTTGCCGACTGCCTGATCGCAGCGCACAACCGGCGGCTCGGCTGCCGGGCAACCGCGACCTTTGACGTCAAGGCAGCCAGGCTGCCGGGGTTTGTTGTGGCGTAGGCGCTACCCCGGACTGATTCCCTTTCGGTCACCCCGTCCCTTTTTGATCGCCCCGACTGCTGCCACCCCTATAATCGCCGCCTGTGGCTGATTTCGAACAAGATCCCAAAAACCGCCCGAAAGGCAAGACGCCGCGCTCGCTCGCGGCGCTGCTGCCGTTTCTCAGGCCCTATACGGGTATGTTGCTGCTGTCGCTGGTGGTGTTGCTGGCGGCATCCGGCCTGATGCTCTCGCTGCCGGTGGCGGCGCGCTTTGTCATCGACCATGGCCTGGCCTCGAAGCAGGGCGGGACAGTCAACCTGTACTTCGCCGGCTTTGCGGCGCTGATCGTGCTGTTCTGCGCGATGGCCGCCGTGCGCATGTACCTGGTGAGCTGGGTGGGTGAGCGCGTGGTCGCCGATGTGCGCGAGGCGGTATACCGGCACGTGATCAGCATGGACGCGATCTTTTTCGAGGAGACGCGCACCGGTGAGGTGCTGTCGCGCCTGACCGCCGACACCACGCTGGTGCAGTCGATCACCGGTACCAGCCTGTCGATGGTCCTGCGTTCGCTGATCCAGTTGCCGGGCGCGCTGGTGATGCTCGCCATCACCAACCTCAAGCTGATGGGACTGATCGTCATCCTGATCCCGGCCGTGCTGGTGCCGGTAATCACCATCGGCCGCAAGGTGCGCCGCCTTTCGCGCGCTTCGCAGGACCGCATCGCCGACACCAGCGCGATGGCCAGCGAGTCGCTGGACGCCGTGCAGATCGTGCAGGCGTTCACGGCCGAACCCGCAGTCGCGGACCGTTACGCCAAAGTCGTCGAGCTGAGCTACGACGTGGCCATCGAGCGCACCCGCGTGCGCTCGATCATGAGCTTCGTGACTTTCTGCTGCGTGTTTGGCGGCATCACCTTTGTGGTGTGGGTGGGAACGCGCAGCGTGCTCTCTGGCGAGATCACCTACGGTGAGCTCGGGCAGTTTGTGCTGTATGCGCTGTTCTCTGCCACGTCCGCCGGCACGCTGACGGAAATGTGGGGTGAGATCCAGCGCGCCTCGGGCGCCACCGAACGCCTTGTCGAGTTGCTCAACGCACAGCCGCACGTCAGGGCGCCGGCACACCCGCAGCCATTGCCGCGCCCCGGCCGCGGCGAGATCCGCTTCGAGAATGTCTGCTTCAACTATCCGTCGCGGCCGGAGCGGCGTGCGTTGTCCGGCATCAGCCTCGACATCAAATCCGGCGAACGCATCGCCTTTGTCGGCCCGTCGGGCGCCGGCAAGAGCACCACTTTCCAGTTGTTGCTGCGTTTTTATGATCCGCAACAGGGCCGCATCCTGATCGATGGCGTGGACATCGCACAGGCTGATCCGCGCGAGGTGCGCGAACGCATCGCCGTGGTGCCACAGGAGACGGTGATCTTCGGCGATACCGCGCTCGGCAATATCCGCTTTGGCCGGCCCGACGCGACCGACGAGGAAGTCAGGGAGGCCGCGCGCCTTGCCGTGGCCGATGAGTTCATCCGCGATTTGCCGCAGGGCTATGACACGTGTGTGGGCGAGCGCGGCACGCGCCTGTCCGGCGGCCAGCGGCAGCGCATGGCCATCGCCCGCGCCATTCTCAAGAACCCGTCCATCCTGTTGCTCGACGAGGCCACCAGCTCGCTCGACGCCGAGAACGAGCGTCTGCTGCAGAAGGCACTCGATCGCCTCATGCAGGGCCGCACCACCATCATCATCGCCCACCGCCTTGCCACTGTCCTCAAGGCCGATCGCATCGTCGTCATCAATGAAGGCCGCATCGTCAATGTCGGCACCCACGAAGAACTCGTGCAGCGCGACCCGCTGTACGCACGACTGGCGGAGTTGCAGTTCGTGGATGCGTCGGGGGAAGAGGCGGCTTAGGCGATTCGGTTGATTTCCACGATGCGGAAATTATTACGATCGAAGCCTTCGTCAGCACCGCGCTCACCGGTTTCTATTTCCAGCTGAACGTCATCGAGATACTCGTTGATGTGGGCTTCGGCCGCGGCATAGCTTGCGAACGTCACAGGCCGGGTGCCTTTTTTGTCGGTGGCAAACCAGCTGTTGATCCAGCCATCGCAAATCGACAATGTCTGGACTTCGAAGCGTGTTTGATTGGCCATGCTGGTTGTTCCTGTGCAGCGGAATGATCATTATCGACAAATGGTTGCTCATGCTAAAGGGGTGGTCCACGATGGCACGTGCATGGACTCGAGATGAAGTTCTGATCGCCGTCAATCTGTATTGTCAGTTACCGTTTGGGAAGCTTCATAAAGGTAATGCCCTGATCATTCGGGTGGCAACGTTACTAGGCCGGACACCGGGTTCGGTTGCAATGAAGCTCTCCAATCTTGCGAGCCTTGACCCGGAGATCACCGCCTCCGGTCGTGTTGGCTTGCCTGGTGCGTCGACGCTGGATCGTGCTGTCTGGGAGGAATTCACCAGCAAGCCAAATGAAATCGCTGTCGAGTCACAGGAGTCGATGGATAAGCTCGTATCAACCGGTGATGTATCGGAATTGTCGTCGTCGAGTGAGCTGCCAGATATCCCACGGTCCACTGAGGAGAGTACATCTGGCGCTGCGACGGTCACTGTGCGCAAGGGCCAGGCGTTTTTCCGCAAGGCGGTGCTCGCTAGCTATGACGAGACCTGCTGCATGAGTGGATTGAGGATTCGGCGCCTGCTCGTTGCCAGTCACATCAAGCCGTGGAGTCGCGACGCTGCCAATCGACTCAACCCTCGGAATGGACTTTGCTTGTCAGCGCTACATGACAAGGCTTTCGATCTGGGTTTCATTTCTGTACGGCCGGATTTGTCTATTGCCGTGTCGCAAGACGTTCGAGATGACAAGAGCGATCTATCCGCCGATGCCCTGGCCACACTTGAGGGTAAGAAGATCCGTATGCCAGAGAAGTTCCGGCCGGTACCGGATTTTCTGGACTGGCACTATTCGACGCATTTTCGTCGCTGAAGGAGGGACGCTCAGGAATCCCTCTGCGTCGGTTGAAAAGTGCGGCACAGGATCAGCGCTATTGGTATGGCCATGCGGCGAAATTCACCCGCACGGTGCATCCGGGGCGGGCTTCGGGGGAAATGGGCGTCTCAAGGCTGAACTCGTCCCATTTGCCACGCACAAGATCCGAGACGCGTGACTGGGCGATGCCCAGGCGCGCGGCGGTATCAGCCTGGGTGATCTCGTTGGTGTCGATGTAACGGCGAAGATCACTCATGAGGTTGGCCCGCGCGACATCGAGGTTTGCCTGCGATCGCAATCGGCCAGGCCGGGGGGCGGCTGGTGACCGTTGAACGCGCCGGCCACGACGGAGGCCGGCGCGCGCTGATGGGCCGCAGGGGAAGTTGCTGAAGCGCTGGTCGGCATGGACTTCCCGCGGAACGCAGAAACTCCGGAGCGATCACCGGGCCTGGACGCGTTTGTGCTCGCCCGGCTTCATGAATAGGGTTTCAGATTCAAGGTGCGCTGGATCTTGTCGCCAACGAAGTCAGGTACGCCTGCCACCTCTGCAAACGATCTCCATTTCGATACCGTCGCCTGCACATCGGCAACGATTGCGGCGGCCCGCCCCCGTTTCATTGAGGCAGCCCTGGCGCAGGCGTTGAAATCCTCCAGCCTGAAGTTGTCGCGTTTTGCGTTCATCGTCATCTGATGACTTGCCGTCCACACACCCGCGGGGTTGAAGCGCCATGTCACGTCGAAAGCCGGCGACAGCGACCACTCACCGGATTTGTTCATCAGGAAGGCGATGTTCTTCACGTGGTCGTCATGGTTGCGTGCCACGATGTTGAACACCATGCGCCGGAACAGTTGCTCGATGGCCTGCATGGGCAACTGCAGCTGCCGCATGACGAGAAACGCCTGCTCGTAGCTGTAAGCGCCTGCGATATTGAAGTCATAGTGTGCCAGCGCGCAGAGCGACTGCATGTGAAGTTTTTCGCCGGTGGCAAGACGATCAAAGCGGCGCGTCATGAAATGCGAGCGGCCATTCTCCCTGAACAACCGGCATTCACTGATATCGATGCCGCATTCACGCGCCATCAGGGCGTACGCATATTCGATCAACCCGTAGCCTTTGGGGTCTTCCAGCTCCTTGTCCCTGTTGCCGCTGACACCGTCAAATTTCAGCAGCCAGTATTCGAATCCCTTGCCGGCCTTGACCTGGCCAGAACGTACTTCATTGGTTTTGGGGTTCCATGCGATGACCGCCTTGGCCCTGGCGCCACCGGCGGAGGTGCCCACGCGCAGGATATCCCTCAACGCAGCTTCCGTGACCTCAGGCGCAAGGGATGCGTGCAGGTCATTCCGGTGGCTCAACACCTGTGATGCCAGCTCAACCAGCTGGCTGACCTCGATCCGTGTGGTCTGCTTTGCCCTGGGGCCGATGGCGGGAGCGAATTCCAGCGCACCCATGCCACGTTCGCCGGTATGGCAAAGCCGCTCGACGGCGTTGAGTGAATCCGGTGGCCGCCCCTGCGATGCCAGCCAGGCATCGATCAGTGCGTTGCCAAATTTGTCGGGGAGCGAGTCGGCCAGAAGGCCCGGCAAGCCGAGAAAAGTCCGGCGGGAAAGCTCTGGGAATCGGTGCACGCGCCGGGAAAGTGGCATCGCAATCGGCGCGACCTGAATGCCGCTTTGCGCGAATCGCGCATCGTATTCGAAGCTGGCGACGTCCTCGCCATCCAGCAGTGAGACAGCGCCGATGGTCTTGCCCCACAGCCTGACTTCGGCCAGCGCGCTTATGACTGCTCATCCCAGCGCCAGGGTTTGCCGGTCGTCTTTGCGGCACGTCGGCCCGAAGCCCGTTGCCGGACCTTGCCCTTGCGCTTCAACAGATCCATCGGTCGGGGTCCGGGCTCCGGAATCAGCCCATCCAGCCCTGATGCCGCGTCCAGTACCCGCAGCACCCGTACCAGGGTGAGCAACTGAGAGGTTTGCCCGGCCTCCATTCGCTCGAGGGTGCGCTTGGCGATACCCGCTTGTTCGGCCACAGCCGCCTGGGTCAGCTGCAAGTCAACCCGACGACCCGCAATCCGTGCGCCCAGTTCGGCCAGCACGGCATCGTCCGTGAGTAAAGCAGTGATTCTCATGGTCGCTGGATGTTGCCGATACGACCGTGAAGATACTATATCTCGTCATTTATTACGAGATATAGATCGTATTTTTATAAATTCAAGTCGCATTAAATAGCGATATATATGACTTCAATTCTATTACTCGCACTCTATTACGATATATGACTGCTTTTCAGGCCAGCGTCATGGGCGGATCGGCGGGCTGGATTTCCTCACCTCTCAGGAGCGCAGAGAATCATGAGTGCCGGCGAGGCCTGCGCGCTTTCCAGAACGAGAAGGCGCACGGCTTATTCGAAGAGCAACGCATAGCCCTCCCGCATCACCGGGACCCCTCGCAGCTCCGATCGCGCTGCGCACCCGATGCCGGAATCGCCAGGAGGCTACCGCGCCGGCGGCAGGCGCAAACGCCCGCCGGAGGGTGGCGGGTTCGGCAAAGACCGCCCCGGCGCGGTGGGCGTCGCTGCGTCACCACCTGCGCTCGCGCACATGCCCTGGCTGCACCTCTGCCCCACGGCACAGCGGCAGTCCTTCGCGCACGTCGAGCAGTTCTCGCCCTTCGCCGGCTCGCACATGCCGTTGCCGCATGCCGAAACGCTCGTGCACATGCCCTGGCTGCACGCCTGCCCCACGGCACAGCGGCAGTCCTTCGCGCAGGTCGAGCAGTTCTCGCCCTTCGCCGGCTCGCACATGCCGTTGCCGCATGCCGAAACGCTCGTGCACATGCCCTGGCTGCACGCCTGCCCCACGGCACAACTGCAGTCCTTCGCGCAGGTCGAGCAGTTCTCGCCCTTCGCCGGTTCGCACATGCCGTTGCCGCAGGTCTGCATCCCCTGCGCCTGCACCTCGGCCTGTGAGCAGACCACCAGGCACAGGACCGCGAGGAAAACACCACGAACCCACGATCCCGTTCTGCGCTCCCGGACTTCGCGCTTCAGAATCCCACCGTCGCCCCTCATCCCGCTCCCCTCCCGCGCCCGTCGCCCGACCTCGCGGCGGCCGCCGCGCCCCCATGTCTGGACCCGGCCGATTCTATCGCGGAACGTCCTGCGCATGAGCGACCCGGCATCGGCTGAGTTCGAAGCACTCGTGGGGAAAATCGTCACGCGCCAAGGGCGCCGGGACACGCTGGGTAACGCGCTTCCACCACTCGATAGGGCGGCGTGGCTTCAGGGCGCCGCCCGCGCACCCGTAGCTCCCGTGGGTGGGTTCCGGGTTCGGGAGGTCACCGACCAGCGCGGTGCCGGGATTTCGCCCCACATCCAGCGGATGTGATGCGAGAATGACCCGGGTCAGGGGCTGATCAGGATCATGTTCGGATGCGACTGCTGGAATCAGGGCACATCGGCACGCTGAAACTGAAGAACCGCGTGATCATGCCGGCGATGGGCATACGCGGCACGGTCGAAAAGGACGGCGAGTGGGGTGAGCGTGCGATCGCCTACTACACGGCGCGGGCAGCCGGGGGAGTCGGCCTGATCACCCCGGAGATGGTATTTGTCTCGCGGGCGCTGGAACTGGCGGCGAGCTTCTGCCTCGATCTCGCCAACGACCGGCACCTGCAATCGGTGCGTCGGCTGGCGACATCGCTCGCCGGGCACGATTGCAAGCTCAGCGTGCAACTCACCGCGGGTTTTGGCCGTGTCGTCCCGCCCTTCATCCTGCCGGAATGGTGGACCGACGCCCCATTGCCGGCGCATCTGCGCCCGGTCTCCGCATCGACCAACGACAACCACTATCTGCCCGCCAGACGCAAGTTCGATGCCCGCCCGCTGACCACGGCGGAGGCCGCGGCCCTGGCGCAAAGCTTTGGCCCGGCGGCAAGACGCGTGCGCGAAGCCGGTGCGGCCTGCGTCGAGCTGCATGGCCACGAGGGCTATCTGCTCGATCAGTTCATGACCGGATTGTGGAATCGCCGCGATGATCACTATGGCGGCAGCCGCGAGAACCGCATGAACTTCGCCCGCGAGGCGATCGCGGCCATCAAGCGCGACGCCGGCGAGGATTTTCCGGTGATCTATCGCTTTGGCCTGACGCATTATTTACCCGATGGCCGTCACCCCGAGGAAGGCCTGTGGATTGCCCGGGAACTCGAAAAAATGGGCGTCGACGCCCTGCATGTCGATGCCGGCTGCTACGAAACCCATTGGTGGCCCCACCCGCCCCAGTACCAGGAACCGGGGTGCATGGTGTCGCTGGCGGCGCAGGTCAAGGCACAGGTGTCGATCCCGGTGATCGCCGTCGGCCGCCTCCAGTACCCGGAGCTCGCCGAACAGGTGCTTGCCGACAACAAGGCGGATTTCGTGGCCATCGGTCGCGGCCTGCTCGCCGACCCGGATCTGGTCAACAAGGTGGCGGCCCGCAAGGCCGACGACATCATTCCCTGCATCGGCTGTCATGAAGGCTGTCTCTGGCAGATGGCGGAAGGCAAACCCACCAGTTGCGCGGTGCGGCCGACCACCGGGCATGAAATCGAATGGCCGCTGCTGCCGCTCGGAAAGAAAGCCTCATTGCTGGTCGTGGGTGGCGGTCCGGCGGGTATCGAGGCCGCGCGTGCCGGCGTCGAGCGCGGCTTCGACGTGACCCTCTGGGAGGCGGGCGCAGCGCTCGGTGGCAACCTCATCCCGGCGGCGGCCCCGGCTTTCAAGCTGGACATCGCCAGATACCTCGCCTATGTGCGACGCCTGGCCAGCGGCTTGCCGATCACGCGGGTGCTGAACAAACGCGCCACCGCGGCCGACATCGTGGCATTCAACGCCGACCATGTGGTGCTGGCGACCGGCGCAATCATGGAAGCACCGCCGTTCCAGAGCACCGACACGGTCAAGGTGCTGTCGGCGATCGACCTGCTGACCGGCAAGGATGCGGTTCGCGGCGACCGCATTCTGGTCATGGGCGGCGGGGAAGTCGGCTGCGAAACCGCCGTCCATCTCGCCCGGCAGGGCAAGCAGGTCACGCTCAGCACCCGGCGCGGCAAGGACAAGCTCTGCAGCGATGTCGTCGACCGTTCCAACCGGGACATGCTGCTCGCGATGATCCATGACGCCGGCATTCGCATCATTGAAAATGCCATCCCGCTCCGGGCCGATGGCCGCGGCATCGTCGTGGAGATCAACAAGGACAGGCGCGAAGCCAGTGCCGGCGAGCGCTCCGAGCGCGATGAGCTGGTGCAGCTGGTCAATGCCAACGCCAAGGGTGGGGTCGATGCAGGCGCAGACGGCGACGGCGACGGCATGGATGGCGAGATCACGGTTGCCGCAGACAGCCTGGTGTTTGCCGGCCGCATGCTGCGTCAGGATGCCCTGGCCGGAGAGCTGGCCGAACTGGGCTGCGCCAGCAACATCCTCAGCGCCGGCGATTGCGTGAAGGTCGACTCGATCATGGGCGCCGTCTGGGCGAGCTTCACCGCCATCCGGAACATCGGCACGAGCGACGCGCCTGCGGCCACCTGAGGCCGCAGGCGCCTTTTTGCCTATCGTTTTGCCACCATGAGCCGGCGGGAGGAGCCCGGGCGAAGAGGGACATGCACCTGCTTTGCTACACTCCCGCACGGGTTCGCCACGTGAAGCACGGGTTTTTTCATGAAAGTCGATGTCATCCTGTCGCCGGATTCATCCCCGTCTGAAATTTGCGAGCTCGGTCTGCTGGCAGAGCGTTACGGCATCAACGCGATCTGGAGCTCGAACTACCCCTCTTCACGAGACCCTTTCCTGACCCTGGCGCCGCTCGCGCTGGCATCAACGACGATCCGGCTTGGTCCGTTGGTCATCACGGCATATGAGCAACACCCCTTCAAGACGGCGAAGGCGCTGGCCACACTGAACGAACTCTGTCGCGGGCGTGCAAACATCCTGATCGGCGGCCCGACCGGCGTCAACGCGGCCATGGGCATGGGTATCGAGCACATGGTGGGGCGCGTGCGTGAGAGCATCGAGGTGGTCAAGCGCGCCGGTCCTGCACAGCCGTTGAACTACCAGGGCAGGATGTTCCAGGTCTGGAACTATCATCCGGCATGGGCCACCGACACACCGCCGCGGATCTACGCCGGCGCCAACAAACCGCAGATGATGCGCATGGCGGCCCAGGTTGCCGACAACATCATGGTGGGCGATCCGCTGCCGCAACGCCTGGCCAGCACCATGGCCATGCTCGACGGCCATCTCGCCGACGCAGGTCGCAGTCGTCAGGCATTGCGCATCAGCGGACTCGTGGCCTGGCATATCAAACCGGACCGGGCGCAATCACTGTCCGAGGCACGGCAGCAGCTGGCACTGCGCGGCATGCTGGATCCATGGTATCTGGAGGAATTCCTCACCACGGAAGAGTGTGACCTCGTCGACCAGAAGCGCACCGCGTTTTTCAAGGCTTACAAAAACAAGACGGACGTCATCGCCGGCGTGCCGGAGTCCATCCTGCAGAAGCTGGTGGACAACCTCGGCCTTGCAGGCACACCGGCCGATCTGGACCAGCATATCGAGCGTCTGCAGCGACTCGGCAGCCTGGGTCTCGATGAGGTCGCGCTGAAACTCCATGATGACCAGGCCGACGCCATCCGGCTGATCGGCGAGCGGGTCGTGCCGGTGCTGACGCCATAGGGGAAAGGGGTTCGGCTGGCCAAGGCGCCGCGGAACCGTCCGCCAGGACACCCCTTCCGCAATCCCGGGGCGCATCGCCACCGGATTTGCGCCTCGACAACCGGGACAGGGGCAGCTAGTGTGGCCCGGTCATCGGAAGGGGGAATCTCGATGCGTGTCATTGGCCTGCTCCTGCTGCTGTTCGCCCTCACCGCCTGCTCTGAACTGTGGACCCACCGCAATGTCCGCAGTGGCACATCGAGCAGCCTCGTCGACTACCTCTACCCGGAAGGCGAAGCGCCGCCGGACTTCGACGGGCAGGTCCCGCAGCTCAAGCTGCCGTTACGGGTCGGTCTGGCCTTCGTGCCCTCCTCCGGCAGGTCGGCATGGCACAGCGACCACACCCTCGGCGAAGCCGACAGGAACGAACTGCTCGAACTCGTCCGTGAACGCTTCGGCGACCGCGAATACATCAGCCGCATCGAGATCATCCCCGAAACCTATCTGCGCTCCACGCGGGGCTTCGAGGGCGTGTCGCAGGTGGCGCGTCTCTACGGGGTCGATGTCATGGCGCTGGTCTCCTACGACCAGGTCAGCTCCACCGGCGACAACAAGCTTGCCCTGACGTACTGGACGATCGTCGGCGCCTACGTCATCCGCGGCACCGAAAACGAAGTGCAGACCTTTGTCGACACCGCCGTGTTCGATGTGCGCAGCCGCAAGCTGCTGTTCCGCGCTCCGGGCATCGACCGCCGCGAACGTGCATCATCGGCCATCGACAGCGCCGAGAAGCTGCAGGCCCAGCGCGCGGTCAGTTTCCGCGCTGCCGTCACGCAGATGCGTGAAAACCTCGCCACCGAACTCGATCGCTTCGAAGATCGCCTCAAGGAAGAGCCGCAGCTGGCCGATGTCAGCTGGCGTGACGGCCGGGGCGGCGCCGGCGGGTTCGGCCCGCTGTCGCTGGCGTTGTGGTTCGTCGCCTGCCTGTGGCGACGGCCCCGGCGTGGGCGGGCCGCCTGAGCCGGCCGGATTCGCCGGCATGGGAACGTCGGGATCGTCCGGTGAGGCAGGGGTCTTCGGCAGCACCGGCGGGCGCGGCTGGTGCCCGGTGGCCCTGCCGTGGTTCGGTTTCATCGGCGGGCACCATCCGCTCGACGACCTCCGCCGTCTCGTCTACCGCATCGAGGCGCAGCGTCACCGGTCTCGCCTGCGCCGCGGCCTGCGCCTTGTCCGCTACATGCTGACATGGCCCGTGCTCGCGGCCCGCAACGCCTGGCGCGCGGTACGGCGCTGGGGCGCCGCCGTCCACGCCCACGGCGGCGTGCCGCGCTGGCAGCAGTTCCTGCGGCTCTACTGGCTCGGCCTGCGCTGGAACATCCTGCCCGAAACCAGCTATGCGTTCCGCCTCCACGAGCCGCGCCGTTTTCGTCGGGCGCCCGACTTCCTCCAGGAGTTCGAAGGCATCCGCCTCTTTGAACACCTCCACGATCCCGCCCTGCGACAGTCATTGCACTGCAAGCACACGTTCTACCGCACCTGCCGCCGTCATGCCCTGCCGACCCCGCCGGTGCTGGCGGTGATCGGCCCCGGCGGGCGGGTGCAGTGGGAGGAAGGCCATGGCCGGCTGCCCGCCCATGACCTGTTCGTCAAGCCGACGGACGGGAGCAGCGGACACGGCGTGCAGCGCTGGTGCCATGATGCGGCCACGGGCTGCTGGCAACGCCACGGGTTGTCACTCGACGCCGATGCGTTGCTCGGTCACTTCGCGCGCCTGGCCGGCAACGGCCGGCTGCTGGTGCAGCCGCGGTTGCACAACGCCCGGGTCCTGCGTGGCCTGGCGCCCGTCGCCCTGGCGAGCCTGCGCGTCGTGACATGGAAGGGCCGGGACCAGGCGGCGGAAGTGTTCGGCGCATTCTTTCGCATGCCGGTCGGTGGTGCCGAAGCAGACAACTATTCCGCCGGCGGCATTGCCGCCGCGCTTTCCGCCACCGGCACCCTCGGCCCGGCCCGGCCAAAGCGCGCTGCCGGCCCTTACGACCGCCATCCGGACAGCGAGGCCGCCATCACCGGGACCGTGCTCCCCGAGTGGCAGGCGCAACTCGCCCTGGCCCGCCAGGCCCACGACACGCTGGGGTTCCGCGGCTGCGTCGGCTGGGACATCGTGCTGACCGATGACGGCCCGCTGATCGGCGAAGTCAACCCGGTGTGGGGCTTCCTGTCATGGCAGGCGAGTACCGGAGTTCCGCTGGGCGCGACAGCGCTGCCCGACATCCTTCGCCGCCTCCTCGCCGAACGCGGTGTGGCCGGATCCGGTGGAGACGCCCCTGCCGCAGGCGCCGTGGCCATGCCGATGCCCTGAGGGCCCGTCTTGCGGGGCACTCGATGGCGCCGCCGGTGGACGCGCCATCTCCTGCCGTTTGCACGGAGGGGGTGCCTGTCGGCGCCCCGCAGGCCATGCCGCCCGGGGCACCACGGCCGGATGGCCCCGGTGCCCTGCCGGGCGAGGCCTCACGCCGCGCCGGACAGGCGCCCCGCCACCTCATCGGCCAGCGCCAGCGAGGCCGTGAGGCCCGGCGACTCGATGCCGAACAGATTGACCAGCCCGGCGATGCCGTGGATGCGGGCATCCTGGACGACGAAATCGGCCGACGCTTCACCGGGCGCGGTGATCTTGGGCCGGATGCCGGTGTAGGACGCCTGCAGGCGCCCTGCGTCCAGCGCCGGGTACCAGCGGCGGATGGCGGTCACGAAATGCGCGCGGGATGCCGCGTTGAAGGTGTAATCCTCGCCATCGATCCACTCGACGTCGGGGCCGAAGCGCGCCACGCCGGCCGTGTCGAGCGTGACGTGGATGCCGAGACCGGCCTGTTCGGCGACCGGATACACCAGCCGGCCGAACGGCGACCGGCCCGACAGCGTGTAGTAGTGGCCGCGCGCGAAGTAGGCGCGCGGCACCCACGCCGCATCCAGGCCTTCGATGGTGCCGGCCAGTGCCGGGGCATGGAGGCCGGCGGCATTGACGAGCATCCGGCAGTGCACGGCCGGATCCGCATCACCATCGATGAAGACCGCGAAGCCGTCATCGCCGGCGACGATGCGCGCGACACGGCTGCGTAACGCAAGGGTGCCGCCGTGCGCCTCGATGTCGCCACGCAGGGCCAGCAGGTACTCGTGGCTCGACAGGATGCCGGTCGACGGCGAGTAGAGCGCCGCCACGGCACGCACATCGGGCTCGAGTGCCGCCACGGCCGCGGCATCGTGCCATTCAAGGTCGTCGACGCCATTGGCCGCGGCCCGCTGTGCATACCCTTCGAGGCGGGCGACATCCGCCTCACCGGTGGCGACGATCAACTTGCCGATGCGCCGGTGGGTGATGCCGCGCGCCGCGCAATAGGCGTAGAGCTGTCGTCGGCCCGTGACGCACAACCGGGCTTTCAGCGAGCCCGGCGGGTAATAGATGCCGGCGTGGATGACCTCTGAATTGCGGCTGCTGGTGGCGGTGCCGATGGCATCGGCCGCCTCGACGACGCAGACCTCACGGCCGGCCAGGGCCAGCGCGCGGGCCACGGCCAGGCCGACCACGCCGGCGCCGACGACGACGCAATCGAGCCGTTCGGCCGCTGTCATCCGCTCACCTCGCCAGGCACGGGCCGCCCGCCACGGCCGGCCATCGGACACCGGCGCCATGACGGCACGGGCCGATGGGCGCCGCCCGGGAAAGCGGGTGCGGCGGACAAGCCATGGCGGGGGCCGGGATCATCGGTGTTCATCGGCGACATGGCGCACGGGGGCGGTGGCCTTGCGATGCGGCGATTCTACCGTGGACACCGCCTGCAGACCGGTCCGCGGTGGTCATCACGGATGCCGCAGACCCCCGCCATCGCCCGCGGTATGCTCGGCGCATCCGTCGTTCACCGGCACCGAGGGACCCCATGCGCAAGACATCCGATCCGGCACCCCATGACACCCCCGCCGCCTTCGACCGCCGCGAACTGTTCGGCGCTGCCGCCGGGCTCGCCGCGCTCGGCCTCGGTCTCGGCCCCGACACGGCCCGGGCAGCCTTCGGCCGGGGCGGCAAGGCAGCGGCATGGCCCTTCGATGGCCTGCGCGACTACGTCCGCGCCATCGAGGCCGCCGGCCTGGTGATGCGGGTGCCGCGCATCGATCAGGACGCCTACGAGGCCACCGCGCTGATGTACCGGCTGATCGACGAGTACGGCATGTACGAAGCGCCGTGCATCGTCATGGAGTCGGTGCGCCAGGACGGCCGCTGGATGAATGGCCCGGTGATCACCAACCACCAGGGGCACTGGCACACCGAAGCGCTGCTGTGGGGCCGGCCGCCGGCGCCCGGGCACGGCCGGGAGACCTACCGGCAGATGATCCAGTTCCTCTACGGCATCATGGAAGAAAACAACGGCCGGGTGCCCACCCTGCCGGTGCGCGAACTGCCGCGCAACGAAGCGCCGGTCAAGGAGATCGTCGTCACCGGCGACGACATCAACCTGCTCGATTTCCCCTTCATCAAGTCGAACCCGGGCGACTCGGCGCGCTACGTCAACACCGGCTCGGTGTTCACCGAGGACCCGAAGCTCGGCAAGAACTACGGCACCTACCGCTGCGAGATCAAGGGCCCGCGCGCGCTGGCCATCAACCCGGAACCCGGCCAGACCGGCTGGAAGATGCTCATGGCCGCCCGGGAACGCGGTGAGAAGACCGCGCCGGTGTCGATCGTCCTCGGCCAGGACCCGATCGCCTGGTTCATCAGCGGCTCGCTGATCTCCAAGGGCGGCGCCGACGAACTGGCCATCGCCGGCGGCCTGCGCGGCAAGGCCATCGACGTGGTGCGCTCGGAAACCAATGCGATGCTGATCCCGGCGCATGCCGAGATGGTCATCGAGGGCGAGGTGCTGCTCGACCGCTGGGTACCGGAGGGCCCCTTCGGCGAGATGTACGGCTATCTCGGGCTGCGCAAGCAAGAGAACTTCCTGATGAATGTCACCGCGGTCACGCACCGGCCGGACCCCTGGATCCTCAACCAGTTCACGGGCGTCAGCCGCGGCTTCTGCACCGCGCCGCTGGAAGCGTTCTCGTTCTACCGCCTGAAAAAGGCCATTCCCAATGCCGTGGCCTTCCATTCACCGGTCGAATGGACGGGCATCGGCTTTCTGAGCATCGACAAGACGGCGCCAGGCCAGGGCCTCGACGCGGGCCGCAAGCTGGCCAGGCTGGTACCGATCACCAAGGTGGCGGTGGTCGTCGACAAGGACATCGACGTCCTCGACCGCATCGAGATGTGGCACACGGTCGGCTCGCGCTGGCAGCCATACCCGGCCGGCGAGATCATCCGCGAGGCACGCGGCATGCCGCTCGACCCGAGTTCACCGAACCGGCCGATGAGCAGCAAGATGGTCATCGACGCGACGAAACAATGGCCCGAAGAAGGCGGCCCGGCCATCTACCCGGCGCGCAACCGCGACCTGCTCGCCTCGCTGGCTCCGGAATCCTTCGCGCGGGTCGAACGCAACTGGGCGCGCTACCTGCGCGGCTGGCGCCGCTGACACCGCCACACCCGCCCGAAACGCGGGCGGTCAGCGTTCGTCGGCGACGGGGTTGGCGAGCGTGCCGATGTCGCTGACCGTGACCTCGACGCGGTCACCGGCGGCGAGCCAGCGCGGCGGCTGGCGGGCAAAGCCGACGCCGCTCGGGGTGCCGGTGGCGATGACATCGCCGGGGTTGAGCCGGCAGAAGGTCGAGCAGTAGGCGATGATCTGCGGCACGGTGATGCACAGGTCGCTGACCGGCGCCTGTTGCATGACCTCGCCGTTGACGCGCGTCTCGAGCGTGAGACGCGACGGGTCCGGGATGTCGTCGGCGGTCACCAGCCAGGGGCCGGCGCTGCCGGTGTCGGGAAAATTCTTGCCGGGCAGGAACTGGCTGGTGTGGCGCTGGAAGTCGCGCACCGAGCCGTCCATGAACACCGTATAGCCGGCGACGAAGGACAGCGCCTCGTCCTCGGCCACATGGCGTGCCGGGCGACCGATGACGACGGCGAGTTCGCCCTCGAAGTCGTATTGCGTCGAGGCGCGCGGGCGGCGCAGCGGTGCGCCGTGGCCGACGAGGGTGTCCGGATAGCGCATGAAGAGCGTCGGCCAGTCCGGCTGCTCACGGCCCATCTCGCGGATGTGCGCCAGATAGTTGACGCCGACGCAGAGGATGCGCGCCGGGTCCGGCACCGGCGGCAGGAAGCGCACCGCATCGAGGGGCAACGGCGTGGCGCCGACAGTGGCCTGGGCGAGGGCCGCCAGGGCGTCCTGTGCCAGCACCGCGCGCAGGCCCGGGTAACGGTCGAGAAAATCCGCTGGTGCGGGAAGGAGGCCCGCCGCGGTGACGATGCCGTAGCCGGTGCGGCCGGCGTGCTCGAAGCTGGCGACTTTCATGGTGCTCCTGCCGTGGTGTGGTGCGCGCGCCGGCCGCACTGGCCGTGCGGCGACCGTGCCTTATTATAGGGGCCCGATCACCCGAGCCACCGCCCCCCGCCATGCTGCCCCTCAAGGACGCTTCGCTGCTGCGCCAGCAGGCCTTCATCGATGGCCGCTGGCAGGAGGCCGGCGATGGCGCGCGCTTCGAGGTCACGAACCCGGCCAGCGGTGCGCCCATCGCCCGCGTGCCGGCCTGCGGCCCCGGCGAGACGCAGGCGGCCATCGACGCGGCTGCGGCCGCGCTCGGCGAGTGGCGGGCGCGGCCGGCCGGCGAACGCGCCGCGCTGCTGCAGCGGCTCCACGCGCTGATGCTCGAGCACCAGGACGACCTCGCGGTGATCATGACCAGCGAGCAGGGCAAGCCGCTCGCCGAGGCGCGCGGCGAGATCGCCTATGCCGCCGGCTTCATCGACTGGTTCGCCGGCGAGGCGCGCCGCATCTATGGCGAAGTGATTCCCGGCCACCAGCGCGACCGGCGCATCGTCGTCCTGCGCCAGCCCATCGGCGTGGTGGCCTGCATCACGCCGTGGAATTTCCCCACGGCGATGCTTGCGCGCAAGGTCGGTCCGGCGCTCGCTGCCGGCTGTACGGTGGTATGCAAGCCGGCCTCGCAGACACCCCTGTCGGCGCTGGCGCTGGCCGAACTCGCGGCGCGCGCCGGCCTGCCACGCGGCGTGCTCAATCTCGTCACGGGTCCGCCGGAACCGATCGGCCGCACGCTGACGGTCAGCCCGGTGGTGCGCAAGCTGAGCTTCACCGGCTCCACCGAGGTCGGCCGGCAACTGCTCGCCGACTGCGCCGCCACGGTGAAGAAGGTCTCGCTGGAACTCGGCGGCAACGCGCCGTTCATCGTCTTCGACGACGCCGACCTCGACGCCGCAGTCGAAGGCGCGCTGGCCAGCAAGTTCCGCAATTCAGGCCAGACCTGCGTCTGCGCCAATCGCCTGCTGGTGCAGGCCGGCATCCACGACGCCTTCGCCGAACGGCTTGCCACGGCGGTTTCGCAACTGCATGTCGGCGACGGGCTGACGCCCGGCACCGAGCAGGGTCCGCTGATCGACGAGCGCGCGCTGGCGCGCGTCGAGGCCCACATCGCCGATGCCTTGGCGCTGGGTGCCACGCTGCGCACCGGCGGCCGGCGCCATGCCCGCGGCGGCACTTTCCATGAGCCGACGGTGCTGGTCGGGGTCGACGCACGCATGCGCATCGCACGCGAGGAAACCTTCGGCCCGGTGGCCGCGCTGTTCCGCTTCGACGACGAGGCGCAGGCGATCCGCATGGCCAACGACACCGAGTACGGCCTGGCGGCCTACCTGTGGACGCGCGACCTCGGCCGCAGCTGGCGCGTGGCGGAAGCACTCGAGTACGGCATGGTCGGTCTCAACACCGGGCTGATCTCCACCGAGGTCGCGCCCTTCGGCGGCATCAAGCAGTCGGGCATCGGCCGCGAGGGATCGCGCCACGGCATCGAGGAATACCTCGAAATGAAATATCTGTGCATGGCCGGCATCGATGCATGAACACCGCGCCCGGATGGCGCAACAGGGAACACTTCAGGGATGAAACCAGGCATACGCAAGGCACGGCTGGCCGAAGGGCCGGTGGGCGCGGCGATCGTCTCGATGATGATGCCGATGCTCTTCGGCATGGTCGCCATCATTCTCAACGGCCTGGCCAGCGCCTGGTTCGTGGCGCGCATCAGCACCGCACAGCTGGCGGCGATCAGCTTCACCTTCCCGGTCAGCTTCATCGTCAGTTCGGTGTCGCTGGGCCTCGGCACCGGCACGTCGGCGGTCATCTCGCAGCTCTTCGGCACCGGCAACCGCAGCCAGATCAAACGGGTGACGCTGCACGCGATGCTGCTCAGCGTGGTCATCGGCCTGGCCGTTCTGGTCGCCGGCTATACGACCATCGACCCGGTGTTCCGCCTGCTCGGTGCCCACGAGGAAACGCTGGCACTGATCCACCGCTACATGCGCATCTATTACTTCGGCGGCATCTTCCTCGTCGTGCCGATGGTCGCCAATGCCGTGTTGCGCGCCGCCGGCGATGCGCGCCGGCCGATGCTGATCATGGCGTCTTCTGCGCTCATCAACATCACCATCAGTCCACTGCTGATCTTCGGCCTGTTCGGCCTGCCGCGCATGGAGATCGCCGGTGCGGCGCTGTCCGGCGTGATCTCCAACGCCGTGGTGTGTGCGCTGTCGCTGTACTTCGTCGTGGCGCGGGAGAAGCTCGTCGACCTGGCCGACCCGGCGCTGGCACTCATCGGCGACTCCTGGCGCCGCATCCTGCACGTCGGCATCCCGTCGATGACCAGCAGCCTGGTCTCGCCGCTGACCACGGCCTTCATCACCTGGCAGATCGCTTCCTTCGGCCAGGAGGCGGTGGCCGGCTTCGGCCTTGCCTCGCGTGTCGAGGCGCTGACGGTGATGGCGCTGATGGCGCTCGGTGCCGGCATGACGCCCTTCGTCGGCCAGAACATGGGTGCCGGCCACCTCGAGCGCGTCGCCGACGGCATGCGCTGGGCATACCGCTTCTCGCTGGTCTACGGCGCCATCATGGCGCTCGTCATGCTGGTCAGCGCGCCGTGGGTGGCCGCGTTCTTCACCGACAGCGAGACGGCACGACATGCGGCGATCCTCTACCTGCGCATCGTCTCGCTCGGATATTTCGCCCTCGGCGTCGCCATGGCCGTCAACGGTGCACTCAACGCCATGGGCCGGCCCGTCGCCGCGATGTGGGTGTCGATGGCACGCACCGCGCTGGTCTATGCGCCGCTGGCCTTCATCCTCGGCCGGTTCATCGGCCTCGTCGGCATCTATATCGCCGCGGCCTGCGCCAGTGTGGTCGCCGGCGCGGTCGGCTGGCTGTGGTTCCGGGTGGTCATCGAGGAGAAGCGCAGCCGCCTGCGCGCTGCGGCCTGAGCGGGGCCGGATCCGCGATGCAGGCCACGGAATCACTTTTCCGCCCCGGCTAGGCTGTTCCAGCATGCGCCCCAACCGCCGCAACTACTATCGCATCCTGCACGTCCAGCCCGACGCGCCCGTGGAAATCATCCGTGCCAGCTATCGCACGCTGATGCAGCGCCTCCGCGCGCACCCCGATCTCGGCGGCGACCACTGGAACGCGGCGCTGATCAACGAGGCCTATCAGGTGCTGACCCATGCCGCGCGGCGCGCCGCCTATGACCTCGAGTTCAAGGCGGTACGGCGCCGGGCCATGCCGGCCCGTGACCCGGGCGAGACCATCCACACGGCGAGCGCGCGTGCCGGCTGCTTCTTCTGCGGCGTCCAGCCCACCGGCCTGCGGCCGCTCACCGTCAACGACATGTGCAGCAACTGCCGCAGCCCGCTCTACCCTGCCGACCGGCGCAAGCTCAACCGCGACGGCATGCGCAACATCAGCCGCCTGTCGCGTCGCCACCCGCTGGTGATCTTCAGCCGCTGGCCGCAGGCCCAGGCCCATACCGGCGAGAGCCGCGACATCTCCCTGCATGGCATCCGCTTCGTCACCGCCGAGGCACTCGCCGCCGGCGGCCTGGCCAAGATCGACAGCGACATCTGCCGCGCGGTGGCGCGCATCATCAACGTGCGCCCCAACGACGGCGGCGACGGGCGCTGGATGGTCGGTGCGGAATTCCTCAGCGTGGTCTTCCCCAGGCCACGCGGCGCCTTCGTCTCGCAGCGGATCTAGGCGCTCACATCGAGGCCAGGGCATCGAGGGTGGCGGCCGTCACCAGCCGCCACTGCGTCGGCCCGTCGATGCTCGCCTGCCACTCCTCGACGTAGCGACCGCTGCTGTAGGCACCGAACTGCATGTGGTTGCCGCCGGGAATGCCGACCCACGTGCTGTCTGCGGGGAACAGGTGACGCTGGGCCACGAAGGACTGCGGCGGGCTGCCGTCGGGTTTTGCGCGGTGGATGTTCCACACCGGGATGCCCGCCTCGGCGAGGCTGTTGTTCGACGGCGGGTAGGAATCCCAGAGGATCAGGCCGCTGGCAAAACCGGGGTGCTCATGGACGAAGCGCGCGGCCATTGCACCGCCCATCGAATGGCCGATCAGCACCCAGCGCTGCACGCCGGGGAAATCGTCGCGGACGGCCAGCGCACGGTTGCCGGCGAAGATGGCGAAATCGAAGGGCATCGGCACGCCGACGACGAGATAGCCGGCCTCGGCCACCCCGCGCAGCGTGGTGGCGTAGCCGCGCACGTCGGCATTGGCGCCGGGATAGACGATGACGCCGACGCGCGGGTCACGCCCGCGCGGCTTCATGACCAGCCAGCGGTCCATGCGGATGTCGAGCGTGTCGCCGGGTTCGAGCGCCGCCAATGCCTCGGGGGCCGGCCGGGCGTTGCGCCAGGCGGTGAAGGCGTACATCGCGGCGACACCGAGCACGGCCAGCGCGACGAGGGTGACCAGTGTGTATCGGAAGAATTTCTTCATCGGGGACATCCGCAGCGGAACCGGCAGGCGGCACCTTAGCACCGGGGCCCGTGGCCGTCAGCATCCGCACCGCGCATCATCACGACGGCACGTACCGCGACCGGCCGGCGGTAGGCGGCGCCGGGGTGCACCGCTACAATGGCGCGCGCCGGCGCCCGTATCCCGCCTGCCGGCCCTTCGCCATGTCCCGCAGGAGAGCCCCGTGGAAGTCGATATCATCCTCGAACCGGACCTCGGTCCCGCACAGATCGTCGAGCTGGCCCAGGCCGCCGAACGCTACGGCGTTCGCGCCGTGTGGACCTCGAACTACTTCGCCCACTGGGACCCTTTCATCAGCCTGGTGCCGGTGGCCCAGGCCACCCGCCGGCTGTTGCTCGGCGCGCTCGCCGTCAGCCCTTTCGAGATGCACCCACTGAAGATCGCCAACGGCGTGCTGTCGCTGAACGAGATCTCGGGCGGGCGGGCGATGGTTGCGGTCGGCCCCGGTGAGGGCAACCTCGACGCCATGGGCCTGAAAAAGCCGCCCAAGGTGGTGCTGGCCGCCCGCGAGGCGATCGAGATCGTGCGCGGCGCCGGCCACAAGAGCCTGGCCACGGACGGCTACCGTGGCGAGATCTACAGCGTCAACTACCCGTGCGCCTACGACTGGCTCAAGGCCCCACCGCCATTCATCTATGGCACCGCCTATCGCCACCAGATGATGCGCATGGAGGCCCGCGTCGCCGATGGCGTGTTCATCGGCTGCACGCCGCTGGAGATCATCGCCCCGGCCATCGACAACATCCGCATCGGTGCGGCGAAGCGCGAACCGGGCCGCGCACCGCTGCGCATCAACAGCTTCTGGGCCTGGCACGTCAAGAAGGACCGCGCCGAGGCCTATCGCGAGTCGCGCCGCGAACTGGCGTGGCGCGCGCGCAAGCTCGACGGCGAGCTGATCCGCCTGTGGCTGTCGGAGGACGAGGTCAAACTCGTGACGGACAACTTCGACAAGTTCGTCGCCGCGTGGTTCGACCGCTCGGGGAATGTCCAGGGCGTGCCGGAAGCGCTGTGCAACCGCCTGTGCGAAGGGTTGACCTCGACCGGCGGCCTCGATGACCTCGACCGCGAGATCGAGCGTTTCCGCCAGTTCGGCGCCGCCGGTCAGACCGAGATCGCGCTCCGCCTGCACGACCAACCGATGGAGGCGCTGAAGATCATCGGCGAACGCGTGGTGCCGGCGCTGGCCTGAGGGCCTGAGGGCCCGGCCACCCGGATGCGCCCGCCGGCGTGGGCGCGCCGGCCGCAGGCCCCGCCGGGGCGCACGGCCGACGGGGTCACGGGACCAGCAGCGGTCAGTCGTTGACGAGCGCCGCCGCCGGGGCATTCAGCGCCGCCAGCCGCCGGCTGACCAGCGCACCGACCGTGGCCACGGGATGCGGCAGGGCCGTGAAGCACGGCGGCTTGCGGCGCAACGCCGCCCAGCCTTCCTGGGCGATCACCTGGCGCAGGTGGTCGAGATTGCGCTGGATGGCCTCGAGGTAGGGGTTGCGGCCATCGTAGAGCACCTCGACGTAGCGATACGCGCGGTTGTAGCCGACATCGAGCCGCTGACGTGCGGAGGATTCCCAGAACGCGATCGTCTGGCGCAGGAGGTCATGCCCCGAGCCATAGCGGACGGCCGTATCGCCTTCGCCCTGGGGCGCGATGGCGATGCCGGCGAGGACAAACTCGGCATAGAGCCGGTCACGGCATTTTTCCAGGTAGCAGCGGTCGGCCATCTGCGCGAGCATGTCGGCGGTGCCGAGGAGATGGCCGACGAGGCTGTCCTGCGGGTCGTCGAGCTCGAGGTCTTCGGCCGCCCGCTCGTAACCGGTGAAGTGCAGCAGCTCGGTGGCCAGCGGCACCTTGTCGGCCAGCCCGAGGCGCGGCAGCAGCCCGGCGAGCAGCGATGCGCCACGCGTGATGTGGCAGGGCGTGTATTCGGCACCGTTGCGCGCCGGCTCGCCGGTACGGCGGATGTAGCCGGCGTCGTGGAACAGCGCGCAGATCAGGCCGAGCGTGACGCGCACCTCGCCGAGGCGGTCGCCCGGTGCGCTGGCCAGCTCGTGCCCGGTGAGCAGGCGCGCCATCGCCAGCGTGACATCGAGCGAGTGCTGGGTGTCGTGGTAGAGGGTGTCGCAGCCGACGTAGCCCTGGAGCTGCCCGGTGTAGAGGCGGCGAAAATCGTGGAAGGCCAGCCAGAGGGTGTCGAAGGCGGCGCCCGGGCAGGCGCGCTCGTAAAGCTGCTCGACGGCAAAGCGCACTGCATCGACGGAACTGACGCGCACCGTGCCGGTGACGTCGTGGTCGCTGTGCCGTTGCGGCGGGGACGGAGGAGCCGCTGGCGAGCGCGGGTTCATGGCCAACCTGCCGGTGCCGGCAATGCCGATGGCCCGAATTCTTGCACGCCCAGCCGGGGCCGGCAATGCGCCTGTCCCGTGCCGACGCGGGGTTTTTGCTCAGCCGTTCACAGCACGGCGACCACGGGCGCGTGGTCGGAGGGCTTGTCGAGACGCCGCGGGGCGGTGTCGATGACCGCCGCCGTACAGCGCTGCGCGAGGGCCGCCGACAGCAGGATGAGGTCGATGCGCAGGCCGTGGTTGCGGCGGAAGCCGCCGGCCCGGTAGTCCCACCACGAGAAGCTCGCCGGCGGCTGCTCGAACAGGCGGAAGGCGTCGACCAGGCCGATGTCGAGCAACGCGCGCAGCTGGGCGCGTTCCGGGCCGCTGCACAGCACCTTGTCGCGCCATTGCGCCGGATCGTGGACGTCGCGGTCCTCCGGGGCAACATTGAAATCGCCGACGATGGCCAGTCCGGGGTGGCGCATCAGCTCGTCGCGCGCATAGGCGATGAAGGCATCGAACCAGTCGAGCTTGTAGCGGTACTTGTCCGAACCGACGCTCTGGCCGTTGGGCACGTAGATGTCGATGACGCGCACGTCGCCCCAGCTCGCAGCGATCACCCGCCGCTGCGGGTCATCGAAACCGGGGATGTCCCGGCACACATCGGTGGCCGGCTCGCGCGACAGCAGCGCCACGCCGTTGTAGCCCTTCTGGCCGTTGAAGACGCAGTGATAGCCGGTGGCCGCGATGGCCTCGTGCGGAAAGCCCGCGGCGTCGGCCTTGATCTCCTGCAGGGCCAGCACGTCGGGTGCGTTCTCGCCCAGCCAGTCGCCGACGTGCGCCAGCCGCTGGCGGATCGAGTTGACGTTCCAGGTGGCGAGCCGCATCACGGGCGGCCGGTAACCGAAGCCGGCATCCCGTCAGCGACCGCCCGCCGCACCGACGCGTGCCGGCATCACCCCTTCGGGCGCCATGCCGGGGGCGACATCGTCCGGCGAAACGCCGATGCCCGCCTGGCGCAGCAGTGCATCGACCTGTGCCGGTCGGCCGCGGAAGGCGACATAGGCCTCGCCGATGTCGCGCGAGCCGCCGATGGCGAGGATCTCGCCGAGGAACCGCTCGGCCAGCGCGGTATCGAACAGGCCACCCTCCTCGAAGGCGGCGAAGGCATCCGCGGCCAGCACCTCGGCCCACTTGTAGCTGTAGTAACCCGCAGCGTAGCCGCCGGCAAAGATGTGCGAGAAGCTGTGGGCAAAGCGGTTCCAGTCCTGATAAATGACGACCGACACCGCATCGCGGACCTCTTTGAGGATTTCGCCGACGCGCCCGCCGCGCGCCGGGTCGTACCCGGCGTGCAGGCGCAGGTCGAACAGCGCGTACTCGACCTGCCGCATCATGTGCAGCGCTGAGTGGAAATTGCGTGACTCGCGCAGGCGACGCACCATGTCCGCCGGCAGCGGCTCGCCCGTCTGCCAGTGCGAGGACACCATGGCCAGCACGGCCGGCTCCCAGGCGAAGGACTCCATGAACTGGCTGGGCAGTTCGACGGCATCCCACGGCACGCCGTTGATGCCGGCGATACTCGGGTAGTCGATGCGCGTCAGCAGGTGATGCAGCACGTGGCCCATTTCGTGGAACAGGGTCACGACGTCGTCGTGGGTCAGCAGGCACGGCGTGTCGCCGACCGGCAGGGCGTAGTTGCACACCAGATGGGCCACGGGGCGCTGCAGGGTGTTGTCGTCGCGCATGCGGTTGAGGGCCTGGTCCATCCAGGCGCCGCTGCGCTTGTTCTGGCGGGCGAAGAAATCCATGTAACAGCCACCGACCGCCGTGCCCTCGCGATCGACCACGCGGTAATGGCGCACGTGCCGCTCCCAGGCCGGCAAATCATCGCGGACGAAGCGCACGCCATAGAGGCGCCCGACGATATCGAACAGCCCGCCGAGCACGTGTTCGAGGGGGAAGTACGGCCGCAGCGCTTCGTCGGAAATGGCATGACGGTGATGGCGGAGCTTTTCAGCGTAGTAGGCGAGGTCCCACGGGTCGAGCGCGTGGCCGGCAAATGCCTCCAGTTCCTCGAGTTCGCGGCGCGCCGCCGGCAGGGCGTGTTGCGTGAGCTGATCGAGGAAGGCGCGCACCTCGTCGACCGAACGCGCCATGCGCGTGGCCAGCGCGTAGTCGGCGTAGGTGTCGAAACCGACGAGCCCGGCCGCTTCGTGGCGCAGCTTGAGGATGTGCTCCATGACCTCGCTGTTGTCGGTCTGCGGCGCATAGCGGTCCTTGTCGGAGGCGCGCGTCACCCAGCCGCGGTACACGCGGTAACGCAGGTCCGAATCGTCGGCGTAGGTCGTGATCGCCTGAAAGACCGGCTGCGTCAGGTCGAAGAGCCAGCCATCCTGGTTCTTCGCCCGGGCCTTCTGCGCCGCCGCCTCGAGGACCATCGACGGCAGGCCGCCGATGCGGCGCTCGTCGGTGATGTGCATGGACCAGGCGGCGGCCGAGTCGATGAGGTGCTGCTCGAAGGCAGCCTCGGCGCGGGCCATCTCTTCCATGATGGTCTGGAAACGCGCCTTGCGCGAGTCGTCGAGGTGCACCCCGGCAAGACGGAAGTCGCGCACGGCGAGCTCCAGCAGGCGGGCCGCGCCGCTGTCGTCGCGCGGCGTGCGCGCCACCAGCCGCTCGTAGAGTTCGAACAACCGGCGATTGTGGCCGAGCTCGGTCGCGTAACGTGAGACGGCCGGCAGGGCGGCGTTGTAGGCCTCGCGCAGCGGCGGTGTGTTGAGCACCGAATGCAGGTGGTTGACCGGCGCCCAGACGCGGTGCAGGCGCTCGGCGAGGGCCTCGATGCGCGGCACGATGCGGTCGAAGGCCTCGGCACCGGGGGTCACGGCGGCGAGGAGCGCGGCGAGGTCGGCACGGTTGCGGGCCAGCGTCTCGTCGACGGCCGGGGCGATATGCTCCGGCTGGATGGCGGTGAAATCGGGCAGGCCGGGCGGGGCCAGCAGGGGGTTCGATTCCATTCGGGTGTCCATTGGCAAGGCCCATCGATTCGGTCTGGATTGGGCCTCATGCTACCGGAAAAGGGCCGGGATGGGCCCGCCGGGGCCTTGCTACACTGCGCGCCCGACCCGCCCGGAGCCCGGAAATGCGCGAAGAATTCGACCTGATCGTCCTCGGTGGCGGCAGCGGCGGGCTGGCCGCAGCACAGCGGGCGGCGGCTCACGGGGCGCGGGTGGCGGTGGTCGAGGGCGGCCGTCTCGGCGGCACCTGCGTCAACGTCGGCTGCGTGCCCAAGAAGGTGATGTGGCATGCCGCGGAAATCGCCGCGACCCTGCACGATGCCGCCGACTACGGCTTCGACGTGCGCATCGAAGGCCACGACTGGGCCGGCCTCAAGGCGCGACGCGACGCCTACATCGCGCGGCTCAACGGCATCTACGCCGGCAACCTGGCCGGCAAGGGCATCGTCCATGTCGCGGGCTGGGGGCGCTTCGCCGGGCCGCACGACATCACCGCCGGCGACCGGCACCTGTCGGCCGGACAGATCATCATCGCCACCGGCTGCCGGCCCTCGCGGCCCGACATCCCCGGGGCGGTGCACGGCATCGACTCGGACGGTTTTTTCGCCCTCGAGGCCCTGCCGCGCCGGGTCGGCGTGGTCGGCAGCGGCTACATCGCCGTCGAGCTGGCCGGCGTGCTGCGTGCCCTCGGTGCCGAGGTCAGCCTGGTGGTGCGCACCGGACACCTCCTGCGGCGCTTCGACGACATGCTGCGCGAGGCGCTCGCCGAGGCCATGGAAGCGGACGGCATCACGCTGGTGCGTGAGGCCGTGCCGGTGGCGGCCGGGCGCGATGGCACGGGCCACTGGCTGGCAACCGCCGACGGCCGGCGCATCGGCCCCTACGACACGCTGCTGTGGGCCACCGGCCGCGAGCCGCTGACCGGCGACCTCGGCCTGGACAAGGCCGGGGTGCACTGCGATGCGGGCGGCTACATCCCCACCGACGCCTTGCAGACGACCAACATCGCGCACATCAGCGCCATCGGCGATGTCACCGGCCGGGCCGCCCTGACGCCCGTCGCCATCGCGGCCGGACGACGGCTCGCCGACCGCCTGTGGGGCGGCATGCCCGGCCGGCATCTCGACTACACCGGTATCCCGACGGTGGTCTTCAGCCACCCGCCGATCGGCACCTGCGGCCTCAGCGAGGCAGAGGCCCGTGCCGCCCATGGCGACGCGGTCAGGGTCTACCACAGCGCATTCGTCAGCCTCTATCACGGCGTCCGCCAGCAGAAGCCGAAAACGCGCATGAAGCTGGTCACGCTGGGGGCAGAAGAGAAGGTCATCGGCTGCCACCTCATCGGTGCAGGCGCCGACGAGATCCTCCAGGGCTTTGCCGTGGCGATGCGCATGGGCGCCACCAAGCGCGACCTCGACGACACCATCGCCATCCACCCCACCGCGGCCGAGGAACTGGTCACGATGCGGTGACGGCGTGGCGCCGGGCGGTCAGCCGACGGCAAAGGGCGGCGGGTGCCCCGCAGGCCGCAGGCTCACGCCTGGCCGAGCCGCATGCGCATCGTGTCGGTGGCGCCGGGGCTGCCCGGCAGCCGGGCGATGACCGGCCGTGTGTCCGGCTGCACGCCGCGCCAGAGATAGAACGACTCGGCGGCCTGCTCGACGAGCATGCCCCAGCCCTGGGCGACGCGCCCCGCGCCGTGCCCTGCGGCCCAGCCCATGAAGGGTGTGTCGTGCATGGCATAGGAAAGGTCGTAGCACAGCGTTTCCGGCCCGGCGATCGAACCGGGGAACGGCGGCACCTCGCCGTGCAGGCCGGCCGAGGTGGCGTTGATGACCAGGTCGAAACGCTGCCCGCCGAGTTCATCGAAACAGCAGGCCTTGATGCGACCGAGGGGGCGGAACGCGTCGGCGATGTCGCGGGCCCGTTCCAGCGTGCGGTTGGCGATGAGGATGCTGGCCGGTTGGGCCTCGAAAAGCGCCGGTACGATGCCGCGTGCTGCGCCGCCGGCACCGAGGATCAAAATGCGCGCACCCGCGAGCCGCACGCCGAGGTTGCGCTGCAGGTCGGTGACCAGCCCGGCACCGTCGGTGTTGTCGCCGTGCAGGCGCCCGTCGGGCTGTCGCACCAGGGTGTTGACCGCCCCCGCCACGCGCGCGCGCGGCGCCAGCGTGGCACACAACCCGGCCACCGCCGCCTTGTGCGGCAAGGTGACGTTGAGCCCGCGCACGCCTTCGGCGAGCAGTTCATGGACGCGACCGTGGAGGGCTTCGGGCGCGATCTCCCACGCCTGGTAGCGCATGTCCTGCCCGGTCTGCTCGGCGAACAGCCGGTGGATGACCGGCGACTTGCTGTGCGAGATGGGGTAGCCAATGACCCCGTAAAGATCCGTCATCGTCATGGCCCCCCGCGGTATGACAGCCGGCGGGGCTATTCTTTCCGGATTGTCGGCGCCTGTCGAGCGGCGCGCCGGGGGCTCAGGCAGCGAGCGCGACCTGGATCGCGGCGATGTCGTCCTGGCTGGCCTCGATCAGCTCGCTGAAACTGCCCTTGCCGAGGTTCACGGCGGCGAGCAGCGCGTCGGCATCGGGGTGCGCATCGCGCAGCGCCGGCTCGGCGCCCAGGCGATGGTGGAGCTTGGCGGCTGCCAGCAGCCGGGTCAGCGGCTCGAAGCCCCTGATGTCCTGGTCGAGCAGCGCATCCTGGTTTTCCACCGCGTCGCAGATGCGGCCCGGCAGGCCCCACGCCTCGAGGATGGCGCGGCCGATGATCGGCTGCCACGAGCCGAGCATTTCCTGGTAGGACGGGTCCTCGCGCAGCGCCGGCTCGGCCTTGTGCGCGTGCATGATGATGTACAGCCGGCCGATGGAGTGCAGCAGGCCGACCATCATCGCCTCGTCCGACTGTCGTCCGAAGCTCTGCCGGGCCACGCCGTAGCACACGGCGGCGACCTCGTTGCTGGTCCGCCAGACCGCCTCGAGCTCCGGGCGGATCTCGCCCAGCGTCTCGTCACGCGACAGCTGGCGCAGGGCGAAGGCGGTCGCCACCGTGCGCACGAGGTTGAAGCCGAGCCGGCTCACCGCATTGTTGAGGCTCGCCACCGGCGTGCCGGACGGGTTGAGCGCCGCCGAATTGGCCATCTGCATGAGCCGCGCGCTGAGTACCGGCTCGGAACCGATGAGGTTCACCACGTCCTTGAGCGCGGTCTGCTCGTCGAGCAGGGCCATCTGCAGGCGGCGCACGACATCCGGGAAGGCGGGCAACTCGAGTTCGGGCCCGAGTTTGGCCGCCAGCGTGCGCACGAAATCGAAAGCCCGGCTGTTTCCGCTCATGTACGACGCCCGTGTCCATGCCCCAGAGGCCGCCAGTATGAAAGGCGTTCCCGTGCCGCGGCATGACGGACTTCGCGTTTCCGCACCTCCGTGCACGGGCCGTCGCCGGTCTATACTCGCGAGCACCCGTCCCCCGCCCTGTGAGGCCCCATGAAAACAGCCCTCGCAACGCTTGCCCTCCCGCTGCTGGTCCTGGCCGGCTGCACCGGTCCGGCGAAGGTCATCGTCAATGCCGCACCGGCGGCGCTGGCGCAGTGCACACGTTTCGGCTGGGACGCCCTCGAAGGCCAGCCGGCGTCGCTGCTCGACCAGCAGGTGCGCAACGAGGCACTGACGGTGCTGGCCGCCAAAGGCTATGCGATCGACGATGTCGATCCCGACTGTCGCGTCGGCTACGCGGCCAGCGATCGCGCCCGCAGCCGGGCGACCCCCAGCGTCGGCATCGGCGCCGGCGGCGGCTCGGGGCACTTCGGTGCCGGCGTCGGCATCAGCCTGCCTGTCGGCGGTGGCAGCAAGGTGACGACGACGCTGTCGATCGACATCATCTCCGTGGCGCAGAACGCGCAGATCTGGAACGGCACGCTCGACCGCGCGCTCAGCCCCGGGAATCCGTCGCCGGAACAGGTGCGTGAGGCGGTGCAGAAGATCCTCGCGGAATTTCCGGCGCGCTGAACGCCGGCAGCGCCGCGAACAGCGGCATCGGGCAATGCAGGACGGCGCACACCGCGCGCAGCAGTTCCGCCTCGCCGATGCGCAGGTGCCCGTCATGGGCCACCGTGCGCCCGAGTGCCTCGACGAGCTGTGCGCGCGCCGCCGGCGCCAGCCGGTCGAGGCGCGTCAGCGCCTGATCGAGCCGCGCCGGCCAGTGGTCCGGCATCCGCCGCGGCGGCGGCTCGCCGCCGAGCAGCCCACCGAGGCCGGCCCGGTAGGCCGCATCGGCCGACGCTTCGTCGTGACCCGCTGCCGAGAGCACCGCAAACAGCACCACCAGTTCATCGCGCACGGCGTGCAGTGACAACCGGCCGAGGCCCACCGGCCCTGCTGCCGCGCTGTCGAGCAGCTGGCCGTACGCCAGCTTGCGCAGCACGTAGGCGTGCAGCGACAGCCGCGCGCCCTCGCGCTGCAGGAGGGCGTGGAGGCAGCCCATCAGCCGGCGGCGTTCGTCGCGCACCAGGCGACGCAGCACCGGCACGAGCCGGAACAGCAACGGCAGCCGCCACGCCGGGTCGAGCGCGTCGGTGTCTCCGAGCAGTGCCGTGACGCGATCGGCGACGGCCGGGCCAAGCTGGCGGGCGATGAACGCGAGCTGCAGGCGGCGGTTGTCTTCGTCTTCATCGAGGCACAGCGCGAGCAGCAGCGCTTCGGCGCCGTGGCGCTCGGCACTGGCCTCGACCAGCGCGGCCGGCAGGCTGCTGCGCAGTGCGGCGGCAGCCTCGACATGCACATACAGCGGATTGCCGATGCGCGTCGGCAGCCCGCCGGCCTGCAGTGCCGTGCCGAGCGCAACCAGCCCCTCGAGGCGCGCGTGGCCCGGGACGGGACCCTGACCGGCATGCGCGGCGGCCTGTGCCGAGACCCCGCGCCGCCCGGCATCGAGCGCGGCGCGCAACTGGCCGAACTCGGCCGGATCGAAGGCCGGGTCGAGCGCACGGATGCGCGCCACCAGCGGCGGGTGGGTGGCGAAGGCAGTGCGGCGCAACGGCGCGAACAGCAGGTGCGCCACCTCGGCAGCCTCGGGCTGGTTGATGCGCGAGCCCTGGAGCCCGGCACCGATCCTGACCAGCGCATTGCGCAGGCCGGCCGGGTTGCGTGTGTACTGCACGGCCGCGGCATCCGCCAGGTATTCGCGATGGCGCGACACCGCGGCCTGGATGAGCCGGCCGAAGAGCAGGCCGACCGAGCCGAGCGCGAAGACCAGCCCGGCGGCGAGCGTGGCCAGCACCGCCACCCCGCCGGTACGGCCGCGCCGCGCCAGGCGCGGCAGGTGCCAGAGGATCTGCCGGGCGACGAGCGCCAGCACCGTCAGGCCGAACAGCGGGCCGATGAGGCGCGTGTTGAGGCGCATGTCGCCGTTCTGGATGTGGCTGAACTCGTGCGCGATCACGCCCTGCAGCGCGTCGCGGTCGAGCTCCTCGAGTGCGCCGCGGGTGACGCCGATCGCGGCATCCGCCGGCGTGAACCCGGCCGCGAAGGCGTTGATGCCCGCTTCCTGCTCGAGCACGTAGACCTCGGGCACCGGCAGCCCGGCGGCGATGGCCATTTCCTCGACGACGTTGAGCAGGCGGCGGTGCAAGGGGTCACCGGCCTGCGGCAGGACGCGCTCGCCGCCCAGCGCGATGGCCACGTGGCCGCCACCCCCGCCGAGCTGCGCATGGCGGTACAGGCCGGCCACGCCGATCAGGCCGCCGACCAGCAGCGTGGTCCACACCACGGCCTGTGGGTGCGCCGCCAGCCAGGCGGGACCCGGCAGCACCGGTGCCGCCATGCCGTTGCCGAGGTTGGCGACCAGCGTCAGCAGGACGAGGTCGACCGCACCGACCACCGCCAGCAGCGCGACGACATACAACGCGACCAGCCAGCGCGTCCGGCGCCGGGCTTCCTCCTGGCGACGGAAAAAATCCATGCCGGTCTCAGGCGCCGAAGGAAACCTGCGGCACCTTGCGCACCTCGACCGACTCGATGTCGAGCAGTGTCGCCGTCTCGAAGCCGAAGGCCCCGGCGACGACGTTGTGCGGAAACATCTCGCACAGGTTGTTGTAGGCCATCACCGTGTCGTTGTAGGCCTGCCGCGCGAACGCCACCTTGTTTTCGGTCGTGGTCAGTTCCTCGGAGAGCTGGGCCATGGTGCGGTCGGCCTTGAGGTCGGGGTAGGCCTCGGCAAGGGCGAACAGCCGGCCCAACGCGCTGCTCAGGGCGTTTTCCGCACCGGACAACTCGGCCACGGCCGTGCCGCTGCCGGGGCTGCGCGCCGCCGCCTTGAGCCCGGCCACCGCGGTGTTGCGCGCCGCGATCACCGCCTCGAGGGTCTCACGCTCGTGGCGCAGGTAGCCTTTGGCGACCTCGACGAGGTTGGGGATGAGGTCGTGGCGCCGCGTCAGCTGTACGTCGATCTGCGCAAAGGCGTTCTGGAAGCCGTTGCGGCCCTGGACGAGGCTGTTGTAAATGCCGATGGTCACCGCGACGGTGACGACGATCATCAGGGAGACGATCCAGATCATGACGATACCCTCCGGGAACTGGGCAACCGGGCGAAGCATAGCCGAACGACACGGTGGTTATCGCCCATGCCGGGCCACGACGCTGAACCCGCATGGGCGATGACCACGGCGGCATCGGCGCCCGGCAGGCGGCCGTCGAATCCGTGCGCGATGACAGGCGCGGCCCGGGCGACCTGCCAACGGCCCTATAATCCCGCCATGATCGATACATTGCGTGCTTTTTTGCGCCGGCTGTCCGCACCGGACCATGCACCCGTGGACCCCGAGCGCGTGCCGCTGGCGATGGCGGCGCTGCTCATCGAAGCGGCGCGCGCCGATCACCACATCACCGAGACCGAACTGCAGGCCCTCGCCGCTTTGCTCGCCCGCCGCCTCGACATCACGCCGGCCGAGGCCGATGCGCTGGTGCACCGGGCGCGCGACGCCGTCGAGCACTCGGTGTCGCTGTTCGACTTCACCAAGCCGCTGCACGAGTCGCTGAGCTATACGGAGAAGACCGAATTCGTGCGCATGCTGTGGGACGTGGCGCTGGCCGACCGGCAGCTCGACATGTACGAGGAGTATCTGGTCGGCAAAGTGTCGGAGTTGATGTACGTGTCGCGCGGCGACGTGATCCGGGCCCGCAACGAGGCGCAACAGGCCCTCCGGGATTGACCCCAAATGCGCGCGGCGGCGGTTGCGCTGCCGGTGTCCGACGCCGACCAGCCGCGACCATGACCTTCCGCGGCAGGAAGCACGACACCACCCCGTTCGGCCAGGCGGATGATCGCGCGGCGCTTCAGTCGGTGATCTCGATCAGCGTCAGACCGAGCGCGGTGCTGCCGTCGCCGTGACTGATGAGCCCGAGGTGGGGGCCGGCGGCGAGACCGCTCCAGTCGAGCCGCAGCACGGGCGCGTCGCCCGGTGCGACGGTGGCCGGGGCGCTGAGGCCGGCATTGCCCCGGTCGGGGCCGAGCGCCCAGGCGTAGAGGTCGAAGGTGGCGACGGTGGCGCCGGCGGCGAGGTCGTAGCCGTGGACGTCGACGTAGTAGTCGCCGAGCGGCGGATCGAGCAGGTCGATGGTTTCATCGGCATCGATGTTGCCGCTGGGATCGGCGGCCTCGGTGCAGGTGCTGAAGCCGGGACAGTGGTAGAGGTAGAGATCGAGGTCATGCGCACCGTCCGTGGCCTCGTTGCGCAACGCGACGCGCAGCAGCCGCGTCCCTGCGGGGACGACGAGGGCGAGACGGCGCACGCTGGCCGGCAGCGTGCCGGCGCCGGGCTGGCGGAATACGTAGCTGTTGGCCGGGTCATCCGCCACGGTGGCATCGGTGAGCTGGGCGCGGATCGAGTCGGGCTGGCCGGTGCCAGGGGCGTCGAGGCCGCTGAAGGCGGCGACATAGCTGCCGCCATAGCCGAATCGTGCCTCGAACTCGAGGCTGCCGCTGGCACCGCTGCCGGACACCCATGGCGTGGCCGAGAAGCGTTTCGCCTGGATGGCCAGTGGCGAGCGCACCTGGTGGCTGCCGTCGCTCCATGTCAGCGCACCAAACTGCCAGGCATCGAGCGTGGTCACCGGCCCGCTGATCCGCACCGAATACTCGGCGCTTTCACCAGTGGCGAGTGACAGCAGCGGCGGCGTGACCTCGACCGTCATCGTCGATGGCGCCTCGACGCTGGCCACGTATTGCGCGGCATCGCCGACGTTGGTGACGCGGCGGCGGACAGTCTGCTCATGGACGAAAGCCGACAGCGCGATCGCCGGCTCGTTGAGCGCCGTGGCGCTTTCGGGATGGCCGGCCGCGGCCAGCGCCGCACAACCGGCGTCATCGACACGGCCCTGCCCGCGGCTGCAGAGGAAGGCGTCGTAGTCCTGCGTGGCGGCGTCGTAGACGAGGCCCGGATCGACGGCCCGGTTGGGGACGACATGACCCCCGCCCATGTCGAAGGGGTCGGCGGCCGTCTCGCCGTCCTCGCGCCACAGGTCCTGGCGTGCGGTGGTGACCAGCGCCGAGCGAATCGCCGCCGGGCTCCACTCGGGATGGGCCTGACGGATCAGCGCGGCGATGCCGGCGACGTGCGGCACGGCCATCGAGGTCCCCGACAGGTACTGGAAGCGTTCTCCCCGGACGTTGTTGGCGACGTCGGGGGTGTGGCCGGCGAGGATGTCGAGGCCGGGGGCGATGACATCGGGCTTGAGGATGTCCTCGGCCCACAGGTTGGGGCCGCGCGCCGAGAAGCCCTGGATGACATTGCCTTCGTCGCGCACGGTGAGGAAAAGGCTTTTGTCGAGCGTCAGCTCGACGCTGTCGCCGGCGACGAGCCGGGCGAGGATTCGCTCGCCATCCTCGCGGCTGATCATCACGGCCGGGATCGACACCGCACCGCGCGTGCCCGACATCAGCAGTGGCTCGCCCTGGTTGCTGTAGACGACCACGGCCACCGCACCGGCATTCTGCGCATTGCGCACCTTGACCTCGAAGGTGCACCCGCCGCGACGGACGAGCGCGATGCGCCCCGACAGGACGCTGCCGTTGCGCAACGCCTCGCAGGCGTCATCGGTGGTGCCGAGGCTGCCGTCGAAAAGCCCGAGAAGGCCGTCGTCGGCGCGCACCAGCCCGGCGCTGATCGGCCCCTCGTCGCGCAACCGCGGCGTGAAGCCGGCCTCGAGGACGGCATAGGTGCCGGCGAGTGCCGCGGGGGCAGTCACGCGCAGCGCCTCGCGGTAGCGCGTACCGGCACGGCTGGCGGCGCCGACGGCCACCACCCATGGCGCAGCGGCCGGCGAGAGCATCGAGCCGGGCACCGGGCCTTCGTTGCCGGCGGCGGCGATGGACAGCACGCCGGCATCGAGCGCCGCGAGCAGGGCGATGTCATCGGCATCGACGATGTCGTCGTAGCTGCCCACCGAGTAGTTGATGATGTCGACACCATCGGCCACCGCATCCTCGATGGCGCGCACCAGGTCGGCCGTGCTGCAGGTGCCGCGGAGCTGTTCCGGCTCCAGCCAGCAGGCCTTGTAGACGGCGACGCGCGCCCGCGGCGCCATGCCGCTGACCGTTGCAACGCCGGTCCCCGACAACGTCGCCGTCACGCGGTTGCCGGCCGCGGTCGAGGCGATGTGCGTGCCGTGGCCGTCGGCATCGCGCGGCGAGAGGAACTCATTGGCATCGAGCGCGTACTGCGCGAGGAAACCGTCGACATACCAGCGGGCGCCGATGAGCTTGTGGTTGCAGTCGGTGGCCTTGAAGCCCTCGCCGGCCTCGCAGCTGCCCCGCCAGTCGACCGGCGCGGTGTAGGTGAGGCGGGCCTCGCGCTTCTTGAAGCGTCGGCACAACCAGCGACCGAGCAGCGAGGTTTCCGCCCACCCGGAGCGGCACAGGCGCGGACGGCGCGCCTCGACGGTGTCGCTGAAGCTCGGGTGGCCCGGCGCGATGCCGCTGTCGATCACGCCGATGACGACGCCCTCGCCTTTGAGGCCGCGCCGCGCCCACAGGCCGTCGCTGGCCGACCGCAGACCGAGGAAGGTGGGGCTGGCATTCGACTCGACGTACTTTGGCCGGTCGGCCCACACCTGGCGCACACCGCGCCGCAGGGCCAGCTTCTGGGCCTGCGCCGGGGTCAGCCAGGCGGCGAAACCGTTGAAGGCGTAGCCATAGCTGTAGAGCTTGGCGCTCCCGGCGCCCACCGCGCGCAACGCCGCGTCGTGGTCGCGACCAAGGCGGTGGACGTGCCGGCGCGTGCGCGCATCGTGCGCATCCGGGCGCGACAGGCCGGCTTCGCGCCATGCCGTGCCGGCCAGCGCCGGCGGGCCATCGAGCTGGACGATATACAGGCGCGGCGCCTGCCCGGCGTCGGCCAGCGGCACCAGCCGGCCGCTGCCCTGCAGCCCACCGGCCATGGCGGCCGTCACGCCGAGGGCCGCGACGAGGCCCGTCATCCATCCTGCCTTGATCATCGGTTGCGGTGCCGGTTGCGTGTTGTTGTCATGGGGGCGGCCCTGCCGCACCGACGGCCAGTGTAAACATAAGCCTGCGGCCCGGGACACCCCCCGGCCCGGCGCGGTGGCCCGCCGCCGGCCGGCGGTCCCGGCTCAGCGCCGCAGCAGCATGCCCTCGGCGAGTTGTGTCGCCTGGTCGGCGTGGCCGAGGGCCGCGACGAGTGCGAGGGCAAACTCGAGCGCGGAGCCGGGGCCGCGGCTGGTGATGAGGGGGCCGTCGCGCACCACGCGTTCGGCGACGAAGGCGCCGGGCGGCAGCAGCGTTTCGAAGCCGGGGTAGGCGGTGGCGCGGCGCGTGCCGATGAGCCCGTGGTGGGCAAGGACCACGCCGGGAGCCGCACAGATCGCGCCATGAAGCCCACCCCGCGCCGCCTGCGCCCTGAGCTGGGCGATGAGCGTCGCACAGTCGCGCAGCCGCTCGGCACCGGGCATGCCGCCCGGCAGGGCGATGACGTCGAAGGGCCGCTGCGCGACCTCGGCGTGCAGCGCGTCGGCGACGAGGCGCGTGCCGTTGGCGCACTGGACCTCGCGCGTCGCCTCGACGCTGGCGACGGTCACGGCGATCCCGGCGCGGTTGAGGACGTCGATGAGGGTCACGGCCTCGATGTCCTCGGTGCCGTTGGCCACGGCGATCAATGCACTCTGCGTACCCATGGCGGCATCTCCCTGGTGATCACGCCGGCCGGTGCCGGCACCGTTTCATTTGAGCAGAAAGTGGCGTGCAGCGGGCGCTGCGTCCTGGCGCCGACGCAGCACCCTCCCGCTGGCGCCATCGCGGATCTCGGAAGGGCCGCGCGCCGGACCGACCGCCCCGCCGGTGATGTAGTCGATGCCGCGGGGAAAGTGCCGACGCACAGCCAGCGCGCTGCGCGCCGGCGGCTTGCCGTGACGGTTGGCGCTGGTCGAGACCAGCGGCATGCCGGCGCGCCGGCACAGCGCGGCGGCCAGCGGGTGGCCGACAAGGCGCACGGCCAGCGTGCCCCGCCCGCCGGTCAGCCAGTCGCCGGCCAGCGGCCCGGCAGGCAGCACCCAGGTCACCGGGTGCGCGGCGCTCGGCGCCAGGCGGCGCAGCGCGCCGCGGTCGGCCGCGACCCAGCCATCGAGCATCGGCACGTCGGCGGCGATGAGGACGAAGCCCATGGCGGCCGAACGGCCCTTGAGGGCGACGAGTTGCGCCGCCGCATCGCGGTCGTCGGGCCGGCAACTGAAGCCGTACACCCCCTCGGTGGGACAGGCGACGACCCCGCCGGCCCGGATGACCCGGGCGGCGAGACGAATGGCCATGGACGCATGCATGCCGCCGCCTGCCGCGGGGGCTGCCTCAGGCCGACGAATCTTCCGCCGGCGCCACGGCGGGCTGGCCGGCGGTCTTGCGGGCCGTCTTCCTCGCCGCCTTGCCGGCCGCACCGGTGGCGGTTTTTTTCCTCGCCGGGCCTTTCTTCTTCACCGGCGGGCCTGCGGCAGCGGGTTTCTTCGCGGTTCCGCCCGCGGCTTTCTTCTTCGCCGTCTTCTTCACGAACGCCTTGCGCCCGCGACGGCGCGGCGGCGGCGCCGCCTCGATCAGCGCCTGGCACTCCTCCAGCGTCAGCGACTCGGGGCTGCGCGCCTTGGGCATGCGTGCGTTGCGCTCACCGTCGGTGATGTACGGCCCCCAGCGACCCTCGAGGATGCGGATGCCGGCCTCGGGAAATTCGCGGATGAGCTTGCGTGCATCTGCCGCCTCTTTATCGGCGATCAGCGCCAAAGCCTCGTCGAGGGTGATGGTGCGCGGGTCATGTTCCTTCAGGGACACATACTTTTTCTTCAGTTCGCCGGTCGCGGCATCGAGGCGCTCGTACTGCACGTAGGGGCCGAACTGGCCGACATTGGCCGCCACCGTGGTGCCGTCGTCGAGCGCGCCGAGTTTGCGCGGCAGCTTGAACAGTTCGAGCGCCTCGGCGAGCGTGATCGTGAACATGCTCTGCCCGGGCTGCAGGCCCTTCCAGCGCGGTTTCTCTTCGTCGTCGCGGCTGCCGATCTGGACGAAGGCGCCGTAGCGGCCGAAGCGTGCCGTCACCGGACGGCCGCTGGCCGGATCGACGCCGAGTTCGCGCACCTGGATCGCCGCCTCGCGGCTCACCGAGCTTTCCTTTTCCGCGAGCAACGAGCGGAACGGCTGCCAGAACTCGTCGAGCACCGGCACCCACTCCCGCTCGCCGCGCGACACTTCGTCGAGTTCGTCTTCCATGTGCGCGGTGAAGTCGTAGTCGACGTAGCGGTTGAAGTTTTCGCTGAGGAAGCTCGCCACCACCCGCCCGCCGTCGGTCGGCTTCATCGCCCGGCCTTTCATCTCGACGTAGTTGCGCCCGAGCAGCGTCGAGATGATCGAGGCGTAGGTCGACGGCCGGCCGATGCCGCGTTCCTCAAGCGCCTTGACGAGACTCGCCTCGGTGTAACGCGGCGGCGGCTCGGTGAAGTGCTGTTCGGTGCTGACCTCGTGCAGCGGCACGAGCTGGCCTTCGGTGAAGTCGGGCAGGCGCACGTCGTTGTCGTCTTCGGCCGCATCGTCGCGGCCTTCGCTGTAGACGGCGATGAAACCGGGCCGGACCAGCACCGAGCCGCTGGCGCGGAAACGCCCGACCTCGGCCTGTGCCGCCGGCACCAGGTCGACGCCGAGCTGGTCGTACAGCGCCGGTTCCATCTGCGAGGCGACGGCACGCTGCCAGATCAGCGTGTAGAGCGCGAGCTGTTCGGCGCCGAGGTACTGGCGCATGTCCTCTGGCGTGCGCAGCGCACTGGTCGGGCGGATCGCCTCGTGCGCTTCCTGGGCATTTTTCGCCGTGGTGCGATAGGTGTTGGGCTGCGCGGGCAGGCTGTCGTTGCCGTAGCGCCGACCGATGAGGTCGCGGATCTCGGCGACGGCCTCGGCGGCCAGCGCCACCGAGTCGGTGCGCATGTAGGTGATCAGGCCGACGACCCCTTCGCTGGTGGCGATGCCTTCATACAGCTTCTGCGCCACGCTCATGGTGTTGCGGGCCCTGAAGCCGAGCTTGCGCGAAGCCTCCTGTTGCAGCGTCGAGGTGGTGAAGGGCGGTGCCGGCGAACGGCGCCGCTGACTGCGCCGCACACCGCTGACACGAAGCTGGCCGGAGGCGGCCACGTCGAGGGCCTGCTGCGCGGCGCCGGCAGCCCCGGCATGGGTGAAGCTGAACGGTTCGGGGCGCTCACGGTTGAAGCTGTCGACCACCTTGTCGCCGCGGTACTCGACGAGGCGGGCCTTGAAGCGTGCCCCCTCGGCGCCGGCGGCCGCGGCGATTGACCAGTATTCCTGGCTGCGGAAGGCCTCGATCTCCTCCTCGCGGGCGACGATCATGCGCAGCGCCGGGCTCTGCACGCGACCGGCCGAGAGCTTGGGGCTGATCTTGCGCCACAGGAGCGGCGACAGCTTGAAGCCGATGAGGTGGTCCATGGCACGGCGCGCGCGGTAGGCGTCGACGAGGTCCATCGACACCTGGCGCGGTCGGCCGATGGCCTCGCGGATGGCGCGCTGGGTGATCTCGTAGAACACCACGCGGTGGACCGCCTTGCCGTCGAGCAGGCCGCGCTCGCGCAGGACCTCCAGAAGGTGCCAGGAAATGGCTTCCCCCTCGCGGTCCGGGTCGGTGGCGAGGTAAAGCACGTCGGCCTTCTTCAGCGCCGCGGCGATGGCATTGATGTGCTTTTCCTTGGCCTCGTCGACGGCGTAGGTCATGCCGAAACCGCCCCCGGTGTCGACGGCGCCATCCTTTTCTATGAGGTCACGGATGTGGCCATAGGACGCCAGCACGCGGAAGTCCTTGCCGAGGTACTTCTCGATGGTCTTGGCCTTGGCAGGCGACTCGACGACGACGACGTTGGTCATGCTGTTTCAGCCCGGAAGAAAACCACTGGTCTCACAAACGACGAAGCCGCGTCAGACGCGGCTCGGCGTGTCCGTTGTGCGCGCGGCATCAGTGGACCACGCCCGAATTCTCCTCGAATACCAGGTCTTCCATGCGCATGAAGGCCGATTCCTGGTCGGGCTGGGCGAAAAGCACCATCAGGACCACCCATTTGACCTGCTCGCGGTCGATGCTGGCCTGGTTCAGGGCCATCAGGCGCTCGATGACGATCTCGCGCTGCTCCGGCGACAGGATGCCCATCTGCTCGAGGTAGAGCAGGTAGCCCCGGCATTCGATGTCGAGGCGGCGCAGTTCGACGGTGTTGTAGAGGCGGATCGAACGTTCGCCGGGGCGGGTATCGAAGGGGGCGACCGAGTCCGGCCCGAGGCCATCGAGCCAGTCCAGTGCGCCGTCGACCTCCGGTTCGGCGAATCCCGCCTTGAGCAGCTCCTCGCGCAGTACGTTCTGGTCTGCCTGGTCCGCTTCCTGGTCCGAGTATGTCTCGAACAGGTAGAGCAGGACGTCCAGGACGGTGTCGTTCATCTGTTCGGAGCCACCCTCTGATAACGGCCGCCGGCCAAAGACCGCACCGACCCCTGCATTTCAAGGAGCAGGAGCATGGAGGAAAGCTCCGCGATCGTCAATCCGCAGCGGCCGACGAGCACGTCGACGCCGACTTCATCCCAACCCATGGCCTCGAGCAGTTGCTGGTAGTGCGGATCGAGCGGTGCGGCATCCGCCGCCGGCGCGGCGGCATCCTGCGCCGCGTCGACGCGGCCGAGCATGTCGAGCAGGCCGGCGAGTTCCTCGACGATGTCGGCAGCTGTTTCGACGAGCTTGGCCCCCTGGCGGATGAGCCGGTGGCAGCCGCGCGCCAGCGGGTTGTGGATGGAACCGGGGATGGCGAACACCTCGCGCCCCTGCTCGCTGGCATGGCGGGCGGTGTTGAGCGCACCGCTGGTGATGCCGGCCTCGACGACCAGTGTGCCGACCGACAGCCCGCTGATGAGTCGGTTGCGGCGCGGGAAGTTGTCGCGCTGGATGGGCGTGCCGGGCGGGAACTCGCTGACCAGCGCCCCGCCGGCGGCGAGGATCTCGCGCGCCAGGCCTTCGTGGCGGCGCGGATAGACCCGCTCGGGGCCGGTGCCGCAGACCGCCACCGTGAGCCCGCCGGCGGCCAGCGCCCCGCGATGCGCCGCGGCATCGATGCCCTCGGCGAGGCCGCTGGTGATGCAGAAACCGCGTGCAGCGAGGTGGCGGGCGAAGGCGGTGGCCGTCTCGCAGCCGGCGGGGGTGGCATTGCGGCTGCCGACGATGGCGAGCTGCGGCAGGCCGAGGATGGCCGGGTCGCCGGTGACATGGAGCACCGCGGGCGGGTGCGCCAGTTCGCGAAGCAGCGCGGGATAGCGCGGGTCATCCGCGCCGATACGGTGATGGCCGGCACCCTCCGGCCAGGAATCGCTCACCCGCCACCCCCTTGCCCGCAACGCCCGGGCTGGCGCGGAGCGGCGCCTCAGCCGGGGTTGCGCACCTTGTCCAAAACGTGAATGGGCCGCACCGCCTGCATGACGAGGGCATAGCTGATGCGCTCCCACGTCCGGAAGACCATTACAGTGCCGGCGGGCTCGTCGGGCAAGCGGACTTTCCGGTCGATGAGGCCGCCATCGACGCGATCCGGGACCTTTTCGCCGGCACGCCAGGCCGTCAGCACGTGGCCGGGCTCGAGGCCATCGCGCTGGCCACGGTTGAGCACCACCACCTGGTACTGGCCGATCTGCGTCACGCCGTCGACGACATGGATGATGCGCCCGTCGATGGCCTTCGACGGCGGCCGCGGCTGGAAGTCGAGTGGCAGGCTGCCGGTGCCGTCGACGAGCCGGTCACCCTCGCGCGCCTCGCGTGCCGAGGCGTTGATGCGCAGCGTGCCGGGGTCGCCCTCGCGGCGCAGCGTGCCGTCGGCGATGAAGGTGCCCTCATAGCCGACCACGTCGCCATCGTCCGGGTCGACGAGCTTCGCCCCGGCGCGCACCAGACTGTAGCCGGTCCCGGCGCTGCCGCGCACATTGCGCACGTAGACATCATTGCCGCTGGCGCCGAGCAGCCGGCCCTCGTCGAAGGCGACGACGTAGGGCAGGCGTTCGTACTGGCGTTTTTCCAGCACCACGCCCCGGCCGAGGAACGGCGCGATGACCTCGCGCGGGATGGTCGTGATGGCCTCGTCGAGCGCTTCTTCGCGCACGCGCGGCGACAGCCGTGCCGCGGCACCGCGCTCCAGGCGCAACTGCGGGCGGCCGTCGACATAGACCAGCGTCAGCACGTCGCCGGGGTAGATCAGGTGGGGGTTCTCGACCTGCGGGTTGGCATACCAGATCTCGGGCCAGTACCACGGGTCGCGGAGGAACATCGCCGAGATGTCCCACAGCGTGTCGCCCGACTTGACGACATAACGCTCGGGGTGTGTGTCGCGAAGGACGGGGCCCTCCTGCTGCGCCAGCGAAGCGCCGGCCATCGCGGTGAACAACGCGGCAGCCATCAACATGGCGGCCGGCCGTCTGATAAAGCCTGGCAGGGAGATCTTCATGGGGACTCCATCCCTTCAAGTGTGGGCAGGAGGGTGGCCTGGGTGCGCGCTGTATACTTCACGTCGCGAACCGCAAGACCCCGCTGCGGTGACAGTCGACCGGGCAACCCAAACCCGATCAGGTGCCGGGCGGATATATCATAAATACCGTCCGGTGACATCGTTGTCGCCCTGAAACTGTGAAGAGGATGGCATGGCACTCCTGAAAATCCTCGAATACCCCGACCCGCGCCTGCGCACCCGCGCCCGGCCGGTCGAGGTCATCGACGACGACATACGCCGGCTCGCCGGCGACATGCTGGAGACGATGTATGCGGCGCCGGGCATCGGCCTCGCCGCCTCACAGGTCGACGTCCACCTGCGCCTGCTGGTCCTCGACGTGTCGGAGACCCGCGACCAGCCGGAGTGCCTCATCAATCCCGAAATCATCGCCCGCGAAGGTTGCGAGGAAAGCGAGGAAGGCTGCCTGTCGGTGCCTGGCTACAACGACGTCGTCGAGCGCGCCGCCCAAATCCGCGTGCGCTGCCAGGGCCTCGACGGCGAGTGGCGCGAGTTCGCCGCCGAAGGCCTGCACGCGGTGTGCATCCAGCACGAGATCGACCACCTCGACGGCCGGCTCTTCATCGACCACTTGTCGGAGCTGAAGCGCCAGCGGCTGAAGAAGAAGCTCGGCAAGGAACGGCGCCGCGAAGGCGTGCCGGCGATCTGAAGTGCCTGCCTGGCCAGGGCCGGCGGCGGCATCGAGGGCGCGGCGGCGATGAAGGCGATGATCCTTGCCGCCGGACGCGGCGAGCGCATGCGCCCCCTCAGCGACCGCGTGCCGAAGCCGCTGCTCGCCGTCGGCGGCGTGGCGCTGATCGACCATCACCTGCGGGCGCTGGCCGGCGCCGGCATCGACACGGTGGTGATCAACCTCGGCTGGCTCGGCGCACAGGTGCGCGACCACGTCGGCGACGGCCAGCGTTTCGGCGTCGACGTCCGCTACAGCGAGGAAGGCTGGCCGACGCTCGACACCGGCGGCGGTATCCACCACGCCCTGCCGCTGCTCGGCCGCTGCCCCTTCTGGCTGGTCAACGGCGATGTGCGCTGCGACTACCCGTTCCACCCACGCGCGCTGCCGGCCGGCCAGCTCGGCCACCTGGTGCTGGTCGCCAACCCGCCACACCATCCGCACGGCGACTTCTGCCTCGATGGCGCGCACGTCGTGCCCGACGGCGCGGTGCGACTGACCTACGCCGGCATCGCGCTGCTCGACCCCGCCCTGTTCGACGGCTGCACAGCCGGGCGCTTCCCGCTCGCCCCGCTGCTCCACGCCGCCGCGGCGCGCGGTGCACTCGGCGGCGAACGCCACGACGGGCTGTGGAGCGACGTCGGCACGCCGGCACGCCTCGCGGCCCTGCAGAACTGAGCCGCCTGCGCGCCGGCGGCATGGTTACCATGGCGCCGTGAGCCGCCGCCGGCACCCCGCGCCCCAGCCAGGAGCCTCCCTTGTCCGAAAGTGCCCGCCTCGTTTTCGCCGGTTCGCCGGCCTTCGCCGTGCCGACGCTCGACATGCTCGTGGCCCGCGGCCATGCGCCCGTCGCCGTGCTCACGCAGCCCGACCGGCCGGCCGGCCGCGGCCGCGCGCTGCAGCCCTGCCCGGTGCGGGTTGCCGCCGACCATCACGGCATCGCGGTGCTGCAGCCGGCATCGCTCAAGGGCGCCGCCGCGCAGGCGGAAGTGCGCGCGCTGGCACCGACGCTGATCATCGTCGTCGCCTACGGCCTGCTGCTGCCGCCGGAGATCCTCGGGCTGCCACCACGGGGCTGCGTCAACGTCCACGCTTCACTGCTGCCGCGCTGGCGCGGGGCTTCGCCCATCCAGGCGGCGATCGCCGCCGGCGATGCCGAGACCGGCGTCAGCATCATGGCCATGGCGCAAGGACTCGACACGGGACCCGTGTACGGCATGTGCCGCACGCCGATCGGTGCCAATGAAACCGCCGGCGAGCTGGAGGCGCGCCTCGCCGTGCTCGGCGCGACCGCACTCGGCGAACACCTCGATGCGCTGCTCGCCGGCACGCTCAGGGCGGTGCCACAACCGGCCGAGGGCGTCACGTATGCCGGGCGCATCCACAAGAACGACGCGCGCATCGACTGGCGCGAGGCTGCCGCGGCGATCGCGCGCCGGGTCCGCGCCTGGCAGCCGTGGCCGGTCGCCGAGACCCGCCTCGACGGCGTGCAGTTGCGCTGCCACGCCGCCACGGTGGTGGGCGAGGCCGCCGCCCCCGGCGACGGGGTCCACCCCGGACAGGTCATCGCAGCCGGGCCGGACGGCATCGATGTCGCCACCGGGCACGGCGTGTTGCGTCTGACCCGGGTACAGGTGCCGGGGCGCAATGCGGTGGCCGCCGCCGACTTCGCCCGCGGCCGCACACTGGCCGGCAAGGTGCTCGGCGCATGACTGCGGCACGGGCCGGCGCCGCGAGCCGTGCCGGCGCAGCCCGCGTCGTCGACGCCGTGCTCACGCACGGCATGACCCTCGACGACGCGCTGGCCGCCTGCCACGACCCGGCCCTGCCGGCCCGCGACCGCGCCCACCTGCAGGGTCTGGCCTACGACACCCTGCGCTGGCATCTCCGGCACCGGGCGCTCATCCGCCGCTTGCTGCACCAGCCGCTGCGCCCGGCCGACCGCATCCTCGAGGCGTTGCTGTCGGTCGGCCTGCTGCAGCTCGACGACCCGCAGCGGCCCGACCACGCCGCCGTGGCAGCAACGGTCGAGGCGACGCGGCTGCTCGGCCGGCCGCGGGCCGCCGGGCTGGTCAACGCCGCCCTGCGCCGCTACCAGCGCGAGGGCGCGGCGCTGCGCGCCGCGGTGGCCGGCGAAGTCGAGGCGCACCACGCGCATCCGGCATGGCTGGTCGAGCGTCTGCGCCACGACTGGCCGGCACACTGGCAAGAGATCCTCGTCGCGCACCAGCGGCACCCGCCGCTGTGGCTGCGCGTCAACCGCCTGCAGGACACCGTCGCCGGTTACGCCGCGCGCCTGCAGGGCGAGTGCGCACTCGATGCCGCACCCTGTGCCGACTTCCCCGATGCCCTGCGGCTCGCCCATCCGCTGCCCGTCGACGGGCTGCCCGGCTTCGCCACCGGTGCGGTCAGCGTGCAGGACGCGGCGGCCCAGTACGCCGCCGCAGCCCTCGACGTGCAACCTGGCATGCGCGTGCTCGACGCCTGCGCCGCACCGGGCGGCAAGTGCGCGCACCTGCTGGAGCGGACCGGCAACGACATCGATCTCACCGCGCTCGACATCGACGCCGACCGTTGCCGCACGATCGACGCAACGCTGGCACGCCTCGGCCTGCGGGCATCGGTCATCGCCGGCGATGCCGGTACGCCCGCAACGTGGTGGGACGGCGAAGCCTTCGACCGCATCCTCCTCGATGCCCCCTGTTCGGCGAGCGGCGTCATCCGCCGTCATCCCGACATCCGCTTCCTGCGCCGGGCCGCGGACATCGCGGCGCTGGCCGCCCGCCAGCGCCGCCTGCTCGACGCCCTGTGGCCGCTGCTGCGCCCCGGGGGCCAGCTGCTCTATGTCACCTGCTCGCTGTTCGAGGCCGAGAACAGCGATGTCGTTGCGGGATTTCTCGGCGCGCAGCCCGAAGCCCGGGAAGTGCCGCTGGCAGCGCCGACGATGGCGCTGCGGCGTGCGGGTCGCCCCGGACTCCACTTCATCCCCGGTGCCGGCGATACCGACGGCTTCTACTATGTTTTAATGGCCCGCGCGGCAGGCTGAGCGCACCACACCATGCAACAGGCCCCGGGGCATGTCCGGCGAGGCCGATCACGGGCGAGACATGGACCAGACCGATCATCGCCATCGCCAGGTCGCGGGGCAGGGCCTTGCTCCGCTCGCCACACTGCTGTGCTTGCTGGCGCTGCCGCTGCCTGTCGCAGCCATCGACACCGGCGTCGAGATCCGCAATGCCCGCACCGTCCTCGAGGACGGCACCTGGTATCTGGCCACGCGCATCGACTACCGGCCGAGTGCCGAGGCCATCGATGCCCTGCAGAACGGCGTTCCGCTGACGTTCTCCCTGCAGGTCGAGATCCAGGCGCTGCGGCGCTGGTTGTGGCCCGCCACCGTCGCCACCCTGCGCCTTGACCACGAGCTGACGTGGCAGCCGGTGGCGCGCGCTTATGTCATCCGCGACCTCGGCAGCGACGAGCGGCGCTCGCACACGACGCTCTACGCAGCCCTCGGCGACCTCGGGCGCGTCACGCGCCTGCCGCTCATCGACTCGACAGCCCTCGACGACGGGGCACGCCATGAAATCGTGCTGCGTGCGGTGCTCGATCCGCAGCGCCTGCCCGGGCCGCTGCGCCTGCTGTCGTTCTGGAGCGACGGGTTCACGTTGCAGAGCGAGTGGTCACGGTGGCCGCTGCAGGACTGAAGCAGACGGCCTATACCCTGCTGGTCGTCACCGGCGTCGGCGCCGCCGTGGGTGCGCTGCTGCTCCTCGGCTACTACGCACCGGAACTCGGCGAGTTCGGCGAGCGGCAGATCCAGGTGCTGGCCGTCAACGCCGTCGCGGCGCTGGCGCTGCTGACGCTGATCGCCATCCAGGCCGCGCGGCTGGTGGGCGAATACCGCCGGCAGCAGCCCGGCGCGCGGCTGCGCGCGCGCCTCGTCGGCCTGTTCGTCGGTCTCGTCGCGGTGCCTCTGGCCATCGTCTTCTTCTTCGCCTTCCGTTTCCTCAACAGCGGCATCGACAGCTGGTTCGACCCGGTCATGCAGGCACAACTCGACGAAACGGTCGGCCTCGGCCGCGACGTGCTCGACCGTCAGGCGCGATCGCGGCTGCTGCAGACCACGGGACTCGCCGCCGCCATCGGCGACATCGAGGGCGAGACGCTGGCACGGGTCCTCGGCGTGTTGCGCATCGACTCGGGCGCCGTCGAACTGGCGGTCTTCGACAACCACCGCCGGACAGTCGCCGCCAGCGTCACCGGCGAGCGCATGGCGCCCTGGCTGCCCGTCGAGGCACTCGCCGACCTCGACGACCGCGGGCGCTTCGTGCTGCTCGAAACCACCGGCCGACACCGCTACCAGGTGCGCTCGATCGTCACGCTGGCAGCCCCTGGCGGCGCCGCACCGCGCTACCTGCAGTCGGTGTTCCCGGTCAGCGACCACGAAGGCCGCCTCGCCGACGCCGTACAGGAAACCTACAGCCGCTACACCGAACTGCGCTACCTGCGCGAGCCGCTCAAATACACGCTGACGCTGACGCTGGCACTGGTCCTGCTGCTGTCGCTGCTCGCGGCAATCGCCGGGGCGATGTACATCTCGCGGCGCCTGGTCGCGCCGATCCAGGCACTGGTCGCCGGCACCGAGGCCGTGGCCCGCGGCCAGCTCGACACCCCGATCGCCGCGCGCGGCGGCGACGAGGTCGGCTTCTTGATCGACTCCTTCAACGTCATGATGGAGCGCCTGCGCCGCGCCCGCCACGACACCGAGGAAAGCCGCCGGCAACTCGAGCGCGAGCGCACCAACCTGGCCGCGATCCTCGGCAACCTGGCCACCGGCGTCATCGCCCTCGATGCCGACGGCACGGTGCGCAATGCCAACCAGGCCGCCGGGACGATCCTCGGCGTCGATGCCACGGCCTGGATCGGCACGCCCTTCGAGCGGATCGCCGACGACGGCCGCATGGCGGCGCAGTTCGTCGCCGCCTGGCAGGCACGTCCGGCGGAGGCAGGCGGCGACTGGCAGGGACAGATCGAACTGCGCGTCGACGGCATGCGCCGCATCCTCAACTCGGCCAGTGCCACCTTGCCCGGCGACGGCGAACGCCCCGGCGGCTCGATCATCGTCCTCGACGACGTCACGGCACTGCTGCTCGCGCAGCGCGAGGCGGCATGGGGCGAGGTGGCGCGCCGCCTGGCCCACGAGATCAAGAACCCGCTGACCCCGATCCGCCTGGCCGCCGAGCGCATCCGCCGCCGCTATCTGCCGATGCTCGGCGGGGACGACGGCCAGGTCCTCGAACGCTCGACGCACACCATCGTGCAGCAGGTCGAAGCGATGCGCGATCTCGTCAACGCCTTCAGCGAATACGCCCGCGCCCCCGAGCTGCGCCTGGCACGCGTCGACCTCAACCAGCTGGTGCGCGAGGTGGCATGGCTGTACCGGCGCACCGACGGCCAGCCCGGTGTGTCGCTGCGCCTTGACGAGGCGCTGCACGATGTCGAGGTCGATGCGGTGCGCGTGCGCCAGCTGCTGCACAACCTGCTGCGCAACGCCGAGGAAGCCGTCGAGGGCCAGGACGAACGGCACATCGCCATCGACACGCGGCTCGATCACGCCGGCAGCCGGCCATGGGTCGAAATCACCGTGCACGACAACGGCCCGGGGTTCCCGCCCGACGCCCTGCAGACGGTGTTCGAGCCCTACGTCACCACCAAGAAGAAAGGCACGGGCCTCGGGCTCGCCATCGTCAAGAAGCTGGTCGAGGAACACGGCGGCCTGATCAGCGCCGGCAACCCGCCCGGCGGCGGCGCCCAGGTGACCATCCGCCTGCCCCTGCGCCGCGAGGCGCGTGGTGAGGACCACCCGTCGCCACCCAGCCACGCGGACCACAGGGAGCGCGCATGACCGCAGCCAGCATCCTGGTCGTCGACGACGAAAACGACATCCGTTCGACGATCAGCGAGATCCTCGCCGACGAAGGCTACCGGGTGCGCGTCGCCGCCGACGCCGACGCCGCACGCCGGTCGCTCGCCGAGGCCGCGCCCGACCTCGTGCTCCTCGACATCTGGATGCCCGACACCGACGGCATCACCTTGCTGCGCGAGTGGACGGCAGGCGGACCGCCGGCGTTCCCGGTGGTGATGCTGTCCGGTCACGGCACCGTCGAAACGGCCGTCGAGGCCACGCGCCTCGGCGCCGTCGACTTCGTCGAAAAGCCGCTGTCGCTGGCCCGCCTGCTGCGCACCGTCGAGAAGGCCCTCGCCGCACGGCCCGCCGTGCGACGCGGCGAGGCCGCACGCGGCCTGCCGTCGCAACGCTCGCCTTTCATCGGCCGCAACCCGGTGATCACCCGCTTGCAGGAGGCGGCCGCATCGGTTGCCGCGCGCACCGAACCACTGCTGATCACCGGCGAGCCGGGCAGCGGCCGGCAGATGCTGGCGCAGTGGATCCACGCTGTCGGCGAGCGGGCGGGCGGGCCGTGGGTGCAGGTCGAGGGCACCGCGCTGCCGGATGACGCCGCGGCCGCCCTGCTGCTCGGCGCGGCCACGGCCACCGGCGTCGAGCCCGGCGGCCTGGAGCGCGCCGCCGGCGGCACCCTCTGCCTCACCGAGATCGGTGCGCTCGGCGAGGCCGCCGCCCGCCTGCTGGTCGGCATCGCCGGCCAGCGCTGCTACACACCGGTCGGCAGCGCACAACCGCGCCCGCTCGAATGCCGGCTGGTCGCCACCCTCGCCTCCCGCGATGCGCCGGCGCTGCCGGCGGCACTGCGCAATGCACTCGGCGTGTTCGAGTTGCACATGCCGGCGCTGCGCGAGCGCGGCGCCGACCTGCCGGAGCTGCTGCGCCAGCGCATCGAGCAGCTGGTCGACGACGAAAAGCTCGCCTGGCGCCGCTTCGGCCCGGCGGCACTGAACCGCCTGCGCCGCTACCCTTGGCCGGGCAACCTGCCCGAACTCGACAACCTCGTGCGCCGGCTGCTCCTCGACGGCGGCACCGAGGAGATCGGCCTGGCCGAGGTCGAGGCCCACCTCCCGGGACCGGCGACCGGCGCCCACGTGCCGCTGGTCGAGCAGGACCTCCTCGGCCTGCCGCTGCGCGAGGCCCGCGAGCAGTTCGAGCGCGCCTACCTCGGCGAGCAGCTTGCGCTGTGCGGAGGACGGGTGGGGGCGCTGGCCCAGCGGGTGGGCATGGAGCGCACACACCTTTATCGCAAGCTGCGCCAGCTCGGCATCGACTTCCGGCACGCGGCGGACGAAGAATAACGCGGCCGGCCTTCCCTTCGGGCAGGCCGCAGGTCCAGAATGGGCCAAAACAGCGGGACAGCCCGCACGCGGATCGAAACTGGCTCTTCACCGCCGGAGATCCCGACATGCACCGGCCCGGACGCGGAATGACCGGGGCACCACCCCGGTCGGGCACCGAAGCGGTCCCCGACGACAGGACCGCCGGACGCCGTGCGGCGTCGCACGGCGCGGGGGGCTGCTGATGCGCCCGATCCTGCTCATCGAGGACAACGCGCACAACCGCTATCTCGTGACATACCTGCTCGAGGCCAGCGGCTACGCGGTGGTGCAGGCCGCCGACGGGCCAAGCGGCATCCTGCTCGCCAGACAGGTCGACCCGCTGCTCATCCTCCTCGACATCCAGCTGCCATGCATGAACGGCTACGCCGTGGCCCGCGCCCTGCGCCAGGATGCGGCGCTGGCCAGGGCGCCGATCATCGCCGTGACATCCTATGCCATGCCCGGCGACCACGAAGCGGCGCTGGCTGCCGGCTGCCAGGGCTACATCGAAAAACCAATCGACCCGGCGACCTTCATCGCGACCATCCGCGCACACCTCGACGCCGCGGCACAGGATGCTGCGCCATGAACCGCGTGCTGATCGTCGACGACCACGCCGAGAACCGCTACCTGCTGCGCGCCCTGCTGGCTGGCAGTGGCCACGTCATCGACGAGGCGCGTGACGGCAGCGAGGCGCTGGCCATGGCGCATCGCGACCCGCCCGACATGGTCATCAGCGACCTGCTCATGCCGGTGATGGACGGCTACACGCTGCTGCGCCACTGGAAGGCCGACGAGCGTTTGCGCAGCGTACCCTTCATCATCTACACCGCAACCTACATCGAGCCCAGCGACGAACGCCTGGCGCTCGACCTCGGTGCCGACGCCTTCATCATCAAGCCCGTCGAGACCGAAACCTTCCTGCGGCGGATCAGCGAGGTCAGCCAGCGTGCCGCGCGCGGCGAACTGGCACCGACACGCCTGCCGGCGGCGGTCGGCGGTGAGGTCGTCAAGGGCTACAACCAGGCGCTGGTGCGCAAGCTCGAAAAGGTCAACCGCCGGCTGCGCGAGAGCACCGAGCGCTACCGCCAGCTCTTCGAGGCCAATCCCCACCCGATGTGGGTCTACGACACCGCAACGCTGCGCTTTCTCGCCGTCAACGATGCTGCCGTGCACTTCTATGGCTGGAGCCGCGAGGAATTCCTCGCCATGACCATCGCCGACATCCGCCCGCCGGAAGACGAACCGGCGCTGCGCGAAGCCATCGGCCAGTTCGGCAGCGCGATGGGCGGGCATGGCGACATCTGGCAGCACCGCAAGCGCGACGGCACGCTGATCGAGGTCGAAATCACCTCACACCCGCTGGCCTTCGCCGGGCACGACGCCCGCGTCGTGCTCGCGCACGACATCAGCGCCCACCGCCGCGCGGAAGAGATCGCCCGCGAATCAGAACGCTCGCCCGTTCGACCCTCGACTCGCTGTCGGCGCATGTCGCGATCCTCGACGGTGACGGCACCATCATCGCCGTCAACCGTGCCTGGCGGCAGTTTGCCCGCAACAACGCATCGGCCATGCAGACGCTGCGCGTGTCCGTCGGCGCCAACTACCTCGCGGCCTGCGACCGGGTCACGGGGCCTGAGGCGGTGACGGCACACGCCTTCGCCGATGGCATCCGTGCCGTGATGGGCAGCATGCAGATGCGGTTTCATCTCGAATACCCGTGTCATTCGCCGACCGAGCGGCGCTGGTTCGACGGCCGCGTGACGCGCTTTGTCGGCGCCGGGCCGCTGCGCGTCGTCGTCGCCCACGAGGACATCACCGACAAGGTGCAGATCCGCCGCGAGCTGGAATCCCACCGGCACAACCTCGAGCGACTGGTCGAGGCGCGCACGGCGGAACTTGCCGAGGCTCGCCGTGAGGCCGAGGCCGCAAGCCGGGCCAAGAGCGCCTTCCTCGCCAACATGAGCCACGAGATCCGCACGCCGATGAACGGCGTACTCGGCATGATCGAGGTGCTGGCGCGGACCCGCCTGTCCAGCCACCAGCGTGGGCTGATCGAGACCATCCGCACCTCGGGCATGACGCTGCTCGGCGTCATCGACGACATCCTCGACTTTTCCAAGATCGAGGCCGGCGGCATCGAGATCGCCCATGCGCCGCTGTCGGTGGCCGACATGGTCGAGCGTCTGTGCCAGTCGCTGGTGCCGGTGGCCGAGACCCGCGGCGTCGACCTGGCGCTGCACCTGGCCGCCGACATCCCGGTACAGGTGGCCAGCGACGAGCTGCGCCTGCGCCAGATCCTCTACAACCTGATCGGCAACGCCATCAAGTTCTCCGGCGGGTGTACCGACACTCGCGGTCTGGTCGAGGTGCGCGTGACGGTCGACAGCCACACACCCTGGCGGTTGCGCTTCACCGTGACCGACAACGGCATCGGCATGTCGGAGGACACACAGGCGCGCCTGTTCACCCCCTTCGATCAGGCCGAGACCTCGATCACGCGGCGTTTCGGCGGCACCGGTCTGGGGCTGACGATCTGCAAGCGGCTGGTCGAGCTGATGGGTGGCACGATCGGCGTCGAGAGCGCGCCTGGCCACGGCGCCACCTTCAGCGCGGTGCTGCCGATGGAAATCATCGACGCGACACCGGCCGTGGTCCCGCCCGGCGGGCGGTGCCGGCTGGTACTCGATGATGACGACGACGACGCCGGTCCGGCGGCGACCACCGAGGTGCCGGCCAGCCCCGACATGCCGGTACTGGTTGCCGAGGACGACGAGATCAACCGCCGCGTGATCCGCGAGCAGCTGCGCCTGCTCGGTTGCCGGGCGGTGCTGACACGCAACGGCCGGGAAGCCCTCGAACGGTGGCGCGGCGGAGATTTCGCCGTGCTCATCACCGACCTGCACATGCCCGACATGGACGGCTACGCCCTGACGCGCAGCATCCGCGCCGAGGAAGCGACGCGCACCCCCGGCCGGCGCCTGCCGATCGTCGTTCTCAGTGCCAACGCCCTGCGCGACGAGGCGCTGCAGGCCCGTGCGGCCGGCGTGGATGAGTACCTGACCAAACCGTTGCAAATCGACCGCCTGGCCGGCGTGCTCGGCCGCTGGCTGCCCGCGGCGCACGGCGGCCCGTTGCCGGCCACGGGCGGCAACGCCATGGCCACGCCCGACGAGACCGGCGAATTGCTCGACCCCGCAGCACTTGGCGCGCTGCTCGGCGGTGACGCGCAAGCCGTCGAGCGGTTGTTCAAGGCCTTCATCACCATGGCGCGACCGATGGTCGAGGCCTTGTGCGACACGGCCACCGCCGGCGACCTGGTCCGCGCCGGCCAGTACGGCCACCGCCTCAAGGCCTCGGCGCGCGCCGTCGGCGCACGCACGCTCGGCCAGTTGGCGGGCCGCCTCGAGCGGCGTGCCCGGGCCGGCAGCCGCGACGAAGTCGCGGCGCTGGCCGGCGAGATCCGCACCCTGCTGCCAAGGGTCGAGGCCCGCATCCGCGAGCTGCAGCCCGCGCGCGGTGGCACACCCACCGAAGGGGCACGGCCATGAAGGTGCTGCTGGTCGACGATGACCCCTTCGTGCTCGAGCTGCTCCACCACCAGCTCAACCACCTCAGCATCGGCGATGTCAGCAGCTGCGAGGACGCCGCCCGGGCGCTCGATCTCATCAACGGCGCGCACGATGACTACGACCTGTTGTTCTGCGACCTCAACATGCCCGGCATGGACGGCGTGGAGTTCGTGCGCCACCTCGCCGAGCGCCGCTATGGCGGCGGCGTGGTGCTGATCAGCGGCGAGGATCCGCGCACGCTGGCCACCGTCAAGCAGATCGCCCGGGCACGCAAACTGGATGTCCTCGGCGCGCTCACCAAGCCCGTCGGCCAGGCGGCGCTGCGCCGGGTGCTGGGCAAGGCCGGGCGTCACTCCGCCGGCGAGGCACGACGCGGCGAGCGGCGCCGCTACAGTGCTGCCGAACTGCGCGAGGCGCTGGCTGCGCACCAGCTCGTCAACCACTATCAGCCACAGATCGACCTCGTCAACGGCGCGATGGTCGGTGTCGAGACGCTGGTGCGCTGGTCACATCCGCGCGACGGGCTGGTCTATCCCGACCAGTTCATCACCACGGCCGAGGACCACGGCCTGATCGACGACCTGACGCAGGGCGTGCTGGAAGGGGCGCTGCGCCAGGTGCGCGACTGGCACCGCGAGGGCCTCAATCCGCTGATCTCCGTCAACGTCTCGATGGACAATCTCACCGCACTCGACTTCCCCGACAGCGTCGCGGCAGCGCTGGCCCGGGCCCAGGTGCCGGCACGGCGCATCATTCTCGAAGTGACGGAAAGCCAGCTGCCCCGCGACCGCGTGACACTGCTCGACATCGTCACGCGGCTGCGCCTCAAGCGCATCGGTTTGTCGATCGACGATTTCGGCACCGGGCACTCGTCGCTGGCTCAGCTGCGCGACATCCCCTTCGACGAGCTCAAGCTCGATCGCAGCTTCGTCCATGGTGCGGCACGCAAGCCCGCCTTGCGTACCATCGTCGAGTCCAACGTCCACATGGCGCAGGAACTCGGCATGCGCGTCGTTGCCGAGGGCGTCGAGGACGACGACGACTGGCACTGCATCCGCAACGCCGGCTGCCATGTCGCACAGGGCTGGTTCATGGCCAGGGCCATGCCCGGGCCGGCGCTCGGCGCCTGGGCCCGGCAGTGGGAGGCACGCCGTACGGCGCTGTACAGTCCGGCGTGCTGATGCTCAGCGCATCTGGTCCTCGGGCACCGGGCCGAAGTACATCTCGAAACCGATACCGATGCCGGGGTTGATCTCGCGCCTTTCCTCACGGCGCTCGCGCGGCCAGGTCAGGCTGGCATCGAACTCCACGAACAGCCACTCGCGGCCGAGCCGTTGCCGGTAGCGGGTTTCGATGCCGTAGTTGCGCAGGCCGACTTCCGCGGCGGTCTGGCCGGCACTGAGCAGCGACCAGGACAATGCGCGGCGGCGGCCGAGGTTCTGGAAGGCGGTGATGCCCGAGAACCAGTCGAGGCCCTGGGTGTCCTCGGCGACCGTGCCGGAGTTGTTCCAGCGCAGCAGCAGGTTGGGCGCGAACAGGTGATCAAGGGCCAGTTGCGTCGTCGCACCGAAGCCGCGGCTGTCGCGCCAGAAGAGCGTCTCGCGGGCGCGCAGCATGGTGCGCTCACTGAAGATGAAGTTGTAGCGGTAGCTGCCCTTGGCGTACGGGTCGATGGGCGTGCGCAGGCGCACGCCGATGCCGAAGTCGAAGCCGTCCTCGAGCGGCGCCTGCTTCGAGTAGCCGAGGCCGAGCAGCCAGGCGTCGTCGTCGACGCTGTTGAAGCCGGGCGGCAACGGGTTCTCGCTGGTCGATGGGCGTTCCTCGATGACCTGTTCCTCGGTGCCGCGGCCGAGGGTCAGCCGGGCACGGTTCTTGAGCGCCGGCAGCGCAAGGCGCGCGCGCAGCCGCAGGCGGGTGTCGAGGTTGTCGCGCCGGTCGAGGGTCTGGAACACGCCGGCCCGGCCGTAGGTTTCATCGCTGTCCTGGTCGTAGCGCGGGTTGCCGAACAGGCCATCGAACCACTCGGTGGCGCCGCACACACCGCCGTAGACGCCGCGTTGGAGGCGGCTCAGCCAGTCGCGGTAGTCGACCCCCGGCTCGTCGCAGGGGATGTCATCGCGCACCGGTGCCGGTGGCACGGGCACGTCGGTGGCCTGCGCCGGGGCGGCGCCGACGCCTTCGTTGTCCGCCAGGGCACCCCGCATGCCGGGGCCATCCATCAGTGCCGCCGCCAGGACCACGACCTGCAGGAGCGTGGCCCCGGGCTTCATTGGCTGACCCGTATCAGCTGGAAGTCGATGCCGTTGTCACGCATTAGCCGGCGGATGCGGTTGAGTTCATCGAGCGACTCGAGCGGCCCGATGCGCACCCGGTTGAAGCTGCGCCCGTCGACGGTGGCGTTCTGGATCTGTGCGACGACACCGAGCAGCGCCAGGCGCGCCTTGAGCGCATCGGCCTGGGCAAAGTCGGGAAAGGCGCCGGCCTGGATGACATAGATGCCGGGTGCTTCGACCGGCGCCACCGGCACGCCGCGCCGCCCGCCGTCGTCCTGCTCGGGGACGATGACTTCCTGGTTGGGCAGGGTCTCGTAGAAGGTGTAGCGCGGGGTCTCGCGTGTCGGCGCAGCCGGTGCGGCCGGTGGCGTGACCGCCGGCGAGGGCGGCGGCGGGGCCTTGGCGGCCGATGGCACGGCTGGCGGCGACAACGGTGCGCGGAGCCAGATCCAGCCGGCCACGCCGAGGCCGGCGGTGAGGCCGATGAGCACGCCCAGCCAGCCCGGCACCAGCGGCCGACGGCGACGACTGCGACTGCGGTTGCGCCGCGCCATGCGGCTCAGCCCGCGCCGGCGTGCCGGTCCGGTGCACGCGTCACATGAACTCCAGGGCGCGGATGCCCAGCAGCCGCAGGCCACTGCGCAACACTTCGCGTGCGGCTGAGACGAGCGCCAGGCGCGCCGCACTTTGCGCCATGTCGTCGGTGTCGATGACCATGTGCCGGTTGTAGAACGTATTGAATGTGCTCGTCAACTGGTGCAGGTATTGGGCCACCTCGAAGGGTTCGCGGCCCTGGGCTGCCCGCATCACCGCCACCGGGAAAGCGCGCAGCGCCTGGACCAGCGCCCATTCCTCGTCGCTCGCCAGCCGCGCCAGCGACGCCGGCGAGGCGTCCGGCACCAGCCCCGCCGCGCCGGCGCGGCGGAAAAGCCCCGACATGCGCGCGTGGCTGTACTGCAGGTACGGGCCGGTATTGCCCTCGAACTGCAGGACGCTTTGCCAGTCGAAGGTGACGTCGGTCATGCGTCGCGATGACACGTCGAAGTAGAGCAAGGCCGCCTGGCCGACCGCCTCGCAGACCTCGTCGAGTTCGGCCGGCGACAGCGCGGGAAAGCCTTGCGGGTTGGCCGCGGCCTTGGCCTCGCGCACGCGCCGCGCCTGTTCGCGGGCTTCGTCGAGAACGTGTTCCAGCCACACCGCCTCGCCCTTGCGGGTCGACATGCCGCGGACGAAGCCGAAGCTGACGTTTTCGCACAGCGCCGGCCAGTCGACCGCCCAGCCCTCGGCCCGGCCGAGCTTGCCGAGGGCGGCGAAGACCTGGGCGAAATGGTCTTCCTGACGCGATACCACGTAGAGGTTGGCGCCGAACTGCCATTGAGCCCAGCGCGACAGCGCCTCGGCACAGTCGCGCGCCGCGTAGGTGGAGGCGCCGTCCGACTTGCGCAGCATGCACGGCGCGATATCGCGGCCGAGCACGTCGCCGACCTCGACGACCAGCGCACCCTCCGACTCGACGGCGACGCCGGCAGCGACGAAGCGCTCGATCACCGGCGCGACCCGGTCGTTGACCGCCGATTCGCCCTCGTAGGAGTCGAAGTGGATGCCGAGCCGCGCATAGGTGCGCATGAAGCCTTCGAGTGACAGGGCGCGAAAGCGCGCCCACAGCGCGCGGATCTCCTGATCGCCCTGCTCGAGGCGCAGGAACAGCGCACGCGCCATCTCGCGCACCGTGACGTCGGACTCGGACTGGCGATAGGCGCGGATGTACAGCTCGACGAGGTAGTCGATGGCACGCGCCTCGAGCGCCGCCTCGTCGCCCCACTGCTGCCAGGCGTACATGACGAAACCGAACTGCGTGCCCCAGTCGCCGAGGTAGTTGCGCCGCACGACCTTCCAGCCCTCGAACTCGAGGATGCGCGCCAGGTCGCCGCCGAGGTTCGTCGAGCGCAGATGGCCAAAGTGGAACGGCTTGGCAATGTTTGGTGCCGAGAAGTCGAGCACCAGCGTGCGCCCCTGACCGAGGTCGCACCGGCCCCAGGCGGCCGGATCGGCGAGGATGCCGTTGACCGTCTGCACGGTGACGGCAGTGCGGTCGAGGTGGATGTTGAGGTAGGGCCCCTGCGCCGTGGCCCGGGCGATCAGCCCGTCGCCGGCGAGGCGCGCGGCGAGGTCGGCGGCGATCGCCGGCGGCGCGGCCTTCAGTTCGCGGGCAAACTGGAAGCACGGCAGGGCGATGTCGCCCAGGGTCGGGTCGGGCGGGGTGGCGAGCAGGGCCTGGACCTGCGCGCTGCGCGCTGCCGGCCAGCCCAGCGCGGCGCACACGGCACCGGCGATGTGTTCGTTGATCTGCATGCCTTGGCCGTGTGCCGGAGAGAAAAACAGGACGGAACGTCACCCGGGCGGCATTCTAGCGCAGCACCGTGGCCCCCGACTCAGAACAGCTCCACAGGATCGACATCGAGGCTCCAGCGCACGCGGCGCGCGCTGGCCAGCGCGGCGCACGCGGTGCGCCATCGCGGCAGGAAAGCCTGCAGGGCGTGGCGCGTCGGCGCCTGGACGAGGAGCTGCCCGCGCAACCGCCCCGAACGCCGTTCCATCGGCGCCGGTGCCGGGCCGATCAGGCGCACGCCCGCTTGCGCCTGCGCGTGGCCGGCGGCGGCGGCCTCACCGAGGAAATGGAACACCGGCTCGCGTGCCGCCGCCTCGGCACGCAGCAGGGCGATGGCGCTCCACGGCGGCCAGCCGGCCTCGCGGCGCTCGCCGAGTGCGGCATCGGCAAAGGCCGCGTAGCCCTCGCCGATCAGCAGGCGCAGCAGCGGGTGGGCGGGAAACAACGTCTGCAACCAGACCTCGCCGGGCTGCGTGCCGCGGCCGGCGCGCCCCGCGACCTGGATGAAGGACTGCGCGAGGCGTTCGGCACTGCGGAAGTCGGTGCCAAACAGGCCCTGGTCGGTGTCGATGATGCCGACCAGCGTGACCTGCGGGAAATCGTGGCCCTTGGTCACCATCTGCGTGCCCATCAACAGGCGCGCGTCGGCATCGCGCACACGCGCCAGGCGCCGTGCGATCTCGCCGCGACGGCGGGTGGTGTCGCGGTCGATGCGCACGATCTCTTCGCCGGGGAAGGCGCTGGCCAGCGCGTCTTCGAGTCGTTCCGTGCCCTGGCCCACCGGCACGCGTTCGCCGCCGCAGGTGCTGCAGGTGGTCGGTGCCGGCTGCTCGGCACCGCAGTGGTGGCAGATGACCCGTCGGCGCGAGCGGTGCAGGACCATGCGCGCATCACAGCGCCGGCATTCGAGAATGTCGCCGCAATCCGGGCACAGCAGCGTCGGCGCATAACCGCGGCGGTTGAGGTAGATGAGGGCCTGGCCGCCGTCATCGAGGTGGCGGCGAATGGCGCCGAGCAGGGGCTGCGTCAGGCCCTCCGTAGGGGGGTGCTGGCGCATGTCGACGACGTGCACCGCGGGCGCGCCGCCGGCGACGGCGCGTGCCGGCAGCACCAGCCGGCGGTAGCGCCCGTCCCTGACGTTGGCCAGCGTCTCCAGTGCCGGCGTCGCCGAGCCAAGCAGCAGCGGCACGTCGAGGTCACGTGCCCGCCACACGGCGAGGTCGCGCGCCGAGTAGCGGAAACCATCCTGCTGCTTGTAGGACGGGTCGTGCTCTTCGTCGACGATGATGAGCCCGGGGCGGGACAGCGGCGTGAATACCGCCGAGCGCGTGCCGACGATGATCGGTGCGGTGCCCTCGGCCGCCGCGCGCCAGCCCGCCAGCCGCTCGCCATCGGCGAGTCCCGAGTGCAGTTCGGCGATGGGCACCGGGTAGCGGGCGCGGAAGCGCGCCATGAGCTGCGGCGTGAGGGCGATCTCCGGCACCAGCACCAGGGCCTGGCGGCCGGCGGCCAACACCGGCGCGATGCTGCGCAGGTAAACCTCGGTCTTGCCGCTGCCGGTGACGCCATCGAGGAGGAAGGCCTGATAGCCGCGGGCGGCCGCCAGCGCCTCGACCGCGGCGGCCTGGGCCGGCATCAGCGGCGGCGGGATGTCGGCGGGGATGTCGGGCAGCGGCTTGGCCCGCCGCCGCCGTTGCAGGCCGCCCCCTTCGCGCAGCGCCTTGGGCAACGCCCCGGCGATGACCTCACCGAGCGGATGCTGGTAGTAACGCGCCGCCCACTCGAGAAGGCGCATGAGGTCCTCCGTCAGGAGCGGCGCCTGATCGATGACCTCGACGACCGCACGCAGCCGCTCGGACGACAGGGCCGAGGTGGCGACGTGGCCCATCACCACACCCACCCGCGTGCCCCGACCGAACGGCACGCGCACCCGCTGGCCGCGCCGGGGCGCGGGGCCTTCGTCCGGGGCCAGGTAGTCGAAGAGCCCCATCAGCGGCGCCGGCACGGCGACCTTGAGGATGGGCGCCGGCACCGTCATCGGTTAATGCCCGTGACTGAGCCGGGTTTTCCACAATTCCTGTGGATAACTCTGTGGAGAAAGCCGGCAAATGACTCCGGAATGCGCATTGCATCAGCCATTATGACAACCTGATCATTTTTTGCCCTATTTGCATTTATTATAAAAAACAATAAATTGCAGACTTATTCACATGTGACCGGCCAGAAGTTGCCGTAAGCTTCGCTGCAGCGGGCGAAATGTGCATAAGTGCGGTCACCGCACCCCCTCCGGGCAGGCACCCGCCCCGACATTGTGCCGCAGGCGGGTGTGGCCGGGCGGCCAACGTGAGCGCCCCCGCCCGCCACCGCCGGCGTCGCCTCCACGCCACGCCACGCCGGCCGTCTTGCCGTTGTCATGTTGGTGGGAAACCCTTGGCCGCATGCGGCCGCCGCAGCGCGCCGGCAAGACGGCCGACGATTGCATTTTTTCGCGGGGAGCCCGCATGATACGGCGGCCCATGAAGGCGAGGGACATGTTGCTGCACGAAGAAGCCAGTGACCTTTCGCAGCAGGTGCTGCGTACCGATGTCGCGGGGATGCCACTTGAGTGGATCGACTACCGCGACGCCGCGAGTCTCTATTACCTCGGCCAGGTGGCCTACAGCTGCGGCTCGCCGCTGTTCCGCGTCCGCGGCGGCATCTGCGCGGCAACCGGCCGCCAGAGCGTCATCGACGTCAGCTCGATCATCGCCACCGTAGGCCGCTCGCCCGACGTGCACGAGCGCATGAACCGCTACGTGCCCCCGCTCAACAACAAGACCCTGTTCCGCCGCGACTCCAACCTGTGTCTTTATTGTGCCGGCCACTTCGCGGTGCGCGACCTGACGCGCGACCACGTCACGCCGCTTTCCCAGGGCGGCGGCGACAGCTGGACCAACGTCGTCACCGCCTGTCGCCGCTGCAACAACCACAAAGGCGGGCGCACCCCCGAACAGGCCCACATGCAGCTCGTCGCCGTGCCCTTCACGCCGACCTACGCCGAATACATCTATCTCAAGGGCCGGCGCGTCCTCGCCGACCAGATGGAATTCCTGCTCGCGCACATCCCGCGCACCAGCCCCCTGCACCACCGCCTCGTCTCGAGCCTGCGCCGGCGCTGAAGGCACACCGCGCCGATGGCGCCGCACCCTGTCCCCGGTGCGGACACGCCGTGCCCGGTTTGCGCCGCCGGTCACCGCGCACCTTAGGATCCGCAGCGGGCCGGCCGCCGCCGGCGATCATCGCCACACGAGGGGAAGACAGGGATGCGCATCCATCTGATTTTCGAAGCCAGCCTGCCGGGCGCGCGCCTCGCCGAGTTGTGCGTGCTCGCCGAACGCCACGGCATCGGCGGCGTGTGGGTGTCGAACATGCACGATGCCCGCGACCCGTTCATCAACTTCGTCCAGGCGGCACTTGCCACCACGCGCATCAGCCTCGGTCCGGTGGCCGTCTCGCCCTATGAACTCCACCCGATGAAGATGGCCGCCTCGCTGTTGACGCTCAACGAGCTGTCGTGCGGGCGCGCGCACATCGGCGTGGCCGGCGGCGGTGGCGGCGCACCGACCGCGATGGGCATCGCCCCGGTGCGGCGCCTGCGCGCGGTGCGCGAATGCATCGAGATCCTCGAGCAGGCCGCCACCGGCAAGCCGCTGCAGTACAAGGGCGAGATCTGGAAGGTGCTCTACTATCACCCGGCCTTTGCCGGCGGCAGCCCGCCGATGGTCTGGGCCTGCGCCAACGGCCCGCAGATGCTGCGCTCGGCCGCCACCTATGCCGACGGCATCTTCGTCGGCGACCACACCCCCGAGGACGTCGGCCGCATGCGCGCCATCGTCGATGCGCGGCTCGCCGAAATCGGCCGCCCGGCCAGCGCCCTGCGCTTCAACAACTTCTGGGCGTGGCACGTCAAGGAAACCCGCGAGGCCGCCCACCGCGAAGCCCGGCGCTGGCTCGCCATCCGCGCCACACCCTACCCCGAGTATTACTACCGCGACCTGCTGCCCGAGGACGAGATGCAGGTCATCTGGCAGAACCGCAAGTCGATCATCACCGCCTTCAACCGCGGCAGCGACGTCATCGACAACATCCCCACTGACATCATGGCGCGCTTCGTCGACAAGGCCACCTCGGCCTCCGGACTCGACGACCTCGACCACGAGATCGAACGCCTGCGCCGCTTCAAGGCCGCGGGCCTCAGCGAGATCTCGCTGCGCATCTACGAAAACCCGGAGTGGACGATCCAGCTGCTCGGCGAACGGGTGCTGCCCGCACTGGCCTGAACGCGATCGCTGCAAGGCCCGGTTTCATTTCATCGCGCGGTGTTGCCGTCGGTCCGACAGGCCGCCGGCGCGGGCGATGGGCGGGGTCCACCACCGCCGTGCGCACCGGCTTCAGAAAGCACCGGCGATACGTTAGGCTGCGGCATGTTTTTGCGCACGTTCCCTCGCGGGCGATCGATCGCCATCCTTTTGCTGGCTTTGTCCGGCACCGGCGCGGCACACGCCGGGCCGTGGCTCGATGCCGGCGACGGCGGGCTGCGCCACGACGTGCAACTGCTCGCTGACGGCGGGGCCATCAGTGCACCGGTCGGCACCTGGCCGCTGAGCTGGGCCGACGCACTGGCCTTCAACGAAAAACGCCTCGCTGCCGACCCGGCGCTGGCCGCGGCCGCGGCGCGGTTGCGCCGGCGGGCCCGTGACGCCGGGGTGAGCGAGGTCGCCACCGGCTGGCAACCGCGCTATGTGGCGCGCGCCGGCAGCGAAGGCCGCACGGTGCGCGACTTCCACGACCTCGGCCGCGAAAAGATCGAGCTCGGCGCCGGCATCGAGTGGACCGGCCCGCGCAGCGCGGTGCGGCTGATGGCCACCGTGGTCACCGACCCCGACGACGACCGCGAACTGCGCGCCGACGGCAGCCATGCGGCGTGGGCGCTCGGCAACTGGAGCGTCGGCCTCGCCGCAAGCGATCGCTGGTGGGGGCCGGGCTGGGCCGGCAGCACGATCCTGTCGAACAACGCACGGCCCGTGCCGGCCGTGTTCGTCGACCGCATCGCCGCCCGGCCGTTCGAGAACCGCTGGCTGCGCTGGATCGGCGCATGGGACGCGGTGGGCTTCATGGGTCAGCTCGAGAGCGATCGCGCGGTGCGCGATGCGCGGCTTTTCGGCCTGCGGCTGACGACGCGACCGGCGCGCTTTCTGGAGCTGGGCGTGTCACGGCTCGCCATGTGGTGCGGCAAGGGGCGGCCCTGCGACCTGGACACCTTCGGCGACCTTCTGCTCGGCCGCGACAACGCCGGCGACAATGTCGCGCCCGAGGACGAACCGGGCAACCAGCTCGCCGGTTACGACATCCGGCTCTCGGCGGGCCAGTGGGGCATCCCCGTGGCGCTCTACACGCAGCGCACCGGCGAAGACGAGCAGGACCTGCGCCCGGCACTCTTCATCACCCAGGTCGGCATGGAAACCTGGGGCACGCTCGAACGCTTCGGCAGCTGGCGCGCATACATCGAGGTCGTCGACACCCTCTGCGGCGGCAACATCACCGGCGAGGGCACCCCCGACTGCGCCTATGACCACCCGATCTACCAGACCGGCATGCGCCACCGCGGCCGGCCGCTGGCCCATTCGCTGGACAACGACGCCGAGGTCTGGACGCTCGGCATCCTGCTCAACGACCGCCGGGATGCCAGCTGGCAACTGCGCGTTTCCGCCGGTGACCTCAACCGCGAGGGCACCGCACCCAACACCGTGGCCGCCGGCGACACCACCTATAAAAGCGTGCAGCTCGACTACCGCCGGCCGCTGCCCGTCGGGCGGCTCGACGCCTCCGCAGGCGTCGAGCGCTTCAGCCCGCGCACCGGCGGCGCCAGCGACGACGACTGGCGCCTGTCACTCGGCTGGAGCCACGGGCTGTAAGCGACCCGCCGATCGGATTCCAACCGGGGCCAGGCTCAAGCGTGACCCCATCCGCAGCCACCGCGGCGGGTGTCGACGAAGGCCGGCTCGAGCCGGGGCCCGACGGGGACAGCCTCAATCCGCCGATGTGCCCCTCACGAGGCGCCGGGCTGGCTGCCGCGGGCGGCGTCGCCACGCAGGGGCTGCAGTACGGCGATCCTGGCACTGCCGCGCGCAGCTTCCAGCGCCGTCACGGCGCTGGCCTGCCAGACGAGATCGTGGATCTCCTCGCTGCGCGGCGCGTAACCGTCGACGTGGGCCATCAGCAGGCGGCGCACCTCGGCACAGTCGAAGGCATTGGCGGCCTGCAGCAGCTGGCCGAGCTGGGCCTTGAGCGCCGGCCACGGCGTGTGCGCCTCGAAGGCGTGCATGATCATCGGGTGGCGCGTGCGGCCGACGTTGGTGCCGATGAGCAGCTCCTCGTAGAGCTTCTCGCCGGGACGCAGGCCGGTGTATTCGATGGCGATGTCGCCGTTGGGGTTCTCCGCGTCGCGCACCGTCAGCCCGGCCAGCGTGATCATGCGCTGGGCGAGGTCGGTGATGCGCACCGGCTCGCCCATGTCGAGGACGAAGACATCCCCGCCCTGGCCCATGGAACCGGCCTGAATGACCAGCTGTGCCGCCTCGGGGATGGTCATGAAGTAGCGGATGATGTCCGGGTGCGTGACCGTCACCGGCCCGCCGCGGCGGATCTGCTCCTGGAAGAGCGGCACCACCGAGCCGGATGAATTGAGCACGTTGCCGAAGCGCACCATGCAGAACCGCGTGCGGCAACCGCGCGCCGCCATGCCCTGCAGCACCAGCTCGGCATAGCGCTTGGTGGCGCCCATCACGTTGACCGGCTGCACGGCCTTGTCGGTCGATACCAGCACGAAGGTTTCGACACCGGCATCCTCGGCGGCCTCGGCCGTGTACCACGTGCCGTAGAGGTTGTTGTGCACCCCCTCGACGATGTTTTGCTCAACCAGCGGCACGTGCTTGTAGGCCGCTGCGTGATAGACCGTCTGCACGTCCATGGCACTCATCACGCTGCGGATGCGCTCGCGGTGGTGCACGGAGCCGAGCACGGCGAGGATTTCGACATGGATGCCGCGCACCAGCGCCGTCTGGCGCATTTCGCGCTCGATCTCGTAGAGCCCCGCCTCCGACAGCTCGAAGAGCACCATGCGGCGTGGCCCCAGTTCGATGATCTGCCGGCACAGTTCGGAGCCGATCGAGCCACCGGCGCCCGTGACCATCACCGCCTTGTCGCGGATGCAGCGTTCGAGCAGCGAGCGGTCCGGGGCGATCTGCTCACGGCCGAGGATGTCGAGCACGCCGACCTCGCGCAGGTCGTCGATGCGGGCCCGGCCGCGCACCAGGTCGGCGATGTCGGGCATCGTCTGCACCTGCACCTGGTGGCCCGTCAGCGTGTTGATGATGCGCTGGCGCACGTGGCGCGGCACCGAGGGCAGGGCCAGCAGCACGCGGCGGATGCCGAGCTCGGCGATCAGCACGGGGAGGTCGGCCGGCGGGCACACCGGCAACCCGGCGACCTGCCGGCCCCACTTCTCGGCGGCGTCGTCGAGGAACACCACCGGGCGGAACCCCTGGCCACCCCCGAGCGCCGTGGCCAGGCGCATGCCCGCCGAGCCGGCGCCGTAGACGGCCACGCGCTCGCCGGCGCGCGAGGGCAGCGACACGAGCAGGCGCATCGCCATGCGCCCGGTGCACAGCAGGAGGATGGCAAACCCCCAGAAGACCAGCGCCGCCGACAGGCTGCGCGACACGTCGCCGGTGGCCAGCCACAGGCCCAGGGCCACACCCGGTGCCAGCAGGCTGGCGGCCCGGCCGATGCCGGCCACCATCTCGAGGCCGATGAAGCGGGTGATCGCCCGGTAGAGCCCTTGGCGCGACAGCAGCAGGACCCCGGCGAGGATGACGAAGGGCAACAGCAGCGCCGCAAGGCGCAGGGTTTCAGGCCACGGCGTGCGCTGGACCAGCGCGATGGAGAGCAGCAGGACCAGCGTCAGGATGCCGCTGTCGGCCAGCGCGATCAGCAGCCGCTTGATACGCGGTGGCAGGCGAATCAGCCTGTTCTGCAGCGTCGCCAGATCCATGGCGATTCCCCCGTATTCTTCGAGCCACCCCACGCGGTCGCGACATGCCGCGACCTGCGCCCAACCGCCCGTTCCCCCACGCAACCGGCGGCGCCGTAGTATAGCGCGCCGAAACGCGCGTGCCGCTCAGCGCGAAGTGACGACCTCGCTCGCACCCGGCGGCGGATGCGGCAGCAGCGCCTCTTCGCGCCTCGCGATGCGCACGACGTCGTCCGGCGCACCGCGGCGTTGCAGGTCTTCGACCACGCGGGCCAGCGCCGTTGGCCGCGAAACGATGGCCAGCGCAGTGAGCCACACCAGGCGGATGTCGAGCAGCAGACCGGCGCGGTCGATGTAGAACAGGCCGAGGCGGCTCTTCCACGGGCGGATGAGCTGGTTGTAGGCGAGGTCCGGGTCGGGCCGCCCGGCGAGGATGTCGCCCTCGTCGGAGAAGACGATCGAGGCATAGTCGGTGATGCCGGGGCGCACCGACAGCAGCCGGCGCTCCTCGGCCGTGTAGAGCCGCGTCTCGCGCTCGACATTGGGCCGCGGCCCGACCAGGCTCATGTCGCCGAGGAGCACGTTCCACAGCTGCGTGACCTCGTCGAGCTTCCAGCGGCGGATGAAGTGCCCGACCGGGGTGATGCGGTTGTCGTTGGCCGAGGTCGAATCGACACCGCTGCGGTCGGCGCCGATGCGCATCGAACGCAGTTTGACCATGCGGAAGATGCGCCCGTCGCGGCCGACGCGCGGCGCGACATAGAACGGCGAGTGGCCGTCCTGCTTCCAGACGAGGAACATCACCGGCAGCAGCACGGGCGAGGCCGCCAACAGGCCCGTCAGGGCGACGACGACATCGAAGAGCCGCTTCATCATGGCCCGACCCCCTGGCCGAACCACGCCGAGGTGACCGCCGCAGCCACGTGCGCGGCATCCGGATAATAGGCCGCCTCGAGCACCCGGCTGGTCGGCGCGGGTGCCGCCGGCAGGGTCACGCGCAGCGGCCGGCCGCGCAGGGCTGCCGGCTCGACGTGCTCGGCGACGCTGGCAACCACCTCGGCGGACCAGCCCGCATTGCGCCAGCCACCATCGACCACGCAGAGGCGCCCGGTGCGCGCCACCGAGGCAGCGACCGGCGCCGCATCGAAGGGATTGAGGACGCGCACGTCGACGACCTCGGCCTCGATGCCCTGCCCGGCGAGCAGTGCCGCAGCCTGCTGGCACAGCAGCACGGCATGGCCGGCGCCGACCAGCGTCAGGTCGCGCCCTTCGCGGACCACGCGCGGCCCTTCACCGGCCAGCGGCCGCTCGATGACCGGCGGCAGGGTGTCGGTCTGTTCGTAGAGCCAGCGGTCATCGATGTACATCACCGGGTCGTCGCACAGCACGCTGGCGATGAGCAGGTCGCGCGCATCGGCGACGCTGGCCGGCATCACCACGCGCAGCCCCGGGATGTGTGCAAACCAGGCATGCAGGGCCTGCGAATGCTGGGCGCCCTGCTCGCCACCGCGGTTGATGATGGCGCGCACGGTCAGCGGCACGGCCGCCTGGCCACCGAGCATGTGACACCACTTGGCGGCCTGGTTGATGATCGGGTCGGCGGCCAGCACCATGAAGTCCATGCGCGGATGGATGACCACCGGGCGATAGCCGCACAGCGCTGCACCCACCGCCGCACCGGTGGTGGCCAGCTCCGAGACCGGCGTGTCGATGACACGCTCCTTGCCGTAGAGCTTGTCGAGGTCGGTCATCGAATTGCCGACGTACCACGGGCTCCACAGCCCCTGGCCGATGGCGAAGACCTCGCGATGGTGGGCGAGGAGATAAACGAAAGCGGCGCGGATCGCCGTGCCGTAGTTCAGGGCGCCGTCGGTGGCGGTGCTGGGTGTCGGGCTCATGGCTGGCTCATGTAGACCAGGTCGTGGAGCGCCGCGCCGTCCGGGTAGCCGGCAGCACGGGCACGTTCGACCGCGGCATCGACCGCGGCGCTCACCTCGCGGTCGATGACTTCGAGGTATTCGTCACCCGCCAGGCCGGCCTGGCGCAGGCCGGCCGTCAGGCGTGCGATGGGGCAGCGCTGCTTCCATCGGGCCACGTCTTCCATGCGCCGGTTGACCCCGACGTCGATGTCTTCGTTGGGGCCGACATGGCCGCGGAAGCGGTAGGTGACCGCCTCGATGAACCCCGGCCCGCCACCCTTGCGGGCGACATGGACGAACCTCGCCGCCGCCGCCTCGACGGCCAACACGTCGTTGCCGTCGACGGTGCAGGCGGGAATATGGTGGGCCTCGGCGAAACGCGCCACCCGGTCGCTGGGCTGGCGAAACTGGATGTCGAGGTGGCTGGCGAAGAGGTTGTTCTCGCAGACGAAGATCACCGGGAGGTCATAGACCACGGCGAGGTTCAGCGACTCGTGAAACACGCCCTCCTCGCAGGCGCCATCGCCGAAGAAGGCCACGGCAACCTGCCCGCCACCGTCCATCCGCGCGGCCAGCGCGGCACCGACGGCGATGGGGATGGTGGCGCCGACCAGCGGCACCGACCCGTGGAAGCCGAACGCGCCGCCGTAGAGGTGCATGGAACCGCCCATGCCGCGCGAGGCGCCCTCGACCCGCCCGAGCACCTCGGCGATCAGCGCGAACGGCGTGCCGCCCATGGCGAGAAACGGCCCGTGCGAGCGGTGGCCGCCGAAGACGCGGTCGGCGGCGTCGAGGTGCGCACAAACCCCGACGGCGACGCCTTCCTGGCCGATGCCGAGGTGGCACGGCGTGCGCGCCGCCCCCTCGACACACAATCCGGCGATGCGCTCCTCGACATGGCGGATGACGAGCATGGAACGCAGCATGTCGAACAGGCGATGCGGCGGGTGATTGCCGACGATGAGCGGCTCGGTGTGGCGGGCCGGATCAGCCAGCCCGTCGAGGCGCGAGCGCCAGATGCGATCCGTCATGCGCGGCCCCGTCCGTAGAAGCTGCGGATGCAGTCGACGACATGGTGCACGTCGTCGTCCGACAGCGAGGTGTTCATCGGCAGCAACAGCGCCCGGCGATAAAGCAGCTCGGTGCGCGGCAGGCGGTAATGGGTGAGTCCGAGACCTTCGTACTGGTGCACTGCCTTGGCGCCGAACTGGATGATGGTGCGCACGCCCTGCATTTCGAGGTGCGCCTTGAGCGCATCCCGGCTCTCGGCCTCGATCTCGTAGTTCTGGTAGACGTCGAAGTGCGCGGCATCGGCCTCCGGGGCCGGCGGCAGGTGCAGTTCGGCCACGTCGCGCAGGCCTTCGTCGTACAGCCGCGCCAGGGTGCGGCGCCGGGCGAGATCTTCGTCGAAGGTTTTGAACTTGATGTTGAGGATGGCGGCCTGGAGGTTGTCGAGCCGCGAGTTGGTGCCCCAGGCGATGACCTCGCCGGCGGCATCGCGGCCGTGGTCACGCAGCAGGGCGAGTTGGGCGCCCATGCGGTCATCGTTGGTAACCACGCCGCCGCCGTCGCCGAAGCAGCCGAGCAGCTTGGCCGGGTAAAAGCTGAAGGTGCCGGCCGCGCCGAAGGTGCCGGCGAAACGCCCCTTGAACTTCGAGCCCAGGGCCTGGGCGGCATCCTCGATGACTTCGAGGCCGTGTTCAGCAGCGATGGCGAGGATCGCGTCCATGTCGGCGGTGCGGCCGTTGAGCTGTACCGGCATGATCGCCTTCGTGCGGCGCGTGATGGCCTGGCGGATGCTGTCGGGGTCGATCATGTGGTCGTCGCGGCACTCGACCAGTACCGGCGTGGCACCGGCGAAGTGAATCGACGCCGCGCTGGCGACGTAGGTGTGAGACGGCACGATCACCTCGTCGCCGGGGCCGATGCCGGCAGCGCGCAGGGCGATGATCAACGCATTGGTGCCATCGGCGACGCCGAAGGCGTATTTCACGCCAAGATAGCGGCGCAGACTGGCTTCGAAATCAGCGAGGTCATTCTGCAGGATGTAGGCACCGCGGCGCATCACGTCGGTGACGGCGGCAGTGATCTCGGCTTCCTGGGATTCGAACAAGGCCCGGTAGTTGAAGAATGGAACCTGACGCGCAGCCATGGATGGCGATCTTCCTTGTCATTGTCATGCGATGTAACGGATGCCGGGTGCTGGCGACACCCCCCTGCAGCTAGCCGATCGTCGCCTCGCAGTAGATCACCTTGTGGCGGGTATCGGCCACGCCTGCCGGCAGCAGCGTGGCACTGCCCGCCACGTCGGCCGGCTGCATGCCGGCATCGATCTCCGCCGGCATCGGCACGGGTTTGCCGAAGACGATTTTCTTCAGGAGCTGCTTGCCGCGCATGGTTTTTGGCATCAGCCCCGAGGCGACGACCACCTTCTTGACCGGCCGGAGGACCTTCTGGCGCAGCGACAGGGTGCCGACGTCGAGGTAGCCGTGACAGCGCACGTCGAAGCCCTGCGATCCGAACTCGCGGCCGAGCTCTGCCACCCCCAGGTAACGGTGGCTGTAGGGACTGGGATTGAAATCCGCAAGGTCCTTGTTGGCCGTGGCGATCAACACCTTGCCACCCCGGCGCAACACCCGCCGACACTCGCGGATGAAAGCCTCGACATCCGGGAGGTAGTAGAGGGCCTCGAAGAGGATGACGACATCGCGGGACTGCGCCTCATAGGGCATCTGTCCGGCATCGAAACGGCTGACGGGCACCCGGTCGCCATAGTGGCGCTGCACCCGCTGGACCATCAGTTCGCTGCAGTCCCCGGCCTCGAGGCTGCGCGCCGTGGCGGCCAGCAGCCCCAGCCCGGGGCCGGTGCCGCAGGCCAGCTCGACCACATCCTTGCCGCGGCAGTGGTCCACCGCCCAGAAATAGCGGTGGCACAGGCGCTCGAGCTGCTCCGAGGTGATCGGCTCGCCGGCCATCTCGGTGACGTCGTGGAAATCGGTGGCGACTGCGTTCAATGCTCCCCCATCATCTTTTGTTCTGTCCCCGACGAAGGCTGTCCGGACAGATCGACCATCACTCAGAACCGCTTCATCAGCCCCCGTTACCCGACGAAGGAAAAGATAACACAGCACATTTAATCCGAACACCGATCGGAACGTTTCAATCTTGCCCAAACCTCGCGCCAGAACCGCACCGACCACATCGCCTTCACCAGACCCACCAACGACCCTATCCCGTAAGTCGAGTGATACGTGAGAAACACCAATGGCATCAGCACCAGGTATGACGGTCTTCGGGCTCGAACCGCCGCACGTGCCGAAAAATACAGCGCGAGCGCAGAATAGCTGGTGACGATTGCAACGAACACATAACCGGCTAGATCCACGGCTGTCGCCAGGAGCGCCGACAAGCCCAGCGCCAGCACGAAGACCAGAGGGATCATGTGCCTCACACTGGCGATGAACGACCCAAAGCGGTATGGGTAAGTCACCCAATAGCCGTTTATGAACCCGAATTTCGTGAACTGCTTGGGCTTCGTGCGAGTGTAGTAATGAACATTCAGACTCGGCACAAGGAGAATCCTTCCACCGACTTTCAACAGGCGTTTGTGGAGGTCGATATCCTGGCTTCTGACCAGCTCTTCATTGTGATGGCCGACGCGATCAAAAACCTCGCGGCGATAAGCACCGAAATGCACCGTATCCACCCAGCTCGGAGTACCGACCCCGGTTCTGAACTTTGAATCACCAACGCCAAATGGGCTGGACATCGCCGCCGCGATCGCCTTCCCCACCATCGTGGTGTCCTGCGGGTGAGTGACAATCACCGGACCGACGCAGTCCGCATCGTACTCGTCAAGGTATCTGACGCATTGTGCAAAGTGATCCGGTTCGATCTCCGCATGGGCGTTCATGGCAACGATGATGTCACCACGTGCATTTTTTATCCCGAGATTCCATGCGGCTGCCAGTATTTTCTTTGGGTTGTCCAGGACTTTGACATAGGGGTACTTGCGCTCGTATAGCAGGGCGATCTCCTTGCTATCATCTTCGCTGAGCCCGTCCACGACGAAGACTTCCAGCGAGTCTTTCGGGTAGGCGCACCTGACAATGGATTCGATGCACGCCCCAATGTGCTTGGATTCATTGCGACACGGGATGACCGCCGTAATGAAAGGCGTGATACATGAGCTGTCGCCTGTGACGTGCCCCAAAACTTCCTCTGCTATCAGCGCCATTTGTAATCCATTTCAGCAAACGCTCCTGCACCACGCCGACATCACCCATTCACTTTTTTGTCTGACTGGTCGCGTTTGCCACTAGCGCGAAGGTGGACCCCAGCAATAAGCCGACAAGCGCGCCGAGCACCATGATCAACCATCTTGGGTTCTACCCTGATTCTGCGGACACTTTCACCAAGGCTCATAATGAGCCAAAGG
>CAYQIV010000011.1:0-101816 GCA_964417725.1 uncultured Chromatiaceae bacterium
GTGTGCAGCGACTGGTAGCCGTTGACGCGCGGGATGGCGATGTAGTCCTTGAAGCGGCCCGGCATCGGCTTGTAGAGCTGATGGACGATGCCCAGCGTGCGATAGCACTCGTCGACACTGGCGACGATGACGCGCACGCCGAACACGTCGGCGATTTCGGCGAGTGAGCGTTTCTTGCGCTCCATCTTGCGATAGATGCTGTAAAGGTGTTTCTTGCGCCCGGTCACGGTGGCGTCGATCTGCGCGCCGTCCAGTGCCTTCCCGAGCCGCGCGGCGATGCGCTTGACGTACTGGCGCTGGTTGCCTTCGGCCTTGCGCACCGCCTTGTCCAGCACCCGGTAGCGGAAGGGGAAGGCGTGGCGGAACCCGAGTTCCTCGAGGTCGACCTTGATGGAGTTGATGCCGAGGCGGTTGGCGATGGGCGCGTAGATCTCGAGCGTCTCGCGGGCGATCCTCAGCTTCTTCTGTTCCGGCAGGCCGTCCAGGGTGCGCATGTTGTGCAGGCGGTCGGCGAGCTTGACGAGGATGACGCGAATGTCCTCGACCATCGCCAGCATCATCTTGCGGAAGCTCTCGACCTGCAGCTCGGTGCGGTTGCTGAAGTTGAGCTTGTCGAGCTTGCTGACGCCGTCGACCAGGGCAGCCACGTCGGCGCCGAACTTCTCCGCGATCTGGTCCTTGGCGGTGGGCGTGTCCTCGATGACGTCGTGCAACAGCGCCGCGACGATGGTCTGGTGGTCGAGATGCAGGCCGGCGAGGATGGCCGCGACGGCCACCGGATGGGTGATATAGGGCTCGCCGGAGGCGCGCTTCTGGCCGGCGTGGGCCTTTTCGCTGAACTGGTACGCCTCGGTGATGGTGCGCAGCTGCGGCTTGGTCAGGTAGTCGCAGTGCGAGAGCAGCTCACGGAAGCCGTTCTGGCGGCGCGCCAGCGGCAGGCGGTCGAGGAGGATCGTGCCGTAGTCCATGGGGCGATTCTAGCGCCACGCCCCGTGCCGGCGCGTGATTGCCGCCCCGCGCCGTGCCGGGTCAGTCGTCGCCGAGCAGGTCGTCGAGGCGGCCGAGCATCGGTGGGCCGGCCAGCAGCTGCTCGGCCTCGCGCGCCAGGATGTCTTCCGGCGGCGGGTCGACCTCGGTGAGCAGGTCGAGGGTCACCAGGCCATCGGCGATTTCGCGCAGTGCCACCACCGTGGGCTTGTCGTTTTCGCGGTCCAGCAGCGGCTCGGCACCGTTGGCCACGCGCCGCGCGCGCTTGGCGGCGACCATGATCAGCTCGAACTGGTTGGGGATCCTCTCGAGGCAGTCCTCGACGGTGATGCGGGCCATGGGTGTAACCTTCGCGAAGGGGCGCAAAGGCTAGCGACAAAGCGCCCTGACTGCAAATGCCGGCGTCACCCCCCCCCACGGCATGGGCCGCCCCGGCGCCCCGCAAGCCGCCACCGGGCGCACCGGTGCACGCGCCCGGTGGGCTATGCCGGGGCGCCTTCGGCGAGGATCGACGCCACCCGGTCGCGGACCGCCGGGGCGTCGCAGGCCCACGGGGCGCCGTGTCCGGCGATGATCGCCTCGAGCGCGTCGATGGCCGCTGCGCTGCCCCCTTCCTCGTTGATCACCACGTAGTCGAACTCGCCCCAGTGCGCCATCTCGCCCAGCGCCCCGGCCAGGCGCCGCCGGATGACCGCCTCGCTGTCGGTGCCTCGGCCGCGCAGGCGCTGCTCCAGCACCCGGACCGACGGCGGCATGATGAAGATGCTGCGGCAGTCCGGTGCGTTGGCCCGCACCTGGGCCGCACCCTGGCAATCGATCTCGAGGATGACGTGGTGGCCGGCATCCATCAGTTCTTCGACCTGCGCCCGGCTGGTGCCATAGTGGTTGCCGAACACCTCGGCGTGTTCGAGAAACGCCCCGGCATCGGCCATGGCCATGAACTGCGCGGGGGCGACGAAGAAGTAGTCGTGCCCGTGGCGCTCACCGGGCCGCGGCGTGCGGGTGGTGTAGGAAATCGAGAAGCGCAGCCCCGGCTGGCGTTCGAGCAGGCCACGCACCAGCGTCGTCTTGCCGGCACCCGAAGGAGCCGACATGACGAGCAGCGTGCCGCGGGCGGCGGACGGGGGCGATCTCGACATGCGACGTTGTACGCTTGGCTGGACGGCAGACCTGGTGGGCGACATTGACGGCGCTGGCCCGGACGCGCCGGGTACGGCCGAAGGCTACACGAGGAGAGGGCATGACCGCCATGGCGAGGATCGACCGCCGGCACCGCCGGGCGGTGTTCGCGTTTTTCATGTCGCTGCTGATGTCCTGCATCATGTCGCTGGCCATCACCCTGTACAACATCGGCCCGGTGACCGGCATCGTCCTGTTGTGGCTGCGCGCCTGGGCGCTGGCTTTCGCGATCGCCTTTCCGGCGATCTTCATCATTTCCCCGCTGGTCGACAGGCTGGTAAGTTGCGTGCTGCGCAACGAGTGACGAGGCGATACCGTGACGGCCCTCCCCGACATGCATGGCATGCTCCTGCTGCTCCATGTGCTTGCCGCCACCATCTGGACCGGCGGCCACATCGTGCTGTCGACGGTCGTGCTGCCGCGCGTCCTGAAGGAGCGCGCGCCGGCGCAGTTGCTGCGCTTCGAGGCCGGCTACGAGAAGGTCGGCATTCCGGCACTGCTCGTGCAGGTGGTCACGGGCCTCCTGATGGCGCAGGCCCTGCTCGGGGACGCGATACCGTGGTTCGACTTCTCCCACCCGCTGTCGCGGCTGGTATCGATCAAGCTCATGCTGCTGGCGCTGACCGTGGCCTTTGCCGCCGATGCGCGGCTGCGCCTGATTCCGAAGCTGTCCGTGGACACGCTGCCGGCGCTGGCCTGGCATGTCATCCCGGTGACGATCGTCTCGATCTTGTTCGTCATCGTCGGCGTCGCCTTCCGTACCGGGTGGTTCGGCTAGCCGTCGTCCGGCGGGCGGGCCCGCAGCGGCCCTGGCCGGGCGCTGCGATTGTCACCGGTGAACGGCAACGCCGGGCGCATCAAACCAAGAGCATGCCCGGCACCGGACTCTGAAGCTTGACGCCCCAGGTGGCTTCCGAGTGCTGTGCCGAGCACCATGGACCTGATCGCGATCCTCGCCAGGGGACCGATTTCAAGGGGTGTTGGGGCCGGGCTTGAACCCCTGAAACCCCTTGGGCTCACTCCACGTTCTGCACCTGTTCGCGGAGCTGTTCGACCAGCACCTTGATGTCGACGGCCTGGCGGGTGGTGTCGGCGTCGGCAGACTTGGCGGCGAGCGTGTTGGCCTCGCGGTTGAGTTCCTGGATGAGAAAGTCGAGGCGCCGGCCGACCGGTGCGTCATCCATGAGGGTGCCGCGCAGTTCGGCGATATGCGCGTGCAGCCGATCGAGTTCTTCGGCGACATCGGCTTTTTGTGCCAGCAGCACCACTTCCTGCTCGAGGCGTTCCGGATTGGTGCTGACGCCGAGGGCCTCGACGCGTTCGCGGAGGCGTTCGCGAATCCGGCCGATGACCTCGGGCAGGCGCGCGGCGACCTCGCCGGCGCGTTGCTCGATATCGGCGGCGCGCCGCTCGAGCATTTCGGCGATGCGTGCGCCTTCGCGGCCGCGCGCCGCAACCAGCTCGTCGAGTGCGGTGGTGAAACACGCCGTGGCGGCGGCGGCGAGTTCCGTCGGGTCCTGTTCCTCGGTTTCGAGCACGCCCGGCCAGCGCAGCACATCGAGGGCACAGGGTGGCGAGGCCTCGGCCATCTCGCGGCCGATCTCGCCGGCGTGGGCCAGCAGGGTGCGTGCCAGCGGCAGGTTGAGCCGGAGGGCCGCGGTGCGCGCATCCTGGCCGCGCACCATCAGGGTGGCCTCGACGCGCCCGCGACCGAGGCGCGCCTGCGCCAGTTGGCGCAGGTCGTTCTCGATGCCGCGCAGGCGCTCGGGCAGCTTGAGCTGCACTTCGAGGTAGCGGTGGTTGATGGAGCGGATTTCCCACAGGATCTGGCCGTGCGGGGTGATGGTGTCGCTGCGGGCGAATCCGGTCATGCTGCGGATCATGCGGGGGTTCCCTGCGGTGTTTGACAAAAGTCCCGGCGGGCCAGATGGCCACCGGGGAGGTCTGCGCCACGGCAAAACTGGACTAGACTGTGCGCCTCGGTCGCCAGTTTATCTGCGGCCGCCATTAAACGCAGTTTCTGATATCGACTGGCACGCCGCTCCGGCGTGCGGGGTGGTTCCAGTTGCAAGCCGAATGTGCAGAGATCAGCCTCATCGGTGACCGTGAGGACAATCAGGACCGGGTCGCCGTGATCAGCGCCGGATCGACCTGCCTGATGATCGTTGTCGACGGCATGGGGGGCCATGCCGATGGCGCGCGTGCCGCTGCCGTGACCGTCGAGGCGGTCGGCGAGGCGTTCCGCCGCCGCAAGCAGCCCATGCTCGACCCGCAGGGTTTCCTGCATCACGCCCTGGCCCGCGCCCACGCGGCGGTGGTTGCGTTGGGCGATGGGCGGGCGATGGAATCGCGGCCGCGCGCCACCTGTGCGCTGTGCCTCGTCCAGGACCGTATCGGCTACTGGGCGCATGTCGGCGACAGCCGCATCTATCACCTGCGTGCCGGCACGGTGCAGGCGCGCACGCGCGATCACAGCCACGTCGAACTGCTGCTGCGCGATGGCGTCATCACCGAGGCCGAACTCGCCGCCCACCCGATGCGCAACTACGTCGAGTGCTGTCTGGGCGGCGACGCCTGGCTGCCCGGCATGTCGGTGGCTGCCCGTCCCCTGGCGGCGGGCGATGTGCTGCTGGCCTGTACCGACGGCTTGTGGACCGGGCTCGACGACGACCGGATCGCCAGCCTGTCGATGGGCAATGAAGCGCTGGCGGCCGGCCTGCGTCGCCTCGGCGAGCAGGCGGTGCGGGCCAGCGCCCCGGGCAGCGACAACACCTCGGCGACGGCCTTGCGCGTCGCCTGATTCCTCTTCCACCCCGGCCGGCGACGGCCTCCAGCGGATCCCCACCATGGAAAGACCCAGCAAGCGCCGTGCCGACGAGGTGCGCGAGATCACCTTCGACGCCGGCTTTACGCGCCACGCCGAGGGCGCCGTGCTGGCGCGCTTCGGCGCGACCCACGTGCTGTGCACGGCCAGCGTCGAGGATTCCGTGCCGTCGTTTCTGCGCGGCGCCGGGCGCGGCTGGGTGACGGCGGAGTACGGCATGCTGCCGCGGGCCACGCACAAGCGCACGCGGCGCGAGGCGGCGCAGGGCCGCCAGACGGGCCGCACGCAGGAAATCCAGCGCCTCATCGGCCGTTCGCTGCGCGCCGCGATCGACCTCGTCGCGCTCGGCGAGCGCACCATCGTCATCGACTGCGACGTGCTGCAGGCCGATGGCGGCACGCGCACGGCGGCGATCTCCGGCGGCTACGTGGCACTGGCACTGGCCGTGCAGGACCTGGTGGCGCGCCGTGTCCTGCGCGCCAGTCCGGTGCATGGCCAGGTGGCGGCGATCTCGGCCGGCATCTACCAGGGTCAGGCGGTCGTCGACCTCGACTATGCCGAGGACAGCGCCGCCGAGACCGACATGAACGTCGTCATGAACGAGGCCGGTGCCTTCATCGAGGTGCAGGGCACCGCCGAGGGTCATGCCCTGCGCCGCGATGAACTCGACGCCCTGCTCGACCTCGCCGCCACTGGCATCCGCGGCATCCTCGCCGCCCAGGCACACGTCCTCGCCGGCCCGCGCCGCGACTGAAGCCGCGCCATGCCGACGCTGGTGCTGGCCACCGCGAACCCGGGCAAGGTCCGCGAGCTGCGTGCGCTGCTCGCGCCGGACTGGACAGTGGTGCCGCAGGGCGAGAGGGGTGTTGTGGCGCCCGTGGAGACCGGCAGCACGTTCCTCGATAACGCGCTGCTCAAGGCCCGGCATGCCTCGCGCCTCACCGGCCTGCCGGCACTCGCCGACGATTCGGGTCTTGAAGTGGATGCACTCGGCGGCGCGCCCGGCGTGTACTCGGCGCGCTACGCCGGTGAAGGCGCCAGCGACGATGCCAACAACCGCCGGCTGCTCGACGCGCTGCGCGATGTCCCCATGGCGCGCCGCGGTGCCCGATACCGCTGTGTGCTGGCATTCGTGGGCGGTGCCGACGACCCCGCGCCCCTCATCGCCGAGGGTGCCTGGGAAGGGGCGATCGCGCTGCAGCCTTCAGGCACCGGCGGGTTCGGTTACGACCCCGTTTTTCTCGTCGGCGGGCCGCTCGGCCCCAGCGCCGCCACGCTGACGGTGGCCGAGAAGGGCCGCGTCAGCCACCGGGCCCAGGCCCTGCAGCGCCTGCGTGACGCACTGCGCGGAAGGGTGGTGTGACCGGTCCGGCGGCCCGCCACCCGGTTGATCACCCGGCTTGATTTATGCACATGGGCGGTGTGCAGACCAAGGATCATGGCATTAACGTTACATTTCTCATACAGGCCGTGTAATACAGAAACAAGATATTGTTTTTATTTGGTTTATTGGTTTTGCTCATTTCTTGGCCACTGGCCCGAAATGCCCATGGCCACAGGCCTGCAGGCCCCGGCGGGGGCACTCGTCCACAGAGTTATCCACAGCTTCTGTGGACAGTGGGGCCGGCTTGCCAGCACGCCATCGAATGGCTATCCTTCCGCGCCCTGCGGTCCGCGCCCCTGCGTCGCCCGTCCTTTCCGCACATCAACGGTGGCCCTTCCATGAAGCCCGACATCCATCCCGCCTACGCCGAGATCAAGGTCACCTGTGGCTGCGGCAACGAGTTCACGACCCGTTCCACGCTCGGCCGCGACCTCAACGTCGAGGTGTGCTCGTCCTGCCACCCCTTCTATACCGGCAAGCAGAAGATCGTCGACACCGCCGGCCGCGTCGACAAGTTCCGCCGCAAGTACGCCCAGGGCTGAGAAGTAGGTATTTTCCCCGGCCATGCGCCGGGTCCCGACGCGTCCATGCGTGGGCGCTCGGGTAGACGCGCTGCGGTCCTGCTCTATAAAATCCCCCGTCCCTTCGGCGTCGGGTGCTGCGTGTCCTGATCAGCCGCTGCCGGCCTGACTGAACGCCAACCCGATGCTGCTCCCGCGGGGTGTGTACAGCGGTCGGCAAGCTGCCAGCCACCGGCCGGCCGCAGGGATCTGGCCTGTGTGGGGACAGGCCTGCAAGCCCGGCTGGCGCAAAGGCCGCCGGGGTTTCCGCATCACACTGGGGAGCCGGCGAGATCCACCGATGAGCGCAAAGACCTATATCGTCAGGGACACCGAGACGGGTGCCGAGTTCGAACTGAAGGGCCGCAACGGCACGGTCGGACCGTCGGTCATCGACATCCGCAGTCTGTTTTCCGACCACGGGCTGTTCACCTACGACCCGGGCTACGGCTCGACGGCGAGCTGCGACAGCAAGATCACCTACATCGACGGCGACCAGGGCATCCTGCGCTATCGCGGCTACCCGGTCGAGCAGCTCGCGGCGAAGAGCTCGTTCATCGAAGTCTGCTACCTGCTGCTCTACGGCGAGCTGCCGGCGAAAGAACAGCTCGAGGTTTTCGACCGCTCGATCCGCACGCACACGATGCTCAACGAGACCATCCTGCGCCTGTTCAACGGCTTCCACTACGACGCACACCCGATGGCCATGGTGGCCGGCGTGGTCGGCTCGATGTCGGCCTTCTATCACGACACCACCGACATCATGGATCCGCGGCACCGCGACATCTTCGCCCACCGCATCATCGCCAAGCTGCCGACCATCGCCGCCGCGGCCTACAAGCACTCACTCGGTCAGCCGTTCAGCTACCCGCGCAACGACCTCAACTACTGCTCGAACCTGCTGCACATGTTCTTTTCCGTGCCGGCCGAGCGCTACACGGTTGACCCGGTGGCGGCCGAGGCACTCGACCTGCTCTTCATCCTGCATGCCGACCACGAGCAGAACTGCAGTACTTCCACGGTGCGCATGGCCGGCAGCTCCGGCGCCAACCCGTACTCGGCCATCGCCGCCGGCATCGCCGCCCTGTGGGGGCCGGCACATGGCGGCGCCAACGAGGCGGTGCTGAAGATGCTCGAGGAGATCGGCTCGGTCGCCAACATCCCGAAGTACATCGCCAAGGCCAAGGACAAGAACGACCCCTTCCGCCTGATGGGCTTCGGTCACCGCGTCTACAAGAACTACGACCCGCGCGCGACGATCATCCGCGAGACCTGCCACAAGGTGCTGGCGCGGCTCAGCCACAACCAGCCGCTGTTCGAGCTGGCGCTGCGTCTCGAGGAAATCGCCCTCAAGGATCCGTACTTCATCGAGAAGAAGCTCTACCCGAACGTCGACTTCTACTCGGGGATCATCTACCACGCGCTCGGTATTCCGCGCTCGATGTACACCGTGATGTTCGCCATCGGCCGCAGCGTCGGCTGGGTGGCGCACTGGCGCGAGATGATCACCGACCCGGAAGGCCGCATCGGCCGCCCGCGGCAGGTCTACACGGGCCCCGACAAGCGCGACTACCAGCCGCTCGAAAAACGCTGAACCGCGTTGCGCCGCGTCCTGCTCAGGGCGCGGCGACGAGCTGCGCCACCTCGGCAGGTGTCGCGCGGTGCATCGGCCGGCCATCCACCGGGCTGAGCGGCGGGTGGCCGCGCATGCGTATCGGGAAGATCACGCCGATGATCTCGGCGTCATCCACCTGGAAACGGCACGCCGGGAAGGTTTCGAACGCATCGTGACGCAGGCGGTAGCGGCGCTGCGTGCCGTGACTGCCGATGCCGAGCCGGGCCAGCGTCTCGCCGACCGGCTCGACCGTGTCGCAGAACAGGTGCAACTCGATCGTCGAGTGCTCGGTGGTGTGGCCGCTGAGCACGTCGCCGGTGAGCCGCGGGTGGTAGGCCGCCAGATCGTGCATGGCCTTGAGTGCCGCCTGCCGGCGGTGCTGCAGGGAGGCCTCGTGGCGGTCGGCGAGGAAGATCCGGTTGTGGGCGGCCAGCGCCGCTTCGATTTCCGCATTGGTCGGCAGGGGTGCGTTCCGGCCGAGGCCGAGCCGCTCGGCGGCCTTGGCCTTGGCGCTGCGGAAATCCGTCAGGCCCTGCTCGTGCATGAGCCGCGCGGCCTCGACGGCCAGCGTGATGCGCCGGTGGTCGGGGGTGTCGCGCCCGGCGGGCCTGCCGCGGTGTCGTTCAGAAGATTTCATCGCTGCCCGCCGCTGGCGGAGGCGCACCGCCGGTGGCCAGTGCGCTGCCCGAACGGGCCCGCAGCGCCGCCATGTCGCTTTCCCTGAAGACCTCGAAGAGGCTGTCGGCGGCGCCGGCGGGTGCCAGCAGGCCGCTGTCCGCCGAGATCAGTGCCGTGACGATGTCGGGCGGGCGGGGCAACGGTGCGGGCGGCTGCCCGCGCAATGCCTCGCGCATGAAGTCGATCCATATCGGCAATGCGGTGCGGCTGCCTTCCTCGCGCGGGCCGAGGCTGCGCTCCTGGTCGAAACCCACCCAGACGGTGGCGACCAGATCGGCGTTGAAGCCGCCGAACCAGGTGTCACGCCGGTCGTTCGAGGTGCCGGTCTTGCCGGCGAGGTCGGAGCGGCCGAGCGCCAGCGCGCGCTGACCGGTGCCGCGGCGGATGACGTCGCGCATCATGTCGTAGACCAGCCACGCATTGCCTGCGCTGATGACGCGGGGGGCTGCGAGGGGGTCGGTATGGAAGCCCGGCGTGTCGTCCGGGCCAGGCCGCCAGCTGCCAGCGTGGGCCATCATCTCGGTGGCATCGGCATAGGTGGGCAACTCGCCGCCATCGCGGGCGGGCGGCTCGAAGCGTTCCTCGGGTGGTGCCACTGGCCGGAGGGCCGGGTCGGGGCCGTGGCCCTGCCACGGCACGTTGCATGGGGTGCAGACCACTGCGGGAGCGCTGTGCTCGACGAGTTGGCCGTCGAGGCCTTCGATCCGGTCGATCAGGTAGGGCGCGATGTGGTGGCCGCCGTTGGCGAACACCGCGTAACCGGCCGCCATGTCGCGTGGACTGGCCCCACCGCTGCCGAGCGCCATGGTGGGGTTGGCCGGCAGTGCGCTCTCCGGCAGACCGAACGGACGGATGTGCCGGATGGCATTGCCGACGCCGATGTCCAGCAGCACGCGAATGGAGACCAGGTTGAGTGACCTGACGAGGCCCTCGCGCAGTCGCGTCGGGCCGTAGAACCGCCCGGTGTTGTTGCCGGGCCGCCAGGTGCCATCGGGCCCGGCGTTCTCGAAGACCACCGGGGCGTCGTTGACGATGGTGGCGGGGGTGTAGCCGTTCTCGAGGGCCGCCGAATAAATGAACGGCTTGAAGGACGATCCCGGCTGGCGACGGGCCTGCACCGCACGGTTGAACTTGCTGGCGAAGAAGTCGTAGCCCCCGGACAGCGCGACCGTGGCGCCGTCCCTGGGATCGAGCACCACCAGTGCCGCCTGGGCGATCGGCAGTTGGCCGAGGCGCCAGCCGCCCTCGGCCGTCTTCAGCAGATAAAGGACGTCACCGGGCTGGAACAGTTCGCCGGGGCTCGCCGGGGCCGGGCCGACGGTGGCCTCATCGATGTAGGGTCTGCGCTGGAGATTCGCCCACGGCACCCGGACCGGGCCGGTTTCCCGGACATGAAAGTCGACGGCATCCCCAGCGGCGAGCCTGGTGACCACGGCCGGGTGCAGGCCGGCGTGCGCCGGCCAGCTGTCGAGGAGTCGCTCGAGTGAGCGGGCATCGCCGGCCTCCACGCCCGGCCGGTCGAAGGTACCGCGCGCCAGATGCCCGCGATAGCCGTGGCGCTGGTCGTATTCCAGCAGGCCGAGGCGCAGTGCGCGGTCGGCCTCGCGCTGCAGCCGGCTGTCCACCGTGGTCGTGACCCGATAGCCGGCGGTATAGGCCTCGGCGCCGAAGCGCCCGACCATTTCCGCCCGGGCCATCTCCGCCACGTAGGGGGCATCGCATTCGATCACCGGCCCATGGATATGGGCCGCCAGCGGTGTGGCCAGCGCCGCGTCGAATGCCGCTTCGTCGATCCGCCCGAGCTCGCGCATGCGGCGCAGGACGTAGGCGCGGCGGCTTCTGGCGCGCTCCGGATCGGAAACCGGGTTGAGTACCGAGGGGGCCTTGGGGATGCCGGCCAGCGTGGCGGCCTCCGCTGTCGTCAGCGCCGCCAGCGGCTTGCCGAAATACACCTGGGCGGCTGCCGCAATGCCGTAGGCGCGATGGCCGAAGAAGATCTTGTTGAGGTAGAGCGCGAGGATCTCTTCCTTGGTGAAGGCCTCCTCGATGCGCATCGCGAGAAGGATCTCGCGCGCCTTGCGCACGAAGGTGCGTTCGCTGCCGAGGAAATAGGCCCTGGCCAGCTGCTGGGTGATGGTGCTGCCGCCCTGCGACCGCTGCCCGGTGAGCAGCAGGTTGATGCCGGCGCGCACGATGCCCTGGTAGTCGAAGCCCGGGTGCTCGAAGAAGCGGTCATCCTCGGCGGCGAGGATGGCATCGACCACCACCGGCGGGATCTCCGCATAGGCGACGGGGATGCGCCGGTATTCGCCGAGTTCGGCGATGAGGCGGCCGTCGCGGGAATAGATGCGCAATGGCACCTGCAGCGGCACCTGGCGGATGGTGTCGGCATCGGGCAGGCCGGGACGCAGGTAGTACCAGCCCGCGGAGGCGGCGACGAGTACCCCGAGCACGAGGCTCAGGAAAGCCCCGAGCAGCCACAACGCCAGTCGTGCGACTAAATGCATGAAAATTTCATCGCCAAACCGGCATCAGTCCCTTGCGCCGCCCGGAACGATTATGCATATTGCCCGCGGTTTTTGGGCAAACCCGTCGAAAGGCGGGGACGCAAAGCCACCGGTCTGTCGGACTTCTCCGGTGATCGTGCCACGTCGAATGGGGTCGTGGCACCGGGAGCGGGGTTCCATGATAGCGGGGCTGCCAGGCGACGGAGGCCTTCCCGGCCGGTGCCTGACCAGTCCGTGCGATCCTGCACCTCCCTTCCCCCGGTTGCCGTCCGGAACGGTGACGCGCGTCACGCCGGCTTGTAATGGCCTTGGGATATGGTTAAATGCCATTCCTGACGTGCCGGCGACGTATTTTGCGCAACCTCTGGAGATAGAAGGGAAAAGCAGTGCTCCTCGGCCCACGTAGCAAAACCTTGATCGGCCTTGACATAACCACGTCGTCGATCAAGCTCGTCGAGCTTGCGCAGACCGGCAAGTCGTTTCGTGCCGAAGCCTACGCCGCGGAGCCGACCCCGCCCAACGCCATCAACGAGAAAACCATCGTCGATGCGCCGGCGGTCGGCGATGCCATCCGCCGGGCCATCAAGCGGGCCGGCACGCGCAGTCGCGACGTCGCCATCGCCATCAGCGGCGATGCCGCCATCACCAAGGTCATCCAGATGCCGCGGCGCCTCGCCGGCCGCGAGCTCGAAGGCCAGATCGAGATCCAGGCCGACCAGTACATTCCCTTCCCGATGGACGAGGTCAGCTTCGACTTCGAGGTCCTCGGCCAGAGCGCGTCGGACCCGGAAATGCTCGACGTGCTGCTCGTCGCCACACGCACCGAGAACGTCCAGCAGCGCAAGGCCGCGGTCGATGCCGCCGGGCTCGTCGCCCGCGTCGTCGACGTCGAGCCCTTCGCACTCGAGAACGCCTGCCAGTTGCTCGCCCACCAGATGCCCAATGGCGGCATGGAACACCTCATCGCCATCGTCGATTTCGGCGCCAGCAACACCACCTTCAGCGTCCTCAAGGACATGCGCGTGGTCTACACCCGCGACTTCTCCTTCGGCGGCCAGCAGCTCACCGAGGAGATCATGCGCACCTACGGCCTGAGCCTTGAGGAAGCCGGGCGTGCCAAGAAGGACGGCGGGTTGCCGGGCAACTACCAGCCCGAGGTGCTCGACCCGTTCGTCGACGACATGACCCAGCAGGTCAGTCGTTCGCTGCAGTTCTTCCTCGCCTCGGGCGGCGGCCGCGAGCAACCCGACCAGATCCTGGTCTGCGGTGGTTGCGCCAACATCCCCGGTGTCGCCGACATGATCGCCAGCAAGGTCGGCATCCCGACCGAGATCGGCGACCCGCTCGGCCAGATGAAGATCTCGACCCGGGCCAAGGCCCAGGGGATCCGCAAGGATGCGACGGCCCTGCTCACCGCGTGTGGCCTGGCCCTGAGGAGCTTCGACTGACATGCCACGCATCAACCTGCTCCCCTGGCGCGAGGAACTCCGCACCCGGCGGAAGAACCAGTTTTTCATGGGCCTTGGCGGCGCCGTCGTCGGTGCCGGACTGGTCGCGCTCATCGCCCAGCTCATCCTTGGCGGGATCATCTCCAACCAGCGCGAGCGCAACGGGATCCTCAGCGCGGAGATCAAGGCGCTGGATGCGCGCATCGAGGAAATCCTCGACCTCGAGACCAAGAAAGACCGCCTCCTTGCACGCATGGAGATCATCGAGCAGCTGCAAGGCAGCCGGCCCGAGATCGTGCACATCTTCGACGAAATGGCCCGGGCCCTGCCTGACGGCGTGCGCCTGACATCCATCAAGCAGACCGGCAAGCGCATCGAGATCCGCGGCACCGCCGAATCGAACACCCGGGTGTCGGCCTTCATGCGCAACATCGACCGCTCCGAGTGGCTGACCCGGCCGGATCTCGAGGTCGTCGAGGTTCGCGAGGCCGGCAGCAAGGCGAAGCGCGGCGAGCCCCAGCCGGCCGGGGAGTTCGTCGGTCGCACGTCGCAGTTCGTCGTCTATGCCGATCAGGTCTCGACCGCGGCCAGCGACGGGGAGGCGGCGCAGTGAACTTCCTCGAAGAACTGAAAAGCCTCGACATCAACGACATCGGCCGCTGGCCGCTGGCCATCCAGGCCTTCTTCGTCGCGCTGGCCTTTCTCTTCGCCAGCATCGGCGGCACGTGGTATTTCGTCTACCAGAAGAAGATGCCGGAACTCGAGAAAGCCCAGGCCGAGGAGCGCAGCCTGCGTTCAGAATTCGAGGGCAAGCAGAAAAAGGCAGCGAACTTCAGCGCCTACAAGGCGCAGCTGGCCGAGATAGAACGATCCTTCGGCACCATGCTGCGCCAGTTGCCGAACCGTACGGAAATTCCCAGCCTGTTGGTGGACATCTCCCAGACCGGCCTCGGTGCCGGCCTCCAGGAAGAACTCTTCCAGCCCGAAAACGAGATCCGCAAGGAGTTCTACGCCGAGAAGCCGATCAAGATCCGGCTGTCGGGCGCGTATCACGAGTTCGGCAAGTTCGTCAGTGACATCGCGGCCCTGCCGCGCATCGTCACCCTGCACAACATCGAGATCACACCCAAGGGCAAGAACCCGGACTTCGACGAACTGGTGCTCAACGTCACGGCCAAGACCTACCGCTACCTCGACGAGGAAGAGCTGGCGGTGGTTGCCGCCGAGGCGGCCGAGGCCGCCAAGGGTCGCCGGCGCGGTGCCAGGGCACCGGCGAAGCCGAACCAGGGCAAGTAAGGCGGGGCTGCAAGCATCCATGAACATGTTGCGAAAACCGATGAAGCCGTTGTGCCTGGTGCTGGTGACTGTTGCCCTGCTGGCCGGTTGCGGCGGCGGGCAGTCCGACCTCATGACCTACATCGACGAGGTCAAGGCCCGGCCAGGCAGCCGCATCGAACCGCTGCCGCAGATCAAGCCCTATGAGACCTTCGCCTACGGTGCAGCGGACCTGCGCTCGCCATTCATGCCCGACCGGCCCGGCGGCCGCGCGGGGGCGTCGGCGGGACCGCGGCCCGACCAGCAGCGCCCCAAGGAATACCTCGAGCAGTTCCCGCTCGACACGCTGCGCATGGTCGGCACCCTGGCGAGCGGTTCGGCCATCTACGGCCTGGTCCAGACCCGTGACGGGCTGGTGCATCGGGTCAGCACGGGAAATTTCATCGGCCAGAACGACGGGCGGGTCGTCGAGATCGGCCAGGCGGAGATCAAGGTGGAGGAACTGGTGCCTGACGGCGTCGGCAGTTTCTACCGGCGGTCGGCTGTCATTGCGTTGAACAATTGAGCCGTCAGTGGCCAAGGTTTGGGAGTACGGGATGATGAATACCACCACGGGCAGGGGCCTTCGTCGGAGCGCGGGCAGCGGCAGCGCCACCCGCCACGGCCTGGCCGCACTGGCGCCTGTCGCCTGTCTGCTGCTGTCGGGCACGGGCGGGGCGCTGGCCAATGAGCTGAGCGACATCCAGGTCGAGATGCTCGACAACAACCGCATCGAGCTGCGCCTCGTGACCACCGACACCGCACCCGAGCCGCTCAGCTTCACGATCGACAACCCGTCGCGCATCTCGCTCGACCTCCAGGACACCACCCTCGCGCTGCCGTCGCGCCGCAAGGATGTCAACATGGGGGTGCTCGACACGGTGCTCGCCGCCGAGGCCGGCGGCCGCACCCGTGTCGTTCTCAACCTCAGCGAAATGGTGCCCTACCAGACGCGCGTCGACGGCAATGCCGTGGTCGTCACGCTGGGTGGTGCGCCGATGCCGACCTCGAGCGTCGCCTCGTTCCCGGCCGCGGCCGCACCGGCTGGCAAGGCGCCGGCTGCCGGCCGGCGCATCGAACACGTCGACTTCCGTCGCACCGAGAACGGTGGTGGGCGCATCATCGTCAGGCTCAGCGACCCGGGCACGCCCGTCGATGTGCGCAAGGAAGCCGGCCAGCTGATCATGACCTTCGCCGGCACCGAGTTGGCCGAAGACGCCATGAAGCGGCTCGACGTGACCGACTTCGCCACGCCGGTCAACACCATCGACGTGACGCGCGGCGCCGCCGGCGCGCGCATCGGCGTGATGGCCAAACTGCCCTACGAGGAGATCGCCTACCAGTCCGATGCCGTGTTCACCGTCGAGATCTCGCCGGTCGTCGAGGAGGCCGCCGAAACGTCGCCGACGCTCTTCAGCACCGACCGCGAGTACACCGGCGAACGCCTGACCCTGTCCTTCCAGGACATCGAGACACGCGCCGTGCTGCAGCTGCTCGCCGACGTCAGCGGGCGCAACATCGTCGTTTCCGACACCGTACAGGGCAATGTCACCCTGCGCCTGCAGAATGTGCCCTGGGACCAGGCGCTGGACATCGTGCTGGCGACCAAGGGCCTCGACATGCGCGAGAACGGCAACGTGATCATCGTCGCCCCGGCGGAGGAAATCGCCGCCCGCGAGAAGGCCGACCTCGAAGCGCGCCAGGAAATCCGCCAGCTCGAGCCGCTGCTTTCCGAGTTCATCCAGGTCAACTACGCCAAGGCCAGCGGGATGGCCGAGCTGATCAAGGGCAGCAAGGGTGGCAAGGGGGGCTCGCTGCTTTCCGAGCGCGGCTCGGTCGGCATCGATGACCGCACCAACACACTGCTCGTGCAGGACGTCGCCGAACGCATCGCCGACATCCGCCGCATGGTCGCCAAGCTCGACATCCCCGTCAGCCAGGTGCTGATCGAGTCGCGCATCGTCGTCGTCCGCGACGACTTCAGCCGCGACATGGGCATCCGCTGGGGTGTCACGGCCGTCCGGGACCGCAGCGATGGCCTCGTCGCCGTCACCGGCAGCGGCCAGGGCGCCAACACCATCGTCACCAGCGGCATCAGCAACATCAACAACACCGGCCAGCCGTTCCCCGTGCAGGTGCCGGCGCTCGGCGACCGCTACAACGTCAACCTGCCGGTCGCCAACCCGGCCGGCCAGCTGGCGCTGGCGATCCTCGACGATGACTACCTCGTCGACCTCGAACTCTCGGCGCTGCAGGCCGAAGGCATGGGCGAGGTGGTGTCGTCGCCGCGTGTCATCACCGCCAACCAGAAAGAGGCGTCGATCCGTCAGGGTGTCGAGATCCCGTATCAGGAGTCGTCGTCAAGCGGTGCCACCACGACGCAGTTCAAGGAGGCGGTGCTGAGCCTCAAGGTGACGCCGCAGATCACCCCTGACAACCGCATCATCCTCGACCTCGCCGTCACCAAGGACAGCGTCGGCCAGGTGATCACCACCGAGCGCGGCGGCCAGGTGCCGAGCATCGACACGCGGGCCATCGAGACCCAGGTGCTGGTCGACAACGGCCAGACGGTGGTCCTCGGCGGCATCTACGAGACCGAGCAGGGTGAGGACTACACCAAGGTGCCCTTCCTCGGCGACATCCCCTGGCTGGGCAACCTGTTCCGCTCGACGCGCAAGGTGTCCAACAAGTCCGAACTGCTGATCTTCGTCACGCCGAAGGTGCTCAAGGAAGGCTCGAACATTTACTGAGGGACCCGTCCGGCCGGATGAAGACGCGGCCGGACGTGAAAGAGGAATTCATCGTGCTGAGAAAGTTCATATCCTTCGTGCTGGTCGCGGTGTCCGCGGCGCTGGTGTCCTGCGGCGGCGGCGGCGGGACCATCGCCGGCGGTGGCGGTGGTGGTGGTGTCGATGCGGCGGTCGCCACGGTCGAGTTGCTGGCCAGCTCCGCGACCCTCGATTCCGACACCAACGGCCTGCGCAAGGTGACGCTGACGGCGGTGATCAAGAACAGCGGCAACGCCATCATCGACGGTGCGACGGTCAATTTCACCACGAGTTCCGGCTCGCTGACGGTCCTGCGCCAGACCACGGATGCGACGGGCACGGCGCTGGCCGAGCTGACCAATGGCACCGACCCGACCAACCGCACGATCACCGTGACGGCGACGGCCAACGGCGTCTCCGATACCGTCACGGTCAACGTCATCGGCGCGACACTGGTCGTCGACGGGCCGAATGCGCTGGCGCTCGGCGACATCGGCAGCTACACGGCGACCCTGCGCGATGCCGCCGGTGTCGGCATCTCCGGGCGGTTGCTCACGGCGACCTCGGCCCAGGGCAATACCGTTTCATCGACAAGCCTCGTGACCAACACCAGTGGCCAGGTCAGCATCAGTCTCACGGCCACCGCAGGGGGTGTCGACACCCTGACGGTGGGCGCCCTCGGCCTGACGGCGTTGCGCAGCATCACGGTGTCGAGCGACGTCTTCACGATCATCACGCCGACGGCCTCGACCGAGATCCCGCTCAACACGCCGACGGCGGTGACGGTGCGCTGGACGAAAAACGGCACTGCCCAGGTGGGTGAGACCATCACCTTTTCCAGCACGCGTGGCACGCTGTCGGCCGGCAGCGCCGTCACCGATGCCGCAGGCGAGGCCAGCGTGACCATCAGCTCGACCAATGCCGGCGGCTCGGTCATCTCGGCGACCAACGACGAGAGCGTTTCGACCAGCGTCAGCGTCGAGTTCATCGCCACCGTGCCGGCCACGGTCAGCGCCCAGGCGTCGACACAGAATGTCGGCATCGGCCAGCAGAGCACGGTCACCGCCACGGTGCGCGATGCGGCCAACAACCTCGTCAAGAACCAGACGGTGGTTTTCGACCTTACAGACGTCACCGGCGGCGTGATCTCGGTCGGCTCGGCGGTCACCGACAGTCAGGGCCGTGCCCAGACGGTGTACACGGCTGGCAGTTCGGTGAGCGCCGTCAATGGCGTCAGCATCACGGCGACGGTCGGCGCGCTCAGCTCGACGGTGACGCTGACGGTGGTCGGCGCGGCCATCGACATGGCGCTCGGCTCGGGCGACACGATCAATCTTCCGGCGCAGTCGCTCTACTCGAAGGAGTGGTCGATCATCGTCACCGACACCTCGGGCACCGCGCCGGTGGCCAACCAGACATTGCAGGCGAGCGTACGCTCGACGCACTACCGCAAGGGCTTCTTCCAGCTCGTCGATGATGGCACCGGCGACCTGGACTGGGCGCAGTTCCATGATTCCGACCTCGGTGACGGTGTCACTGCGGTGGCCGGCAGCTTCCGCTGCGCCGACGAGGACGCCAACGTCGACGGCATCCTCAGCCCCGCCGAAGACCTCAACGGCAATGCCAACCTCGATGCCGGCAACCGGGCCACGCTGGTGGCCCTCGCCCCGGGCGCCTCGTCCAATGCCTGTGCTTCGCTGACCAGCTTCGGCGGGCCGACGACCAGCGTGCAGACCGATGCCAGCGGCATCGCCCGCATCTGTGTCGTCTACCTGCGCAGCGACAACCTGTGGGTCGATGTCGAGCTGCGTTCCCAGTTGACCGTCTCCGGCACCGAGTTCACCGAGACCGCGAACTTCATACTGGAGGCGCTGGCATCGGACATCGAAGACGAAGACAGTTCCGTATCTGGACAGATCAGCCCCTTCGGCACCGAAGGCAGCTGTACCGATCCGGACTGACGGCAGGCGAAATATCGCGATGAAAGCCGGCCACGAGCCGGCTTTCTTTTTGGCCCGCAGCCTTTACAGCGCCGCCGCCGGCCGGTACAACGCGCCATCGCGGGTGACCGGGCGCGTGGACGGACAGTGAAGGGGCGGCGCATCTTCCTCGTCGGGCCGATGGGCTCGGGCAAGACGGCGGTCGGCAAGCGCCTGGCGCGCCGGCTCGGCCTCGATTTTGTCGACAGCGACGCGGCCATCGAGGCCCGTTGCGGGGTCGACATCCCCTTCATCTTCGAACGCGAAGGCGAGGCCGGCTTCCGCGAGCGCGAATGCCGCCTGATCGACGAACTCACCTGCCGGCCCGACATCGTCCTTGCCACCGGTGGCGGCGCCGCGCAGGATCCGCAGAGCCGCGCCCGGCTCGGCGAGCGCGGCACCGTCGTCTACCTGCACACCAGCGTGGCCCAGCAGCTGCGACGCACGCGCGGCGGCCGCCGGCCCCTGCTGGCCCGCGGTGACCCGCGCGCCACGCTCGAAGGGCTGATGGCGGTGCGCGACCCGCAATACCGCGAGATCGCCGACGTCATCGTCGACACCGACGGGCGCCGCGTCGCCGAGGTCGTCGCCGAAATCATCGTCCAACTCGAGGCGCTCGACAGCCGGCGGAGCGGCTAAGATGGGCCCCCACGGCGGGCCGCCGGCCCGCCCCGGCAGGAAGCACCCGCAACGATGATCACGCTGACGGTAGAACTGGGCGCACGCAGCTATCCGATCCTCATCGGCAGCGGCCTGATGGCCCGTCCGGGGTTGCTCGACCGTTGGCTGGATGGCCGCGACGTATTGGTGGTGACCAACGACACCGTCGGGCCGATTTACCTCGAACCGCTGTCGCGCCTGCTGGCCGGGCACCGGCGCAGCGTCGTCACCTTGCCCGACGGCGAGTCGCACAAGACGCTGGCGACCGTCGAGCGCGTGCTCGACGACCTCGTCGAGGCGCGCTACGGGCGTGACTGCGTGCTCCTTGCCCTCGGCGGCGGGGTGGTCGGCGACATCGCAGGTTTTGCCGCCGCCGTCTACCAGCGCGGTGTCGACTTCGTCCAGGTACCAACCAGCCTGCTGGCCCAGGTGGACTCATCCGTCGGCGGCAAGACCGGCGTCAACCACTTCGGTGGCAAGAACCTCATCGGTGCTTTCCACCAGCCGTTGTGCGTGCTCACCGATATCGACACGCTGCAGACCCTGCCGGACCGCGAACTCGCCGCCGGGCTGGCCGAGGTCGTCAAGTACGGGCTGATCGCCGACGAGTCTCTCCATGGCTGGCTGGAGCAGCAGGCGGGCCCCTTGCTGCGGCGGGACCCGGCCGCCCTGCACCACGTCATCCGCCGCTCCTGCGAGATCAAGGCCGGGATCGTCGGCGCGGACGAACGCGAGCGCGGGCGCCGGGCACTGCTCAACCTCGGCCACACCTTCGGCCACGCCATCGAACTGCTGGCCGGCTACGGCGAGTGGTTGCATGGCGAGGCGGTGGCGGCCGGCTGCTGCATGGCCGCCGATTTTTCGGTGCGCCTCGGGCTGCTGCCGGCGGCCGAGGCGGAACGCACGCGCACGCTGTTCCGCCGCCTCAACCTGCCGGTGTCACCCCCGCCGGCCGACCCGGGCCGCTTCCTCGGTGCCATGGGCATGGACAAGAAGGTCCAGGCCGGCCAGATCCGCCTCGTGCTCCTCGAGCGCATCGGTGCAGCGCGGATCAGCGCCGACTATGCCGCACACGAACTCGCCGACTTCCTGCGCGAACAATTCGTCAACTGAGTGCCGCGGGCATGGCCGTCAGGCGCCTGACCGCAGCGGGCGATTGCCTTACACTGCGCGCTGTCCACCGCACTGGTTCGCCGCCCATGACCGCTGCCGTCCCGTCCGTCGCCGCCCGCGACCGCCTGATCTTCGCCCTCGATGTCGATGACGCCGACGCCGCACGCCGCCTGGTCGGCCAGCTCGGCGATGCGGTGACGTTCTACAAGCTGGGCCTCGAGCTGATGGCGGCCGGTGGCTATTTCGAGCTGGTCGACTGGCTGCTGGCGCAGGACAAGAAAGTTTTTGCCGACCTCAAGCTCTTCGACGTGCCGGCCACCGTCGGGCGCAGCGTTGCCCTGCTGGCCCGCCGCGGCGTCACCTTCGCCACCGTGCACGGCAATCAGGGCATCATGGAGGCCGCCGCCGCCGCCAAGGGCAACGTGAAGATCCTCGCCGTCACGGTGCTCACCAGCCTCGACCGCGGCGACCTCGACGACCTCGGCTTTGCCTGCGATGTCGAGGCGCTGGTGTTGTCGCGCGCGCGCCGCGCGCTGGAGGCCGGCTGTGATGGCGTCGTTGCCTCGGGCCTCGAACTGCCGGCCATGCGCCGCGCGATCGATCGCCGCTTGCTGGTCGTCACACCCGGCATCCGCCCCGTCGAGAACCGGCCCAGCGACGACCAGAAGCGCGTCGTGACCGTCGAACGGGCCTTCACCGACGGTGCGGACCACATCGTCGTCGGCCGGCCGATCCGCGATGCGGTCGATCCGCGTGCCGCCGCCGAGGCCATCCAGCGGTCGATCGCCCGGATCGTTCAGGGCTGAACGGCGAGGTGGTCCACTCCACCGCCCGCCGCATCGGGTGACGGCGGCCCGAGCAGCGGTGCCAGCACGGCCCAGACGTTCTCCAGCAGGATCGGCTGGGCGCGGGCATTGGGGTGAATGCCGTCCTCGAGGAACAGGCTCATGTCCAGTGCCACGCCCTCGAGGAAGAAGTCGATCAGCGCGACACCATGGCGCGCCGCCAGTGCCGGATAGATGCCGGCAAAGGCCCGGGTGTACTGCTCGCCGTAGTTGGTCGGGATCTGGATGCCGGCCAGCACCACCCGGGCACCTGCCGCCTCGCTCAATTCGATCATGCGCGTGAGGTTGCTGCGCACCACCTCGACGGGCGTGCCGCGCAGGCCGTCGTTGCCACCCAGCTCGATGATCACCACGGCCGGCCGGTGCAGTTCGAGGGCCCTCGGCAGGCGCCTGAGGCCGCTGCCGGTGGTGTCGCCGGTGCTGCTGGCATTCGCCACGGCATAGCCGTACCCTCTGGCCTCCAGCCGGTCACTGAGCAGGGAAACCCATGACTCCGGCTGGTCGAGACCGAATCCTGCGCTCAGACTGTCGCCCATCACCAGCACGGTCCGGCCCGGCCCGTTGGCGGGCGACGGGTGCCACCAGCCGAGCAGGACCAGCAACAATACGAAACGGAACAGAGGTTTCATGGCGCAAGACATCGTGCTGCGGGCCGAGGGACTGACGCGGGAGGTTAGCAGTCCCGAAGGCAGGCTGACCATCCTCGACCAGGTTGATCTCGAGATCGGGCGCGGCGAATCGGTGGCGCTCACGGGGCCCTCGGGTGCCGGCAAGACCACCCTGCTGGCACTGCTCGCCGGCCTCGACAGCCCGACCGGCGGGCGGGTGTGGCTGGCGGGCGAGGAGCTGACCGCGCTCGACGAGGACGGCCGCGCCATGCTGCGGGCGCGGCGGGTGGGCTTCGTCTTCCAGTCCTTCCACCTGCTGCAGTCGCTGACGGCGCTGGAAAACGTCATGCTGCCGCTCGAACTGTCCGGCGAGACGCGGGCTGCCGAACTGGCGCGCGAAACACTCGACAACGTCGGCCTCGCGGCCCGGCTCGGTCACTATCCGCGCCAGCTCTCCGGCGGCGAGCAACAGCGCGTGGCCCTGGCACGGGCCTTCGTCACCCGCCCGCAGATCCTCTTCGCCGACGAGCCGACCGGCAACCTCGACACCGCCACCGGCGCGCGCATCGGCGAGTTGCTCTTCGCGCTCAATGCCGAGGCCGGCACGACGCTGGTGCTGGTGACCCACGAGCGCGACCTGGCGGCGCGCTGTGACCGCATCATCGAGCTGGTGGCGGGGAGGATCGTGCGGTGAAGGTGCTGGCCTTCGCCTGGCGGGGGTTGAACCGCGACCTGCGCGCCGGCGAACTCAACGTGCTGCTCGCGGCGATCATCGTCGCCGTGACAGCGATGACCGCGGTGGGTTTCTTCACCGACCGCGTCGCCGGCGCGATGAAGGCGCAGGCCAGCGAGGTCATGGCCGCCGACCTGGTGATCCGCTCGGCGGCACCCATCGACCCCGCCTTCCCCGAACGCGCCCGGCGGCTCGGCCTGGCGACCGCCGAGAGCCTGTCCTTTCCGACCGTCGTCAGCAGTGATGCGCAGACCACGCTGGCCGCTGTCGACGCGGTCAGCGACGGCTACCCGTTGCGCGGCCGCCTGCTCGTCTCCGAGACGCTGTTCGGCGAGAGCGTCACGGCGCAGGGCATTCCCGGGCGCGGCGAGGCCTGGGCCGAGCCCGGGCTGCTCGGCCGCCTCGACTTCGACGTCGGCGACGTGCTGACGCTCGGCCGCATCGAACTGCGCATCACGCGGGTCCTGCAATACAAGCCCGACCAGAACATCGGCTTCATGAATCTCGCGCCGGGCGTGATGATCAACCTCGCCGACATTCCGGCCACCGGCGTCGTCCGGCCGGGCAGCCGCGTCACCTACCATCAGATGTATGCCGGCGATGAACGCAGCCTGGCGGAGTTCCGCCGCAGCCTCGCCGACGACCTGCGCCCCGACGAGAGCCTCCGCGGCCGCGAGGATGCCGGCGAGCAGATCACCGCGGCCATCGACCGGGCGGAGCGCTTTCTCGCCCTGGCCTCGCTCGTCACCGTGATCCTCTCGGCGGTCGCTGCGGCGATGGCCTCGCGACGTTACGTGCTGCGCCATCTCGACAACGTCGCGCTGATGAAGACGCTGGGCATGACACGGCGCTTCGTCAGTGCCGTGCTGCTCGTCGAGCTGGTGATGATCATCATCGTCACGGCGCTCATCGGCGCGCTGCTTGGCCAGGCGGCGCAGTATGGTTTGGCGGTGATCGCCGCGGAATATGTCGGCGTGGTGCTGCCGGCGGCGAGCGGCCGCCCCTGGACACTCGGCCTGCTGACGGCGGCGACGGTGGTGCTCGGCTTTGCCCTGCCGTATCTGTGGCGGCTCGGCGCCGTGGCGCCGCTGCGCGTGCTGCGCAAGGACCTGCCACCGCCACACATGGCCAACTCGGCCACCTACGGCGTGGCGGTGGCGGCGCTGCTGCTGATGGTCTACATCATCATCCGCGACCTGCTCCTGGTGGCGCTGATCGCCGGCGGCGTGCTCGTCACCGGTCTCGTTTCGGCCGGGCTCGGCTGGTTGCTGGTGCGGGTGCTGGCGCGCTTCCGCGGCGCGGCCGGCGTGGCCTGGCGCTTCGGCCTGGCCAACATCGCCCGACGGGGAGGCGAGAGCGTGGTGCAGATCGTCGCCTTCGGCCTCAGCCTGATGGTCCTGCTGCTGCTCGGCCTCGTCCGTCAGGACATCCTCGCCGGCTGGGAGGCCAGCATCCCCGATGATGCGCCCAACCACTTCATGATCAACATCGAAACCGGGCAGCTTCCCGGGCTGCAGGCGCTGTTCCGCGCCGAGCTCGGCCGCGAGGCCTTTGCCCTGCCGCTGATCCGCGGCCGGCTGACGCATATCCGCGGTGTGCCGGTCGAGGAACTCGCCGAGGTCAGTGCGCGGGGCACGGCCTTCGTGCGCCGCGAGACCAATCTGACCTGGTCGGCGACGCTCGCCGACAGCAACGTCGTCAGTGCCGGTGAGTGGTGGCCGGCGGACTACCAGGGTCCGCCGCTGGTCTCGCTCGATGACCGGATGGCTGCCGACCTGGGCCTGGCCCTCGGCGACGAGGTGCGTTTCAACGTCGCCGGCGAGGACATCGAGGCCAGGGTGGCCAGCCTCAGGCGCATCGAGTGGGATTCCTTCCAGCCCAATTTCTTCGTCGTTCTGTCGCCAGGGCTGTCGGCCGAGTTACCGCAGACCTGGCTGGCGAGCATCCACGTGCCGGCGGACCGCCCCGACGTGCTGCGCCAGCTGGTGCGGCGCTTCCCGGGCGTCACGGTGCTCGACCTCGAGGTGATCCTGTCGCAGGTGCGCACGGTGATCGACCGCGCCTCGATGGCCGTGCAGTACGTGTTCCTCTTCACCCTCATGGCCGGTGTCGTCGTCCTGCTCGCGGCCATCCAGCTGACGCGCGACGAGCGGCGCTTCGAGAGCGCCATCCTGCACACGCTCGGCGCCGGCCGGCGCAAGATCCTCGAGGGCCTTGCCGTCGAGTTCGTCACGCTGGGTAGCCTCGCCGGCGTGCTCGCCGCGGCCGGTGCGACGGTGGCCGGCTGGGCGCTGGCCACCTATGCCTTTCGCCTCGACTACGCCTTCAGCGGCAGCGTCTGGCTGGCGGGGCTCGGTGCCGGTGCGCTGATCGTCGGGTTGACGGGGGTGTTCGTCACGCGCTCCGCCGTCACCGCGCCGCCGGTGGCGGTGCTGCGCGACGGCTGACGGCGGTGGTGCGGGCACCCGCCATTTCAACGTCGCCCCGCCTGCTGTCGTGCGGGGCGGTGGTGGTGCGCGAGACGCCCGAGGGCTGGCGGCTGCTGATGCTGCGGGCGTTCAACCACTGGGATTTCCCCAAGGGCCTCATCGAACCGGGCGAAAGCCCCCATGCGGCGGCGCTGCGCGAGGTGGCCGAGGAGACAGGTCTCGACGACCTGCGCTTCCCGTGGGGCGAGAGCCACCTGGACTCGGGGCCGTACAACCGCGGCAAGGTGGCGCGCTACTACCTCGCCTTGACGCACTGCGCCGACGTGCGCTTGCTGCCCAACCCGCAGACCGGCCGGGCCGAGCACAGCGAGTTCCGCTGGTTGAACATCGCCCGCGCCCGCCAGCTCGCCTCGCCCCGCGTGGTGCGGGTCATCGACTGGGCCGAACACCACCTCCACGGCTGACCCCCGGCGGTGGCCCCGGTGCCGGTGCTTCGGCATCGGACAGTTCACCCATTGCGCCGGGGCACGCGTTCAGCGAGGGGCTCGCACGCCACGCCTGTGCCGACCACACCACCTCGAAACGTTCACCCCGGTGCGGTCAGTCCTCCGCGGCAGGGTGTTACCCTGAGGCGGACATGAAGGGCGCGGTGGCGACAGGCAAGGCGGGGACGGCATGGCCCCGGACGATCGGGGTGGGGGGAGCGCGGTGGGCGTGATCCTGACCGTCAATGGTGGCAGCAGCTCGGTGCGCCTCGCCGCGTTCCGCTCGCCGGAGCTGGCGCCCGTGGCGCGCCACCGCTACGAGATCGATCCGGCCGCCGCCGGGCACGGCTTTGCCGCGCAGTTGCAGCGGCTGGCCCTGCCGGGCGCTCCGGCAGTGGTCGTGCACCGCGTGGTTCATGGTGGCCGCCACTTCGCAGCGCCCTGCCTCATCGATGAGACGACCGAGCGTGCCCTCGAGGCGCTGGTGCCGCTGGCGCCGCTCCATCAGCCGGTGGCCCTGGCCCTGCTGCGCGCGGTGCGCACGGCACTGGGGCCGGCGCTGCCGCAAATTGCGGTGTTCGACACGGCGTTCTTCAGCGACCTGCCCGTGGCCGCGCGCCACTACGCCCTGCCGATGGCCCTGTGCGAGCAGTACGGCATCCGCCGCTACGGGTTCCACGGGCTGGCCCATCAGGCGATGCTCGAGGCCTGGGCCCAACACGATGACCGCGCCCGGCCGGACGCGCGGGTGATTTCCCTGCAGCTCGGTGCCGGGTGTTCGGTGACAGCCAGCATCGGCGGCCGGCCCGTCGACACCTCGATGGGTTTCTCGCCGCTCGAAGGCCTGGTGATGGCCACGCGCAGCGGCGACGTCGACCCCGCAGTGCTGCTGTACCTGCAGCGCGAGGCCGGCCTGTCGCCGGAGGCGCTGGAAACACTGCTCAACCGCCGCGCCGGGCTGCTCGGCCTGTCGGGGATCTCCGGCGATGTCGGCGCCCTGCTGGCGAGCGAGGCGCCCGCCGCACGGCTTGCGCTCGATGTCTATTGCCGGCGGATCCGGCGCCATGTCGGCGCCTGCATGGCGGTGCTCGGCGGCGTCGACGCGATCCTCTTCGGCGGCGGCGTCGGCGAAAACGTCGCGCTGGTCCGCGCCCGCGCACTTGAAGGCCTCGGCTTTGCCGGCATCGCGATCGACCCGCAGGCGAACGCCGGCGTCACGGGCAGCGCCGCGTGCATCTCGACAGGCGGTGCCCCGGTGCGCGTGTGGGTGACGCCGGTCGATGAAGCGCACGTCATGGCCCGCGCGGTGCGCCACCTGCCCGAACTCATGTCATGACCCTGGAGGTGCCGATGAACACCCATGCCCCCCTCTCGCCGCAGGCGCTTGCGCAGGTGGATGCCTGGTGGCGGGCCGCCAACTACCTTTCCGTCGGCCAGATCTACCTGCTCGACAACCCGCTCCTCACGGCGCCGCTGCACATCGGCCACGTCAAGCCGCGGCTGCTCGGCCACTGGGGTACGACGCCGGGCCTCAATTTCATCTACGCGCACCTCAACCGGCTGATCCGCCGCGACGACCTCGACATGATCTACCTCGCCGGTCCCGGCCACGGCGGCCCGGCGCTGTGCGCCTGCACCTGGCTCGAAGGCAGCTACAGCGAATGCTATCCCGACGTGACGCGCGATGCGGCCGGCATGAAACAGCTGTTCCGGCGCTTTTCCTTTCCCGGCGGCGTGCCCAGTCACGTCGCGCCCGAGACGCCGGGCTCGATCCACGAAGGCGGTGAACTCGGCTATGTCCTCTCGCATGCCTTCGGTGCGGTGTTCGACAACCCCGACCTCATCGCCGCCTGCGTCATCGGCGACGGCGAGGCCGAAACCGGCCCGCTGGCCGCGGCCTGGCACGGCAACAAGTTTCTCAACCCGGCCCGCGACGGGGCGGTGCTGCCGATTCTGCATCTCAACGGCTACAAGATCGCCAACCCGACGCTGCTGGCGCGGATCAGCGAAGAGGAGCTGATGCAGTACCTGCGCGGCTGCGGCTACGAGCCACGCCTGGTCACCGGCCATGAGCCCGTCGCCGCACACCAGGCCATGGCCGCGGCGCTGGACTGGGCCTGCGCGACCATCCGCGCCGCCCAGACCCGCGCGCGTACCCCTGGCAGTCCGGTGGAACGCCCGCGCTGGCCGGTGCTGGTGCTGCGCACGCCCAAGGGCTGGACCGGTCCTGCGACTGTCGACGGCCTGCCGGTCGAGGGCCACTGGCGTTCGCACCAGGTGCCACTTTCCAAACTGGCGCAACGCCCCGATCAGCTCGCGGCGCTGGAGAGATGGCTGCAGAGCTACCGCCCGCATGAGCTTTTCGACGAAGGCGGCCGACCGCACCCCGACATTCTTGCCCTGGCCCCAGAGGGGCATCGGCGCATGGGTGCCAACCCGCACGCCAACGGCGGGCTGCTGCTGCACGATCTGGCGCTGCCGGCACTGGCCGGCTACGCGGTGCCGGTGCCCTCGCCGGGCGCCGTCGACGCCGAGGCGACGCGCGTGCTCGGCACCTGGCTGCGCGATGTCATGCAGGCCAATGCCGCGGCGGGCAATTTCCGCCTGTTCGGTCCGGACGAAACGGCGTCAAACCGGCTCGGCGCGGTGTTTGAGGTCACCGACCGCACCTGGCTGGCCGGGGTGCACGATACCGACGAGGGCCTGAGTGCCGATGGGCGGGTGATGGAGATCCTCTCCGAGCACACCTGCCAGGGCTGGCTGGAAGGCTACCTCCTCACCGGCCGGCACGGGCTGTTCTCGTGCTACGAGGCCTTCATCCATATCGTCGACTCGATGTTCAACCAGCACGCCAAGTGGCTCAAGGTGGCGGGCCACGAGATCCCCTGGCGGCGGCCCATCGCCTCGCTCAACTATCTGCTCACGTCACATGTCTGGCGCCAGGACCACAACGGCTTTTCACACCAGGACCCCGGTTTCATCGACCACGTCGTCAACAAGAAGGCCGATATCATCCGCGTCTACCTGCCACCCGACGCCAACACCTTGCTGTGCGTTGCCGACATCTGCCTGCGCTCACGCAACTTCGTCAACGTGATCGTCGCCGGCAAGCAGCCCGCACCGCAGTGGCTCGACATGGCTGCGGCCGTCACGCACTGTGATGCCGGCATCGGCATCTGGGCGTGGGCCGGCAACGACGACGGCGAACTGCCCGATGTGGTCATGGCCAGTGCCGGCGATGTGCCGACGCTCGAAACCCTTGCCGCCATCGCCCTGCTGCGTGAACACCTGCCGGCGCTCAGGGTGCGCATGGTCAACGTCGTCGACCTCATGACGCTGCAGCCGAAGGAAGAGCACCCGCATGGCCTCTCCGATGAGCGCTTCGACTCGCTGTTCACCGTCGACCGGCCGATCATCTTTGCCTACCACGGCTACCCGTGGCTCATTCACCGGCTGACCTACCGGCGCACCAACCATGACAACCTGCACGTGCGCGGCTACAAGGAAGAAGGCACCACCACCACGCCCTTCGACATGTGCGTGCTGAACGACATCGACCGCTTCCACCTGGTCTGCGATGTCATCGACCGTGTGCCCGGCCTCGCCGCCCGCGCTGCCCACGTGCGCCAGCACATGCGCGACCAGCGCATCATTCACAAGCAGTACATCGCCACCCACGGCGAGGACATGCCCGGGATCCGCCACTGGCGCTGGCCGGGCGAACACCTGCCCGGGGGGGCGATGACGCTGTCTTGAGGCCGCCGTCCGTCACGCCGGTCTGCTGCGGGAAAGTGGATGGGCCGGGGAGGGTTGAATCGCCGCCCGTGGCCCCCCCGTTGTGTGGCTGCTCAACTCACGCGGGGCTTGGCTTCCGCCGCGCAAAGTGCACGCACGTCGCGATCAGGCCCGAGGCGATGCAGATCTCGCCGAAGTTGCTGATCGGCAGGGAGTAGGTCGAGGTGGCGAAAGCGCCGGCGGCGATGAACATGGCGCCGGAACCCGCCGCCAGCCAGATCCAGCGGTGGCGGATCCACACCAGCACGCCGACGGCAAAGACCACCACATTGGCGATGATCGCCGCCAGCGGGCTGCCGGCGCCGCCGGTGATCACCGGGTCGGTCGGGGCGCACAGCTGTGCCGGCGAAACGTTCGTCGAATAGCGGATCGTGTCGGCGATGCAGGCCGGGTGCAGCTCCATCAGCGGGATGTAGCGTGCATCGTAAAGACTCAGGGCCACGGCGAACACGCACAGGCTGCCCATCACCCCGCGGTGGCGCGCCCACCCGAGCCCCGCCAGGCGCGCGATCGATCCGGCAGCGATGATCAGCAGTGGCACCATCGTCCAGTGCCAGATGAAGGCCGGCATCGCCATCAGTTCGAGCAGGCGGCCCTGGCCGATGAAGTGGCCCATGCCGATGCGGAAGTTGTCGTACCACAGCAGCGTGTTGCTGATCAGCACGATGAGCAGCGCGACCGGCCGGCCCGTGGTGGCCCAGGCCCGCCACCCCCAGACCCAGAGCCCGATGTGGACCAGCGCGAACAGCAGGAACGTCAGGGACAGCACGGGCATGGGGGATACCTCTCGTGGGGAAAAACTCAGCCGGAGTCCTGCAGCCCGCGGGCGATGCCGTTGATGCTGGCGATGAGGGCATTGAACAGGCTGTCGTCGCCGCTCTGCCGCCAGCGCCGCAGCAGGTCGACCTGCAGCAGGCTCATCGGGTCGACGTAGGGGTTGCGCAGCAGGATGGAGCGCCGCAAGGTGTTGTCCTTCTCCAGCAGCATGTCCTGCTCGCGCACGTCGAGGATGAGTCGTCGCGTCAGCGTGAACCCGGCTTCGATGCGTGGAAAAAACACCGCGTGCAGCCCGTCGGCGAGCTGCGAATAGCGCCTGGCGATGTCGAGGTCGCTCTTGGCGATGACCATCTCCACGTCATCCAGCAGGGTGGCGAAGAAATGCCAGCCGCCGGCCATCTCGCGCAGCACGTCCATGCCGTGCTCGTCGATGGCCGCGCGCAGGCCCTGACCGAAACCATACCAGCCAGGCAGCATGTTGCGGCTCTGCGTCCACGCCAGTACCCACGGTGCGGTGCCGGCCGCGGCGAGCAGTCCCTCCGCCACCAGCATGTCGGGGCCGCCGGTGCCGCGCCGCAGCCGTTCGATGGCATCCGCCGGGGTCGCCAGCCGGTAGTAGTCCATGAAGCCGGGCGATTCCCGTACCAGTGACTGGTACGCCTGACGTGAGGCGGCTGCCAGGGTGTCCAGTGCGGCTTCCCACGCACGTGACGGGGGCGGCTTCATGCCCGATGCGCCGCGCGCGCTGACTTCCAGCAACGCGCCCAGTGCCTGTTCGAGGGTGCGCAGCGCGATGGCGCGCACGCCGTACTTGTTGGCGACCATCTCGCCGGGCTCGACCCAGCGGATGCGACCGTGCACCGTGCCGCGCGGCGTGCTGAGGATGTCGGCATGGGCCTTGCCGCCACCGGGACTGATGGTGCCGAAACGCCCGTGCATGAAAGACAGCGCCAGGCCGCTCCCGGCGGCGGCGTCGGTCAGCTGCCGCTGCGTGTCGCGCAGCGCGGCCCGCGCCGAGGCGAGGTCGCTGTCGACGTCGCTGTCGGCGATGCCGAGCATGACGAGCTGTTGCTGGCCGCGCGCCTGCAGGTGGGCCTGATAGAGCGGGTCGCGCCAGGCCCCGGCCATCACGCCCGGGGCATCGGTCAGGCCGCGCACGGTTTCGAAGCCGGGCGCGATGTCGATGGGCGCCTCACCGTCGGCACCGCGCAGGTCGCCCCATTGCGCCAGCAGCAGTACGGCCAGCAGGTCGTCGGGGCCCTCGGCATGGCTGATCACATAGGGGCCGATGGCCTGGGCACCGTAGCGGCGCCGGCAGTAGTCGATGGCCTGGAAGATGCCAATGGTGCGCTTGGCCTCGTTGTCGAGTGCCCCGTGGGGTGATTCGTTGGCCAGCAGCGCCTGGCGCAACCGCTCGCAGCGGTACTCCGGCGTGAGCACCGCCCATTGCGCCTCGCCGAGACAGCGGCCGACGACGCTGCGGTTGGCCACCGCCTCCTGGCGGATGTCGATGGTCATCAGGTGAAAGCCGAAGGCCTCGACCCGCCGCAGCAGGCGCTGGACGTTGAAAAGCCCGGCGTGGTCGCCCTGGTTGTGCGTCAGGCTGTCGGCGATCAGGCGCACGTCGCCGGCGAACTCGTCGGCCGATTCGTACGGGAACAGGCCACCGGAATAGGTCGACTGGAGGCGCGCCATCATCAGGCGCAGGAACACCCGGTAGGGCATCTCGCGATAACGCACCGGGATCAGTCCCGGGGCGTTGGGGAAATGCGCGGTATAGCGGCCGATGCGTTCGAGCAGCGCGGCGTCGACGGTCACGCGGCTGGTGCTCTGGCTGAGCTTCTCGGCCAGCTCGCGGCATTCGCGGTGGTAGAGGTCGAGGATCAGCGCGCGCTGGCGGGCCAGTGTCTCGCGGATCGTCCGCGCCGTGATCTCGTTGCGCCCGACGAGGTCGCCGCCGATCCACGAGCCGAGGTGCAGCACCGGCGGCGCGCGCCACGTGTCCGCTTCCGCACCCCACGCCACGCGCAACGCCGCGTCGAGGTTCTCGCCGATCAGCGGCATCATGCGGTAGACGACCTCGGTGACGAAATAGAGCACGTGCTCGAGCTCGTCGGCGACGGTGCGCAGGCCGGTGGGGTGCTCCTCCGTCTGCCAGATGGCGGTGATGTCGGTGCGGATGACCTCGAGGTCGGCCGCCAGCTCCTGGGGTGACAGGGCAGTGTTCTGCATGTCGATCAGGCGCCGCACGATGTCCTGCTGGCGGCGCAGGATGGTGCGTCGTGTCGGCTCGGTGGGGTGCGCGGTCAGCACCGGCATGAACTCGATGCGGGCCAACAGGGCGTGGACCTCGTCGAGCGTCATGCCGCGGTCGCGCAGCCGGCAAAGTGTGTCCTCGAGGCCGCCGGGCTGGCGGTGGACGCCCTCGCGCAGCCAGGCCCGCCGCCGCCGGATGCGGTGCACCAGCTCGGCGATGTTGACCACCTGGAAATAGGTGGAGAAAGCGCGGATGAAATCGCCGGTCTCTTGCGCGGGGATGGCGCCGATTGCCGCGTCGAGCGCGGCCTCGGCCCCGGCCACGCCTTCGCGCCGGTCGATGGCCAGGCGCCGCACACGCTCGATGGATCGATACAGCGTCTCGCCGCCCTGCTCGGCAATCAGCCGGCCGACGAGGGTGCCGAGCTGATGGACGTCGCGGCGCAGGCCCTCGTCCTTGGCGGCAAAGCGGATCTGGTCGCGTGTTTCGCTCAAAGGTTCAGGCTCTGGCGCTGCCCTGGTCGGCATCCATCGTCGTGGCATTGACTTGTTTTGCCGGCACGATAACAGAGTATCGACGCCTTTTCCGTCATATGCCGGCCAATGAGCCGGATATGGGCAGCGCGCATTGGCGGCCGGCCGGAAGGCCGTGATATATGGTGGCGCCGCTTTCCAGGAACACCCCGAACGTGTCGTCCATTATCAGGGTGGCAGGCCATGCCGATCCTTCCTGACCTGCACGCATGGGTCGCCATGGCGCTGACCCTCGGCGCCCTCTACCTCTTTTCCCGCGAGCACATCCGCGCCGAGGCCACCAGCCTGGCCGTGCTGCTGATCCTCGCCTTGCTGTTTTACCTGTTCCCATACGGGGGGTTCCGTCCGGCCGACCTCTTCGCCAACTTCGGCCACGAGGGGCTGGTGACGGTCTGCGCGCTGATGGTGCTGGGCCAGGGTCTCGACCGCACCGGTGCCATGCAGCCGGTGGTGACGCTGCTCGCCCGGGCCTGGGCGACCCGGCCGACGCTGGCGCTGCTGGTCACGCTCGTCCTCGCCTGGGCGACCAGCGGCTTCATCAACGACACGCCGCAGATCGTCATGCTGATCCCGGTGCTGGTCGCCTGCACGATGCGTGCACGGGTCGCACCGTCCAGGGTGCTGCTGCCGATGGGCATGGCGGTATTGCTCGGCGGGATGACCACGACCATCGGTTCCGGCAGCAACATCCTCGCCGTGGGCATTGCCGCGGGTTTCGGCATCCAGCTGCACATGTTCGACTTCTTCGTCCCGGCGGCGATCGGCGGCCTGGCCGGGCTCATGTTCCTGTGGCTCGTTGCACCACGCCTGTTGCCCGACCGCCGGCCGATGCTCAGCGACACCTCTCCGCGGCTCTTCAACGCCGTGCTCTACATCACCACCGACAGCTTCGCCGCCGGTCGCCGGCTCGCCGACGTGCGCCGCCGCACCGAGGACCGCATGCGCATCGAGCGCATCGGCCGCGGCGACAGCCTGTTCGTCGCCAAGTTGCCCTCCGTACGCCTGCAGCCGGGTGACCGGCTCTACGTGCGTGACACGGCCGACCGGCTCAAGGAGTTCGAGCGCCTGCTCGGCGCCACGCTCTACGATGAGAGCGACATCGAGCACCCGGTGCGCGAGGGTGCGCCGCTGAGGGACGAAGGCCAGCAGCTTGCCGAGGTGGTCGTCTCGCGCTCCTCGCCGCTGCACAACCGCACCCTCAATGCCGCGCATTTCAGCAGTCTCTACAAGCTCGTGCCGCTGGCCATCCACACCACCCGGGGCAGCACGGACGCCGTCGAGGACCTCAACGAAGTGCGCCTCCAGGCCGGTGACGTGCTGCTCGTACAGGGCACGCGCCAGGCCGTCGCGGAGTTGCGCGGCAGCGGTTCGATGCTGGTGCTCGACGGCACCATCGACCTGCCGCACACCGACCGCGCGCCGTGGGCGCTGGCCACGCTGATGGCGGTGGTCGGTGTGGCCGCCACGGGTCTGTTGCCGATGTCGCTGAGCGCCCTGTGCGGGGTGGCGCTGATGCTCGCCACGCGTTGCCTGCGCTGGCGCGACCTGTCGGCCGCGCTGAGCCTGCCGCTGATCCTGCTGGTGGTGGCCAGCCTGTCGCTGGGTGATGCGATGACGGTGACCGGTGCGATCGATTTCATCGCCGGGCTGTTCCTGGCGGTAACGCGTGATCTGCCGGTGCCGGTGATCCTCAGCGGGCTGATGCTGGTGCTCGTCGTCATCACCAACCTCGTCACCAACAACACCGTGGCGGTGATCGGCGTGCCGATCGCGATCCGCATTGCCGAACAGCTCGCCGCACCGGTCGAGCCCTTCGTGGTCGCGGCGATCTTCGCCGCCAACATGAGCTACGCGACGCCGATCGGCTACCAGGGCAACCTGCTGATCATGAGCGCCGGGGATTACCGCTTCGCGGATTTCGTCCGCGTCGGTGTCCCGCTGACGCTGCTGATGTGGCTGATGTTCAGCCTCTACCTGCCGGTCTACTACGGGCTGTGGAAATGAAACGGGCCGGGTTCTGTGGCAGAACCCGGCCCGTTGGCAGGCGCTGTGTCAGTCGTCGATGACGCCGGTGCGGCCGCGCTTCCACAACTGGTAAACGGCGTATTCACCGGCGGAAAGTGCGGTGTCGAAGTAGATGATCTGCTGTGGCGTGACGCGGATCAGGTCGAAGCGGCGTACGGCCCGCTCCTTGGTGGCGCGCACCAGGTTGTACTTCTCGATGGCCGGCAGGAAGCGCGGATCGCTCGATTCGATGATCTCGGCCTCGCCGTTGATCTGCACCGAACGCCACTCCTTGGTGCCGCCCTCGGCGACGGTCCAGCCGGCGAAGTGCACGGCGCTGATGGCCGGGTTCTTGCGGAAATGCAGCAGCTTCTCGGTGCCCACCTCGGAAACCACGTAGAGCACGCGTTCCTCGGTGTCGAGGACCATGTCCACGGTGGTCGCGGTGGGCCGGTTCTTGTGCACGCTGGCGATGACGAAGCGCTCGCGGCCCGGCAGGAAGGTGACGATCTTGTCCCAGATCTGCTCCTGGGTCATGCGCGGATAGTTGGCGATGAACTGGCGGGTGGCCGTCGTCACGCTGTCGACATCTTCGCTGTCGACGTTGAAGGACACGTCGTGGCATTCGGCGCAGGTCATGCCGCGGGCAAAGCCCATGTGCTTTTTGCTCATGCGGGCTTCGGGCGTGATCGGTGGGCCGGGCACGATGTAGGCGACGATGCCGCGCTCACCCGGGCCGACGTTGGTGCCCTTGGGCGCCCCGGCCTTGTCATCGGCCTGGGCCATCGCGCCGGCCAGGGCCAGGACGGTGGCGCAGGCCATGTGCCGGAAGGGGATGCGCTGTGTGCTGTTCATGTTGAACTGCTCCTCGGATGACATGGCTGCGGAGTGCCAAGGGTACTGTGGCAGGGGCAGCCCTGTCAGCCGATCATGGGAGGCGGCCATCCCCCGGATTCCAGAAACCACACAGTGGTGGCGCAGGGGCGGCAGCGATGACCCTTGACGGCCGCATCCGGCCGCGGGGATACTGCCGCCCATGGTCAGGATTGTGCAGCGAGGCATCTGGTGGCGGGCTTCCCGACATCCTGCCGTGGGGCACGGGAACGCTGGCTGAAGCGCCACAGAATCACTGACAGCCAATGACCCATCTCCGCGCCCACGGGATGGGTTTTTTGCTTTCTGGCCTCCCTGAAACGACGACACGACCATGATGCAAGCGCCATTCGACATCGCCGCCGACCTCGACACCCCGGTCTCCACCTGGATCAAGCTGGCGCCCCTGCGGCCGCGCTACCTGCTGGAGAGCGTCGAGGGCGGCGCCCACCTGGCGCGCTACTCTTTCCTCGGTTTCGGCGAGGCGCTGGAGTTCCGCCTCGATGACCATGGCCTGCGCTGCGGCGACCGCCACCTGCCGCGGCCGCGCAACCGCGATGAACTGCTGGCCGCGCTGCGTGAAGCGCTGGCCGGCGCGCCGCGCCTGTTTCCCGAGGTCGCCGATCTGCCTTTCGCCGGTGGGCTGGTCGGCATCGCCGGCTACGACCTCGTGCGCTACTTCGAGCACCTGCCGGACGCACCGCAACACGCCGACAACCCGCAGACCCCGGATGCCGCCTACCTCGCCACCCGCTCGCTGCTGGTCTTCGACCACCTCACGCGCCGCATCGCGCTGTTGCACGATGGCGACGATGCCGCCCGCCAGGCATTGCGCGCGCAAGTCATCACCCTGCTGCGCGGCGCCCTGCCGGGGCCCGTGCCGGTACAGCCCGGTGACGGCGCCACGCAGAGCCTGTCGGCGCCGGCCTTTCACCGGGCCGTCGACAGGGCCAAGGGCTATATCGCCAGCGGCGACGTCTACCAGCTCGTGCTGTCGGTGCAGTTCAACGGCCGGCTGGGTGTCTCGCCCTTCGAGATCTACCGCGCGCTGCGCCTCGTCAACCCCTCGCCCTACATGTTCTATTGCGATCTCGGCGACTTCCAGGTCGCCGGCTCGTCGCCGGAGGCGCTGGTCCGGTTGCGGCGCGGGCAGGCATCGCTGCGTCCCATCGCCGGCACGCGGCCGCGTGGCGAGACGGCCGCCGAGGACCTCGCCAACGAGCAGTCGCTGCTGGCCGACGAAAAGGAGAACGCCGAGCACGTCATGCTCGTCGACCTGGCGCGCAACGACCTCGGCCGGGTCGCGGCCGCCGGGTCGGTGCACGTCGACCCCTACCGCTGCATCGAGCGCTACAGCCACGTCATGCACATCGTCAGCGGCGTGCAGGGCCGGCTGGCCCCCGGTGCCGATGCCTTCGACCTGTTTGCCGCCGCCTTTCCCGCCGGCACGCTGGTCGGCGCACCGAAGGTGCGGGCCATGCAGCTCATCGACGAGCTGGAGCCGATCCGCCGCGGTGTCTACGCCGGCACGGTCGGCTATTTCGGCAACAATGGCGACATGGACCAGGCCATCGCCATCCGCACGCTGGTTTTCCGCGGCGACCGCTACAGTTACCAGGCCGGTGCGGGCATCGTCGCCGACAGCGTGCCGGACTACGAATACAACGAGGTGCTGGCCAAGAGCGCCGTGCTGCGCCGGGCCCTGTCGATCGCGGAGGAAGGCTTGTGAGTGGCGCAAAGGCCGTGCGACTGCTGCTGGTCGACAACTACGATTCCTTTACCTACAACCTGGTGCAGGCGTTCCTCGTGCTCGGTGCGGAGGTCATCGTCCACCGCAACGACGAGATCAGCGTCGCCGATGCGCTGGCGCTGGCGCCCAGTCACCTGTGCGTCTCGCCGGGCCCCGGCCGCCCCGACGATGCCGGCATCTCGCTGGCCATGATCGCCGCCTTCGAGCGCCGCGTACCGGTGCTCGGCGTGTGCCTCGGCCACCAGTCGCTGGTCCAGCATTTCGGTGGGTGCATCGTGCGGGCCGAACGGCTGATGCACGGCAAGACCTCGATGGTCGAGCACGACGGGCGGACGATCTACCGCGGCCTGTCGCAGCCCTTCCAGGCCGGCCGCTACCATTCGCTGGCCGCCGAGCCATCAAGCCTGCCGGCCTGCCTCGAGGTCACGGCGCGCACCGCGCGGGGCGAGATCATGGGCGTGCGCCACCGCGAACTGCCCCTAGAGGGGGTGCAGTTCCATCCCGAAAGCGTACTGACGCCCGAAGGCGATCGCCTGCTGGGCAACTTCCTCGCGCTGGCGGCCGACGGGTGAGGCCGGCATGACGACCGGTTTGCTGGAACGGCTGATCCAGGGGAGCGACCTCGCCGAGGCCGAGGCCGGTGCCCTGCTGCGCAGCCTGGCGGACGAGGCCACGCCGCCGGCGCTCGCCGGCGCCCTGCTGACGGCGCTGCGCATCAAGGGCGAGACCGCGGACGAGGTGCGCGGCCTGGCGCTGGCCATGCGGGCGCTGGCCCGGCCCTTTCCGTTGCCGGCCGGTTGTGCCCCCGTCGATTCGGTTGGCACCGGCGGCGACGGGTCATGCAGCTTCAACCTGTCGACCGGCGCGGCGCTGCTCGCCGCGGCCTGCGGCCTGCCGGTCGTCAAGCATGGCAACCGCTCGGTGTCGTCGCGTTCCGGCAGCGCCGACGTGCTCGAGGCGCTCGGCGTGCCGGTGCCGGCGGATGCGGCGGCCGCGGCGCGGCTGTTCGAACGCTGTGGCTTCACCTTTCTTTTTGCCCCGGTGTTCCACCCGGCGATGAAGGCCATCGCCCCGGTGCGCCGCGCGCTGGGCGTGCGCACCGTGTTCAACATCCTCGGCCCGCTGACCAACCCGGCGTCACCGCCGTTCGGCGTGATCGGCGCCTGGGACGTGGCGACGGCGCGGCTGATGGCCGAAACGCTGGCCGGCATGCCCATCGGCCGGGTGTTCGTCGTGCACGGCCATGACGGCTGGGACGAGCCGACGCCGACCGGGCCCTTCGTCCTCTTCGACGTGCGCCGCGGCCGCGTCACGCGCCGGCGCCGCGACCCGCACCGCTACGGCCTGCCACGCTGCCGGCCCGAAGACCTCGCCGGCGACGATGCGCCACGCAACGCGGAAGCCCTCGAGGCCGTGCTGGCCGGCACCGACCGGGGCGCACACCGCGACGCCCTGCTGCTCGGTGCCGGGCTGCTGCTCGAGGTCAGCGGCCGGGTCCGCACGTTGCGCCAGGGCATCGACCGGGCACGCCGGGCGCTGGAAAGCGGCGAAGGCGCCCGGCTGCTGGCGCGGCTGCGCGAGGCGGCCGGGCCATGAGCCGGCCAGCGATGCGCCCGGAACCGGTCGATTTCCTCGCGCGCATGGCCGGGTCCAGCGCCGGGCGCGCTCACGCCGCGCAGCGCCGCCTGCCGGAATCGGTACTGGCCCGGCACATCCGTCACCAGCGCGCCGTGCCGCCGCTGCGCCTGTCGGTACACGGCTTCGACGTCATCGCCGAAGTGAAGCGCCGGTCGCCATCGGCCGGTGTGCTGGCGCGGGACGGGCTGAGCCTCACCGCCCAGGCGCGACACTACGTGCGCGGCGGGGCCATGGCGCTTTCGGTGCTCACCGAGCCGGATGCATTCGCCGGTGACATGCGCCACCTCGCGCAGGTGGCCGGGATCGACGGCCTCGCCGTGCCGGCGATGCGCAAGGATTTCCTCGTCAGCCCCTACCAGCTGCTCGAGGCCCGCGCCGGCGGCGCCGGCGGCGTGCTGCTCATCGCCGCGCTGCTCGACGACTACCGCCTGCGTGAGATGTTGCGCTGTGCGCGCACGCTCGGCCTGTTCGCGCTGGTCGAGGTCTTCGATCACGGTGAGCTCGCCCGGGCCGCCGCTGTGCTGCGCCGTGTGCGGCGCGAGCTGCCGGCGCGGGGCGACGGCCTGCTGCTCGGGGTGAACTGCCGCGACCTGCGCAGCCTGCAGGTCGACTTCGGCCGCTTTGCCGCGCTCGCGCCGGCGCTGCCGGCCGACATCCCGGTGATCGCCGAAAGCGGCATCGGCACGCCGGCCGAGGCCGCGCACGTGGCGGAACTCGGCTACTGTGGTGCGCTGGTCGGCACGGCGCTGATGCGCGCGGCCGAGCCGGCGTTGCAGGTGGCCTCGATCCTCGCCGCAGGACGTGCCTCGGCCCGTCGCCGCGGTTGAAGCGCGTGGTGACGCGGGTCAAGATCTGCGGGCTGGCGACGCCCGGGGCTGTGGCGGCGGCACTCGAGGCCGGTGTCGATGCGCTCGGCTTCGTCTTTGCCGAGTCGCCCCGGCGGGTCGGCCCCGCACAGGCTGCAGCGCTGTGTCGTGACGTGCCGACCGGGGTGCTGCGCGTCGCGGTGATGCGCCACCCGACGCAGATGGAAGTGGATGCGGTGATCGACGGCTTCCGGCCCGACTGCCTGCAGACGGATGCCGCGGATTTCGCCGACCTCAACCTGCCGGACACGCTGGCGAGGTGGCCGGTGTGGCGCGATGTGCCCGCACTCGACGAAGCCGCGCTGGTCCGCGACGGTCGCGTGCTTTTCGAGGCGGCGGCCAGTGGCCAGGGTCAGCGTGCCGACTGGCAGCGCGCGGCCCGGCTGGCGCAACGCGTGGAGCTGATTCTCGCCGGCGGGCTCGACCCGGATAACGTCGGCACGGCGATCGCCTGTGTCCGGCCGTGGGGCGTTGATGTCAGCAGTGGCGTGGAATCGCGCCGCGGCGTCAAGGATTTGGGGCGGATCGCGGCCTTCGTCGCCGCGGTACGCCGGATGGAGCAGGATCATGCAGGTTGAATTCGGAGCGGCGCAGCGCGCCGCGCTGCTCGCGCAACTCGTCAATGGCGAGCTGCCCGATGCGCGTGGCCGCTTCGGCCCGTTCGGCGGGTGTTATGCGCCGGAGACGCTGGTGCCGGCGCTGCAGCGCCTCGCCGAGGGCATGGCGCATTACTTCGCCGACGAGGGCTTTCGCAGCGAACTGGCCGGTGAACTCGCGGATTTCGTCGGTCGGCCGACGGCACTGACACCGGCGCGCGGCCTGGGTGCGGCCTGGGGTGCCGAGGTCTGGCTCAAGCGCGAAGACCTCGCCCACACCGGCGCGCACAAGATCAACAACGCACTCGGGCAGGCGCTGCTCGCCCGGCGCCTCGGCGCCCGACGCGTCATCGCCGAGACGGGCGCCGGTCAGCACGGCGTGGCGACGGCGGCAGCCTGCGCGCGGGTCGGTATCCCGTGCATCGTCTACATGGGCGCGATCGATGTGCGCCGCCAGGCGCCGAACGTCGAGCGCATGGTCCAGCTCGGCGCCGAGGTCGTGCCGGTGCGGGGCGGCGACCAGACGCTGCGCGCGGCGATCGACGAGGCCTTCCGCGACTGGGTCGCGGACCCGCACGGCAGCTATTACCTGCTTGGCTCGGCGGTCGGGCCGCACCCCTACCCGAAGCTGGTGCGCGAACTGCAGGCGGTGATCGGCCGCGAGGCCCGCGCGCAGTTCATCGAGCGCACCGGCGGCCTGCCCGACGTCGCGGTGGCCTGCGTCGGCGGCGGATCGAATGCCATTGGCCTCTTCCACCCGCTGGCTGGCGACGCCTCGGTGGCGCTGCTCGGCGTCGAGGCGGGCGGTCGCGGCCCCGGGCTTGGCGACAATGCCGCGACGCTCGCCACCGGCCGGCCGGGCGTGCTCCACGGCACCTGCTCGATGCTGCTGCAGGACGAGGACGGGCAGGTCCAGGAAACCCATTCGGTGTCGGCCGGCCTCGACTACCCCGGTGTCGGACCCGAGCACGCGCTGCTGCAGGCCATCGGCCGCGTCCACTACACCAGTGCCAGCGACGATGAGGCCCTCGACGCGTTGCGCGAGTGCTGCGCACGGGAGGGGATCCTGCCGGCCATCGAATCGGCGCACGCGCTGGCCGGTGCCCGGCGCTGGGCGGCTGAACACCCGGGCCGCCGGATACTCATCGGCCTGTCGGGGCGTGGCGACAAGGACATGCCGACCCTGTCGGCGGTTTTCGGCGGGGCGCGGCGGATCATCGAGGCGGCCGGCAATGAATGACGCAATCCAGCCGCACCAGCGCATCAGCCAGGCGATCGAGGGCGCGCGCCGGGCGCGGCGCGTGGCGCTGGTGCCCTACCTGACGGCCGGCTATCCGGACAAGTCGCGCTTCGTCGAGACCGTGCACCGCATCGCCACCGTTGCCGAGGTCATCGAGATCGGCGTGCCGTTCAGCGACCCGATGGCCGACGGCGTGACGATCCAGCGGGCCAGCCATGCTGCCATCGCCGCCGGCGTCAGCCTGCGCTGGATCCTCTCGGCGCTGGAGGCCGGTGGCCCGTGGCCGGTGCCGCTGGTGTTGATGAGCTACCTCAACCCGCTGCTCAACCACGGCTACCCGCGGCTGGCCGCCGAGGCGCAGCGCGCCGGGGTCTGTGGCTTCATCGTCCCTGACCTGCCGATCGAGGAAAGCGACGAACTGCGCGCCGCGCTCGAGGCCCCGGGCCTGGCGCTCATCCAGCTGGTGACGCCGGCCACGCCGCCGGCGCGCCTGGCCCGCCTGTGCGCGGCGAGCCGCGGCTTCGTGTATGCCGTCACCGTCACCGGCATCACCGGTGGCGCCGGCGAGCTGCCCGATGAAGTGACGGGCTACCTCGACCGGGTGCGCGGCCTGACCCCCCTGCCGGTGTGTGCCGGTTTCGGCGTGCGCCGGGCCGCGCAGGTGCGCCTGCTGGCGCCGCACGCCGACGGGGTCATCGTCGGTTCGGCGCTGGTCGAGGCCCTCGAGCAGGGCCAGGACCCGGCAACCTTCCTCGCTGCCCTGCGCGAGTAGGTCGTGCGCTGGTGTCGTTTCGCAATGTTTTAAAAGGAAATGACATGACAGTGTATAGACACCTTAAAGGCGGCTGCCCCGCCTTGACGATGGCCGGCCTGCTGGCCGTGCTGGCGGTAACGGCCTGTGCCGCCATGCCGGAGGCTGCGCCCGACCCGGACACCAGGCCCGCTGGACCGGCTGCGCAGCCACAGGCCCGACCGGCAGGCGCGCCCCGCGACTGGACGCCCGGCCAGGGCCACTGGGCGCTGGTCTGGCTCGGCGAGGCGGTCGTCGCGGCCGATGGCGACCGGGGTCCGCCCGACATCCGCTTCCAGCCGGAAAACGGTGGGGGACGCGTGTCGGGCCACGGTGGTTGCAACCGCTTCATGGGCAGCTACCGGGTCAAGGGCGGACAGGTCGATTTCTCCCGTCTCGCCGTCACCCGCATGGCCTGCGCCGACGATGACGGGCTCGAGACCCGTTTCCTCGCCGCCCTCGAGCGCACCCGGCGCATGACCCTCGATGACGGTGGCCGGCTCACCTTCCTCGATGCCAGCGGTGCGCCGCTGGCCCGTTTCCGCCGCGCCGAGGCCGCACACCCTTGACATTCCGCCGCAGATGAATACTATGCGCATCCTTTTATTTATATGTGCATAGGGAAATCATGCCGGCCGGTGCCGGAAAACGCGAGCTGCGGCAGCAGGCGATCCTGAGGATCCTCCGCCGGCGACAGGTGTCGCGGCAGGATGAACTCGTGGCGCTCCTGCGTCGCGAGGGTATCGAGGCAACGCAGTCGAGCATCAGCCGCGACCTGCGCCAGCTCGGCATCTCCAAGCTCGACCAGGAATACCAACCCGTCGATGCCGGCACCGACCCCACTGCCCTGCAGACCATCGAGCTGGTGGCCGAGTTCGTGCGCGACATCCGCACCGCCGGACCACACCTGACGGTGGTGCGGACCAGCGAGGGGGCCGCGGCGCAGGTGGCGCTGCAGCTCGACCGCGCCGGCTGGCGCGAGATCGTCGGCACGGTCTCGGGCGACGACACGGTATTCATCGCCACGGCCAGCGTCGGTGACCAGCGCCGGCTGCTGGTGCGCCTCCGGGCCCACTTTGCCTGAGGCGACCGATGCCGCCAGACACACGACCGCCGCCCAAATGGCGGTGCCACAGGGACATGACCAGGACACAGCCATGACGACCACGATCGACACCTCGCCCATCATCCTCGGCTTCTCCGGCGGCCTCGACACCTCGTTCTGCGTGCCGTGGATGAAAGAGCGCTACGGCCGCCCGATCGTTACCGTGACGATCAACACCGGCGGGCTCGACGCCGCCGCGGTCGCCGACCTCGAGCAGCGGGCGCACCGGCTCGGCGCTGCCGAGCACCTGCTCGTCGAGGCGCGGGACGTGTTCTTCGACCGGGTCCTCAAGTTCCTGATCTTCGGCAACGTGCGGCGCGGCCACCTCTATCCGCTATGCGTCGGCGCCGAGCGCGGCATCCAGGCGACGCTGCTGGCCGAGCTCGCCCGCTCGCGGGGCAGTTCGACGGTGGCCCACGGCTGCACTGCTGCCGGCAACGACCAGGTGCGCTTCGAAGTGGCGCTGCGCACCCTCAACCCCGGCCTGACGGTGCTCGCGCCGGTGCGCGACGAGGCCTTCGTTCGCAGCGAACAACAGAAGTACCTCGAAACGCACGGCTTGCCGGTACCGGCGCGCGGCTCGGCGTATTCCATCAACCGCGGCCTGTGGGGCGTGACCATCGGCGGCCGGGAGACGCTCGATTCGAAAGGGTCGATCCCCGAGGACGCCTGGGTGTTGTCCGCCGGTGCTTTCACCGACCCGCGGCCGTTGGCCAGCCACACCATCGGCTTCGCCGCCGGCGTGCCGGTGTCGCTCGACGGTGAGCGCCTCGACCCCGTGGCCCTGATCGAAAAACTCGAAACGCTGGCCGGCCCCTACGGCATCGGCCGCGGCATCCACGTTGGCGACACGGTGCTCGGCACCAAGGGCCGCGTGGCGTTCGAGGCGCCTGCCGCCGAGGTGCTGCTGGTCGCCCACCGCGAGCTGGAAAAGCTGGTGCTCTCGGCCCTGCAGCAGCGCATCAAGGATCAGGTGGCGAGCCAGTATGGCGACTTCGTCCACGAGGGCCGCCAGCTCGACCCCGTCTGCCGCGACATCGAGGCCCTGCTGACGTCGTCGCAGCAGCGGGTCACCGGCGACGTGCGGGTCCAGTTCCGCCCCGGCAGCGTCTTCGTCGAGGGCGTGACCTCGCCGCATTCGCTGATGGCCGCGACCAAGGGAGTGTACGGCGAGAAAGCCGGTGAATGGACGCCGGCCGATGCGCTGGGCTATTCGCGCATCCTTTCGCTGCCGGGCATCCTGCAGACGCGCGCTGCGGGTGGCGGCTCGTGAGCGCCGCGATGCGCACCATCGTCGCCGACAAGATCGCGTCGATCACCCAGCACCTCAACCTCAAGCGCGAGCTGCGCGTCAGCATCGACATCCCTTGCGAGGAAGGCGTCGTCGTGGCCGTCGAGGTGCTCAACAACAAGAGCACCTACAACCAGCTCGAGCTGACCAGCGGCCGCATGGCCGTCGTAAAACGCGGCGATGTCGTCGTCGGCGCGCTCGGCCAGCGCAAGGCGCTGTTCGGCTACTCGGGCCATGTCCCCGAGCGGCTCGCCGTGGGTGACACACTGCAGGTCCTCAACATGGGGGGCGTGATCGGCGTCTGCGACTCGATCAACGCCAGCTTCGGCCCGCCCTTCGATGGCCGCGTGCTCGGTGCCGTGCTCGATTTCCCCTACCTCGGTGAGCGCATCGGCGTGCCGGCGCGCATCGGCATGGAAAAGCTGGCGGCCGCGCCGGCCATCGACACCCATGGCGTGCCGGTGGTGGCCATCGCCGGCACCTGCATGAACTCCGGCAAGACCGCCGCAGCCTGCGCCATCGTCAGCCGCCTGCGTCACCACGGCCACACCGTCGACGCCTTCAAGGCCACTGGCGTGTCGCTGCGCCGGGACATCCTCGCCATGGAAGATGCCGGCGCGCGCGCGACGATGATCTTCACCGACTTCGGCGTGGCCTGTACCACCGGTGACAACGGCCCGGCGGTGACGCGCACGATGCTGACGCGACTCGCGGCGCGGCGCCCCGACTGCATCGTCTTCGAGTTGGGCGATGGCATCCTCGGTGCCTATGGCGTGGAAGCGATCCTGCGCGACACGGCGATCCGCGATGCGCTGACCAGCGTCGTGCTGTGCGCCAACGACCCGGTCGCGGCGTGGGGCGGTGTCGAACTGCTGCGCAACGATTTCGGCATCGAGCCGCACATCGTCACCGGTCCGGCGACCGACAACGACGTCGGCAAGGAGATCATCGCCCGGCGCATGGGCGTGACGGCGATCAATGCCGTCACCGAGTCGATCCGCATCGGCGATGCCGTCACCGAGCGGCTCGGGCTGGCGCTGTCATGAGCGCGCGCATTCCGGCGCTGATCGTCGGTGGCACCGGCTACGTGGCCGGTGAGCTGCTGCGCCTCACCGCCCAGCACCCGCATTTCGACTTCGCCGGCGTGGCCTCGGCCAGCCAGGCCGGGACTGCCGTGGCTGCGGCCTTTCCGCACCTCGCCACCGTGCTCGGCGACCAGGTGTTCCTCGACCAGGCGCAACTCGTGGCGCGTTTCCCCGCCGGCCCGCTGGCACTGTTCAGTGCCGCCCCGCATGGCGTCAGCGCCGCGCTCATCGCCGGCCTCGTCGCCGATGCGGCAGCGCGTGGCACCGAACTCCACGTCGTCGACGTGTCATCGGACTTCCGCTTTGCCGACCCCGCCGCCTTCGAAGCGGTCTATCGCCAGCCGCACGGTGCGCCGGCGCTGCTCGGACAGTTCAGCAGTGCGCTGCCCGAGCACCTGCCCGGCACGCCCACCGCCCATGTCGGCCACCCGGGCTGCTTCGCCACGTCGATGCTCCTCGGCATGGTGCCGCTGCTCGCCGGTGGTTACGTCGAACCGGCCTTCACGGCGGTCGGTGTCACCGGCAGCACCGGTGCCGGGCGCACACCGCTCGCCACCACGCACCACCCCGAGCGGCACTCGAACCTCTTTGCCTACAACCCGCTGCGCCACCGCCACGGGCCGGAAGTGACGGCGTTGTGCGCCCGGCTCACGGGGACTGTGCCGGTGCTGCACTTCGTGCCGCATTCGGGGCCCTTCGCGCGCGGCATCCACATGACGTTGCAAGCCAGCCTGGTGCGGCCCATGGGTGACGACGCCCTGCGTGAAGCGCTGGCCGCGTACTACGCGGCGAGCCCCTTCGTGCGGGTCGTCGACGGCACGCCGCGCATCAAGGACGTTGCCGGCAGCAACCACGCGCACATCGGCGTGGCCACACAGGGCGGACACCTCGCCGTGTTCGTCGTCATCGACAACCTGATCAAGGGCGCCGCGGGTGGCGCCGTACAGTGGATGAACCGTCTGTTCGGCCTGCCGGAGGATGCGGGGCTTGCCGCACCGGCGCCGGGCTGGATCTGAGGACTGCACGAATGAGCAACCGCGCGCAGATCGCCGAGGCCCGGCACCTGCTTCAGGTCTACGGCCAGCTGCCGATCGCACCCACCACCGCCAGCGGCGTCTGGCTGCACGAAGGCGAGCGGCGCATCCTCGACCTCTACGGTGGCCATGCCGTCGCCGCGCTCGGTTATGCCCACCCGGCAATGATCGAGGCGCTCGAGCGCCAGGCACGCAACATGTATTTCCAGAGCAATGCGGTGGCCCTCGAAGTGCGTGCCGAGGCAGCGGATGCATTGGCGGCGATCGCGCCGGCCGGGCTCGACCGCGTGTTCTTCGTCAACAGCGGGGCCGAGGCCAACGAGAACGCGCTGAAGATCGCCTGTCGCCTCACCGGTCGGCCGAAGGTCGTGGCACTGGAACACGGGTTCCATGGGCGCACGGCCGCAGCGGCTGCCGTCACCTGGGGTTCGCAGGGCTGGTACGGCTTCCCGCGCGCACCCTTCGACGTGTGCTTCGCACCGCGCGACGACGCCGAGGCCGCGGCGCGGTGCATCGACGGCGAGACGGCCGCGGTCATCATCGAACTGGTGCAGGGCCTGGCCGGCGCCCATGACCTCGACCCGGCGGTCGTCGCCGCCATCGCCGCAGCCTGCCGCCGCCACGGCGCGATGTTGATCATCGACGAGGTGCAGAGCGGCGTCGGGCGCTGCGGCGAGCCTTTTGCCGCGCAAGGCTATGGCGTGCTGCCCGACATGCTGACCACGGCCAAGGCGCTCGGTGGCGGCTTCCCGTGCAGTGCGCTGCTGCTCACTGCCGGCGTCGCCGCCCGGATCCGGCCCGGTGAACTGGGCACGACCTTCGGCGGCGGGCCGATGGCCTGCGCACTGGTCAGCACGGTGATCGACGTCATCCACCGCGACAGGCTGCTCGACAACGTCCGCACGTTGTCGGTGGTGATCCGCGAGCGCGCGTGCACGGGCCCGGTGACGGCCGTCCAGGGGCGCGGTTTCCTGCTCGGACTGCGCTGCCGGCGCGAGGCGAAGCAAGTGCAGGCCGAGCTGCTCGAACGCGACATCCTGGTGGGCACCAGCGCCGATCCGATGGTCATCCGGCTGCTGCCGCCGCTGACGCTCGAGCGGTCGCATGTCGATCTTTTCCTGAACACGCTGGCGGCGCTGCCCGCCTGACGAGGACCCTGCCGATGAAAAATTTCTACGATCTTGCCGAATTGCCCATGGGCCAGGTGGAAGAGCTGCTGGCCCTGGCGCGGCGTTTGCAGACCCACCCCGAGCCACGCGCGCTGGAGGGCAAGGTGCTCTCGCTGCTGTTCCTCAGCCCGTCGCTGCGCACCCTGTCGTCATTCCAGGCGGCGATGGTGCGCCTTGGCGGCGGCGCCTTCGTGATCTCGCCCGACATGTCGATCCACGGCCTCGAGACGCGTGAGGGCATCGTCATGGACGGCCAGGCTGCCGAGCATATCCGCGAGGCGATCCCGGTGATCTCGGCCTACGGTGACGCCATCGGCATCCGTGCTTTCGCCGAGCGTCGCGACCTTGCGGCCGACCTCGGCGACCACAACTACCATGCCATGGCCGAACTCGTCTCGCGCCCGCTCATCAACATGGAATCGGCGGCTTATCACCCGTGTCAGAGCCTCGCCGACTGGAAAACCATGGACGAACTCGACGTGCCGCGCCGGGGCGGGAAGTTCGTCCTCACCTGGGCGTATCACCCGCGGGCGCTGCCGCTGGCGGTGCCGACCTCGACCGTACAGATGGCGGCGATGCGCGGCATGGACGTCACCGTGCTGCGGCCGGAAGGCTTCGAGCTGCCGGCGCCGGTCATGGACCGGGCGCGGCAGCTGGCCGAGGCCTCGGGGGGATCGCTGCGCGAGACCAGCGACCGCCGCGAGGCCCTCGAGGGCGCGCAGGTGATCTATGCCAAGGAATGGGCGGCAACGCGCGACTATGGCGACAAGCTTGCCGACCAGAAGCTGCGCAACGAGCTGGTCGACTGGTGCGTCGACGAACCGTGGTTTGCCACCGCCGCGCCGGAGTGCCGCTTCATGCACTGCCTGCCCGTGCGCCGCGGCGTGGTCGTCCAGGACCGTGTGCTCGACGGGCCGCGCAGCGTCGTCATCCACGGCGCCGAGAACCGCATGTGGGCGCAGATGGCCGTGCTCCACCGCCTGATGGGAGGTTCGCGCGCATGAAGAACATCCAGAACCGCGACGTCATCGTGGCGGCGCTCAAGCACGCCGCACCGTACATTCGCCTCTACAAGAAGCAGACCTTCGTCATCAAGGCCGGCGGCGAGGTGTTCTCCTCGGAGGAAACCACCGACCTGTTGCTCGAACAGGTGGCGATCCTGCACCAGGTCGGCATTCGTGTCGTGCTGGTGCACGGCGGCGGTCCGCAGTCGACGGCGCTGGCCAAGGCGCTTGGCGTGGAGACGCGCATGGTCGGCGGCCGACGCGTCACCGATGAGAAAGCGCTGGAAATTGCCACCATGGTCCTCAACGGCCAGATCAACACGCGCATCCTCGCTGCCTGCCGTGACTACGACGTGCCGGCGGTCGGCATCAGCGGGGTCGACGCCGGCCTGATCCAGGCGCACCGGCGTCCGCCGATGCAGGTCGAGGGTCACGACGGCGGGCCGGTCGACCTCGGCTTTGTCGGTGATATCGACGTGGTCGACACCGACGTGCTGCGCACGCAGCTCGAGAATGGCCTGGTGCCTGTGGTCAGCCCGCTGTCGGCCGATGGCCAGGGCACGCTGCTCAACATCAATGCCGACACGGTCGCGGCGGCGCTGGCCGCAGCGCTGGGCGCGGCCAAGCTGATCCTCGCCTCCGGTGCGCCGGGTATTCTCGAGGACCGCAACGACCCGGCCTCGCTGGTCTCCTACACCGATCTCGCCGGCCTCGAGCGGCTGCGCGCGCAGGGCTCGCTGGCCGACGGCATGCTGCCCAAGGCACGTGCCATCGAGTCCGCGCTGGCCGGCGGCGTGTCGCGCGTTCACGTCATTTCCTACAAGGTCCCGGACAGCCTGCTGCTCGAGATCTTCACCAACGAGGGCACGGGGACGATGGTGGTGGCCAACGTCGATACCCTCACCGCCGAGGAACAGGGCCAGTGAGCGATCGGCGGGTCTCCCGCCGTGCGAGGTGACACCATGCAGAGACTGTGGGACAAGGGTGAACCGCTCGACGGGCGCATCCTGCGCTATACCGCAGGCGAGGACCACCGGCTCGACGGGCGCCTGGTGCCCTACGACGTGCGGGCCTCGATCGCCCATGCGCGCATGCTGGCGCAGCAGAAGCTGCTCGGTGAAGAGGACCTGCGGGCGATCATCGGCGGGCTTGAAGCCCTGGCTGCCACGCATGCGGCGGGCGAGTGGCAGATCAGCCTGGAGGAAGAAGACTGCCATACCGCGCTCGAACGCCGCCTGACGGCGCTGACCGGTGAGGCCGGCCAGCGGGTGCACCTTGGCCGCTCCCGCAACGACCAGGTGCTGGCGGCGCTGCGCCTCTATCTCATCGACGCTGCGCTGGGCATTGCCACCGCCGTCACCGACCTCGCCACCGCGCTCGATGAACTGTCCGCACGAGAGGGCCAGACCGAGCTGCCCGGCTACACCCACATGCAACAGGCGATGCCGAGCTCCGTGCACCTGTGGGCGGCGGGCTTTGCGGCTGAACTTCGCGACGATGCCGAAGGCTTGCTTGCCGCCCGCCGCCGGATCGACAAGAACCCGCTCGGCAGCGCGGCGGGCTATGGCGTGCCGGGGCTGCCCATCGACCGCGAAGCGACGCGCCGGGCACTGCACTTCAGCAAGATCCACGAGCCGGTGACGGCGGTGCAGGTCTCGCGCGGCAAGGCCGAGGCGGGTCTGGTCTTCGAGCTGTCCCTGCTGGTGCAGGACCTCGGGCGCATCGCCGCCGACCTGCTGCTTTTCTACACGCAGGAGTTCGGCTTCATCGCCCTGCCGGACAGCATGACCACCGGCTCGTCGATCATGCCGCAGAAACGCAATCCCGACGTGCTCGAGCTGGTGCGCGGCGCCGGGCCGACCGTGCAGGCCGCGCTGTTCGAGATCCTCGCCCTGCCGGCCAAGCTCGGTTCCGGCTACCAGCGCGACCTGCAGCGCATGAAGGCGCCGCTGTTCCGCGCCATCGACCTCGCCGGTGATTCCTGCCGCATCATGCAGCACGTCATCGCCGGCGTGCGCTTCGTGCCGGAGAAGATCCGCCTCGATGATTCGATCTATGCCGCCGGGCGCGCCAACCGCATCGTCCTCGACGAGGGCATCAGCTTTCGCGAGGCCTATCGCCGCGTCGCCGCGGAGCTGAAGCAGAAACCCTGATCCCGCCGCCGCCAGGGCCGGCGCGCGACCTGCGCGCTGGTTCCTTGACGGCAACCCGCCGCAGGAAAACACTGCCCGTGGAGCCATTTTTTCGGGGTGGCAGACGCGGGACAGTGCCCGGGTGGGGCCGGGTACCCGCCGCCGTGGCACTCCGGCACGAGGGGTACGATCATGAAAACACAGCGGGTTTCATTGCGGCGGTTCCTGCAGGCCGGGTGTTGTGGCGGGCTGCTCGCGCTGTCCATCCTGTCACCGGCCGGTGCGCAGACGCGGCCGTCCATCGCCGCACTTCAGGCGCAGCTCGCGGCGCTGGAGGCACAGGTTGCCAACAGCACCGTGCCCGGCATGGCCGGCTACGTGACCATGGACGACAGCAACCCGGCGCGGCCGACGCTGCGCGTCACGGGCGCCAACCTCCAGGTGGTGAATCACCCGATACCGGGCGCCAACGTGCCGGGTGTCGGCAATGTGATCATCGGTCATGACCAGCCGCGCCTGTGGGGCGGGCCCGTCTGTTCGTTGCCGCAGTACCCCACCGAAACCGACTGCCTCAATGGTGGAGGCGCGTGGGCGCTGGAACACAAGAGCGGCGTCCACACCCTCGTCGTCGGTGAGGGCCACCGCTATGCCGGCGCCAATGGCCTGGTGACGGGGTACCGCAACGATCTCTTTGGCAACGCCGGTGCGGCGCTCGGGGGTGAGGAGAACGCTGCGCTGGGTACCGGCGCGGTGGTCAGTGGCGGCATCTACAACCGGGCGCCTGGCGAGTACGCCACGGTCACCGGGGGCTATGCCAACCAGGCGGCCGGGTATGCGTCGTCCGTGAGCGGTGGCCTCGGTCGCTGGGCCGCCAACCTCTACGACTGGGTCGCCGGCGCCCTGACGCAGGAACAGTAGCTGCACAGTCTGGTCGACAGGCGAAGGCGGGGGCGGTGATGGGCGTGGATGGGCACAGGCGGCTGGTCTGGCGGTGCGCGGTCGTGGCCGTGGTGCTCACCGCGGCTGCCGTCAGCGCCGGCGCGCAGGGCCACACCGATCGCGCGGCCTTCCTCGCCGCCCTGCCGGGCCCGCCGGAGACGTTCGGCTTCGACGCGCTGCCTTTCGGCATGACGATCGCAGCGGGCACCACGACCGGCGGCATCGGCTTCGCCTACGACTTCGGTGGTGCGGCGCTCAAGGTGACCGGTCTCTATCCCGCAGTCTCCGCGCCGCATGCGCTCGGCTCGACCGATGCCGACATCCTCCAGGATGGCGACGACCTGGCGTTGTCCTTTGCCGCGACCCATGCCATCGGCCTGTCGATCATTACCCGCGAAGTGCTCGAGGATGACGACCTCGTGCTCACCGCCGGCGGCCAGCGCATCGGTGTGCGCGGCCCGGCTATCCAGCAGGTGCTGGCGGATGGATCAAACGTCTATTTCCTCGGCGTGGTCTCGCCGTCGCGGGCCTTTGACAGTGCGACGCTCACCACCACCGGTGGCGGGTACTTCTTCTACAACCTCGATGACATCGTGCGCGCGACGGCCGCCGACAGCGACGCCGACGGCATCGCCGACAGTGCCGACAACTGCATCCTGCATCCCAATGGACCGCTGGCGCCCGACGCTGGCGGATACAGCCAGCGCGACAGCGACGGCGACGGTTACGGCAACGCCTGCGATGCCGACTTCAACGATGATGGCATGGTCAATTTCGCCGACCTCGCTGTGTTCCGCACGGTGTTCGCCAGCGCCGATGCCGATGCGGACCTCAACGGCGACGGCATCGTCAACTTCGCCGATCTCGCGATGTTCTGCCAGCTCTTCGCCAAACCGCCGGGTCCCTCGATGAACCATTGATGGCCGATGTTCATGGCGCCACGTTCGGCTGGCGACGGCATGCAGATTCGCGAAGCACGCCTGTCCGACCTGCCGGCGATCCGGGCGGTACATCTGGCCACTTTCGGCGACGAGGGCGTGGGCGTTGCGGCGCTGGCTGGCCGTGATGCCGCAGAGTCGATGAATAAGGTGTCGGCAGGAAGCTGATCGAAACAGGTCTGGCCCTACGACAACGGTTTCTGCCGCAGGGACTTGGTTTCGCTGCGCTGTTTTTTGCCTTCCAGTCGGCGCAGCTTGGCGCCTTTGCCGGGTCGGGTTGCGATCCGCTTGCGTCGCACGACGGTGGCGGCGTTGACCAGCTCGTTGAGCCGGTCGAGTGCGTCGTCGCGGTTCATTTCCTGCGTGCGGTGGCGTTGTGCCTTGAGCACGATGACACCGTCCCGGGTGATGCGCTGGTCGCGCAGCGTCAGCAGGCGCGCCTTGATCTCGGGTGGCAGCGAAGAAGCACGGATGTCAAAGCGCAGATGAATGGCGCTGGCCACTTTGTTGACATGCTGGCCACCGGCGCCCTGTGCGCGAACCGCACTGAGTTCGACCTCCTCAAGCGGTACGGCGATGCGGGTGCGGGGTGCGGAGGGGTTGGGCATTGTCCGTCTCAGGCCGCATTCGAGCCCTGGTGATCTGATGACCCGTCCGCCGCCGCGTGGGCTTTGCTCAGCCGATGCCCCCCGGACATCGACTCAGTGCGCGGTCCGGGTCGACCTGGTCGCGTTCGACATCAGCCGGTCGGTCCAGGCAATGCCGATCGCCGAGAGGATGAAGACCATGTGGATGATGGTCTGCCACATCACCCCGGCCTCGGTGTATTTGCTGTCTTCGGCGCCGAGGTCGTTGATGGCGATGAAGGTCTTGAGCAGGTGGATGGAACTGATGCCGATGATCGCCATCGCCAGCTTGACCTTGAGCACCGAAGCGTTGACGTGGCTCAGCCACTCCGGCTGGTCCGGATGGCCTTGCAGGTTGAGGCGCGAAACGAAGGTCTCGTAGCCACCGACGATCACCATCACCAGCAGGTTGGAAATCATCACCACGTCGATCAGGCCGAGTACGGCAAGCATGATCAGCTGCTCGCCGAGGCTGGTGGCACCGAGGATCAGGTGCCACAACTCGATCATGAACAGCACCACGTAGACGCCCTGGGCCAGGATCAAGCCGAGGTACAGCGGCAGCTGCAACCAGCGCGAGGCGAAAATCAGGGACGGCAGCGGGCCCATGACGGGCTTGTCTGGATTCTGGGTCATGGCAGCAAGTTGCGTACGCGCCTATCTGCGGGAAAGGGTGCGCCAGCCTAGCGGTGTCACCGGTGCTTGCCAAGAGCGTGCAGCATGTCGGCGATATGCGTTCGGATGAGGTCGCGGACAGCGCGGAATTCGTCAGGTGGCAGGTGCTTCGGGTCGGGGATCGACCAGTCGGCGCGGTGTCGGGCGGGGATGTGCGGGCAGGCGTCGCCGCAGCCCATGGTGGCGACGAAGTCGAAAGTCTCGGCGGGCAGGTCGTCGAGCGATTTCGAGGTGTGCCGGGTGAGGTCGTAGCCGAGCTCGGCCATCGCCGCGATGGCCTTTGGATTGACGATGCCGGAAGGCTTCGAGCCGGCGCTCCAGGCCTCGACTGCCTCGCCGCCGAGGAGGCGGGCGAAGGCTTCGGCCATCTGGCTGCGGTTCGAGTTCTCGACGCAGACGAACAGGACCCGCAGGGGGGCGTGGGTGGGGGGCATGCCGGGGTGCCTCCATTGAAATGAATACGTGCCGTTGTGGTGCGATCGGGCGGCCGCCTCATGACCGCCAGCGCCTGGCGGGCCGATACGGTGGCCTTGTAACCTGACCGCGTTACCGCCTCATGACCACCCTTGCGGCCGTTCGCCGCGGCGACCTTCCCCTATAATCGCGCCATGCGTGCCATTGCTGCGGTTATTTTCATCGGTCTGAGTGCCACCCTGCTGGGGGCCTGCGGCATGAGCGGCGACCTCTACCTGCCCGCCGAAGCGCTGCCGGCGGCCGTGACGCCCGCGTCACCAGCCGGGACTGCGGCCGAGGCCGGGCCCGAGGCGGCCGAAGAAGCGTCGAGCGCAGTCCCGCCCGCCCCGGCCGAAACGCCGCCGGCGGATGACATGCCGCCAGAGGCGTTGCAAAAGGCCGCACCGCGCCCGCCATCCCGCGACCAGGCCGAGTGACCATGGCCGCGCGCCGGCTGCTGGTCCTCGTCGACGGCTATTCCTATCTCTACCGCGCTTTCCACGTCCCCAACCTGCAGCGGTTGACGACCCGCGACGGCCGGCCGACCGGCGCGATCTTCGGCTTCGTCAACATGCTGCGCAGCCTGCGCGAGACCTGGCGGCCGGCGTTGCTGGCGGTGGTCATGGATGCGCCCGGGCCGACATTCCGCGACGAAATCTACGCTGAATACAAGGCGCATCGTCCCGAGATGCCGGATCTGCTGAAGGCGCAGGTCGCGCCGCTGCTCGAGGTCATCGAGGCGCTGGGCGTGCCGCTGCTGCGTGAGCCAGGGGTCGAGGCCGACGATGTCATCGGCACGCTGGTCCACAAGGCGCTGGCCGCCGGCATCGACACCGTCATCGCCACCAGCGACAAGGACATGGCCCAACTCGTCGGCCCCCATGTGCGGTTGGTCGACACGATGAGCGCGCGGGTCCTCGATGCCGATGGCGTGGTGGAGAAGTTCGGCGTCCGTCCGGCGCAGATCATCGACTGGTTGGCGCTGGTCGGTGACACCTCGGACAACATCCCCGGCATCCCCGGCGTGGGGCCGAAGACAGCGGCGAAATGGCTCGGCCAGTACGGCTCGCTCGATGCGATCGTGGCCCATGCCGACGAGATTCCCGGCAAGGTCGGTGAGCGTCTGCGCGAACATCTCGCCGGACTCGATCGTGCGCGCCGGCTCGCGACCATCCGCTGCACGCTTGACCTGCCGCGCGAGGTGCCATCGCTGGTGCCGGGCGCACCGGATGCCGCGGCGTTGCGCCGATTGCACGAGTCGCTGGAGATCCGCAGCCTGTTGCGCGCCATCGACGGTGATGGCGCCGGCAACGGCGCGGCTGCCGCACTACCCCGCGCCAACCCGACGGCCGCTGCACCGGCATCGACTTCTGCATCGGTGCCTGTGCCCGATATCGAGCGACGCTACGAGACGCTGCTCGACGAGGCGCAGCTCGACGAGTGGCTGGTGCGGTTGCGTGCCGCGCCGCTCGCCGCGCTCGATACCGAGACGACGAGCCTCGACTACATGGCGGCACGCATCGTCGGGGTCTCGTTCGCGGTCGCGCCGGGCGAGGCGGCCTACGTGCCGCTGGCCCACGACTACGTTGGCGCCCCGCCGCAGCTCGACCGCGAAGCAACGCTGGAAAAGCTCAGGGGATGGCTCGAAGACCCGGCGGCGCAGAAGGTCGGGCATCACCTGAAGTACGACGCCCACGTGCTGGCCAACCACGGCATCCGCCTGGCCGGCCTGCATGACGACACGATGCTCGAGTCCTACGTGCTCGACAGCACCGCGACGCGCCACGACCTCGATTCTGTGGCCCGCCACTACCTCGGCATCGAGACCACGCCCTACGAGGCGGTGGCTGGCAAGGGCGCGAAGCAGATCGGCTTTGCGCAGGTCGAGATCGGTGAAGCCGCCCCCTATGCGGCCGAGGATGCCGACGTCACCCTGCGCCTGCACCACGTGCTGTGGTCGAAGCTCGAGAAAACCCCGGGCCTGGCCCGCGTCTACCGTGACATCGAGCAGCCGCTGGTGCCCGTGCTGGCGCGCATGGAGGAAACCGGCGTGCTCGTCGATACGGCGTTGCTGCAGCGCCTGTCGGGCGAGTTCGCGCGGAAGATGGCGGCCATCGAGACGCAGGCGCACCAGGCCGCGGGCCATCCCTTCAACCTGTCCTCGCCGAAGCAGCTCCAGGAGATCCTCTACACGGAACTCGGCCTGCCCGTCACGCAGCGCACGGCGACGCGCCAGCCCTCGACCAACGAGGATGCCCTGCAGGAACTGGCGCAGCACCATCCGCTGCCGCAGCTCGTGCTCGACCACCGTGCGCTGAGCAAGCTCAAGTCGACGTACACCGACAAGCTGCCCGGGCTGATGGCCCATGACGGGCGCATCCACACCTCGTATCACCAGGCGGTGGCGGCGACGGGGCGACTGTCGTCATCCGACCCCAACCTGCAGAACATCCCGGTGCGCACCGAAGAAGGCCGGCGCATCCGCCAGGCCTTCATCGCCCCGCCCGGCCACGTGCTGCTGGCGGCGGACTATTCGCAGATCGAGTTGCGCATCATGGCGCACCTTTCCGCCGACGAAGGCCTGCTGGCAGCCTTCGCCGGCGATGGCGACATCCATCGCGCCACCGCCGCCGAGGTGTTCGGCGTGCCGTTCGCCGAGGTCAGCGTCGACCAGCGCCGCTCGGCCAAGGCGATCAACTTCGGTCTCATCTACGGCATGTCGGCTTTCGGCCTGGCACGCCAGCTCGGCATCGGCCGCGACGAGGCGCAGTCCTGGGTCGATCTCTACTTTGCCCGCTACCCGGGCGTCAGGGCCTACATGGACCGTACCCGTGAGCAGGCCCGCGAGCAGGGCTACGTCGAGACGGTCTTCGCGCGCCGCCTGTTCCTGCCGGAGATCCGCGCCCGCCAGGCGCAGCGCCGCCAGTATGCCGAGCGCAGCGCCATCAACGCGCCGATGCAGGGCACCGCGGCCGACATCATCAAGCGCGCGATGATCGCCGTCGACGGGTGGCTGGCGTCGGCACGAGCCCCGGCGCGGCTGATCATGCAGGTGCACGACGAACTGGTGCTCGAGGTCCGCGAGGACGCGCTGACCATGGTGCGTGATGCGGTGGTGGCACACATGACCGGCGCCGCCGAACTGCGGGTGCCGCTCAAGGTCGACGTCGGCCACGGCCGCCACTGGGATGAAGCGCACTGACGGCCCTCACGCTTCCTGCCGGAGCGGTCCCGGCCCGGGCTGTCCACCTGCTGATCGACAGCCGCGCTCTGCCGCAACGCGGCCGGCGAACTTGTTAATCTAGACACCGTCTAAGCACTGCGAGTGGAAGCAGCCCGTCCCGCCGGCCCCCCCCTAAGGACGGGCATCGACAGCCGGTCACCCCAAACCGGTTGAAGACACCCCGGGCGTCGTTCCCCCCCTGGACTGGCGCCCGGGGTTTTTTATTTCCGCCTCGCCCAGGAGGGCCTGCAGCCGGGTCCGCGCCGCCTCCACGCCCGTGCCGGCCGGTACCGAGAAGAGCTCTATCGGAAAGGCCTCGTTCACCGCCCGGCGCGCGGCGACGAGCGCCCGTGTGCCTTCGGCACGGGACAGCTTGTCGGCCTTGGTCAGCAGCACGCACACCGGGCAGGCAAGGGTGGTGGCCCAGTCAAGCATCTGGGTGTCGAAGTCACCGATGCCCCGCCGGCTGTCGACGATCACGAACAGTCCCGCCAGCGACCGGCGTCGCGCGAAGTAGCCTTCCATCAAGGTCCGCCAGTGGTCGCGCATCGCCTGCGACACCCGGGCATAGCCGTAGCCCGGCAGGTCGACCAGCCGCCTTCCCGGCTGCAGTTCGAAGAAGTTGACCAGTTGAGTGCGTCCGGGCGTCTTGCTGGTCCGGGCGAAATCGCGCCGGCCGACGATGGCGTTGATGGCGCTCGACTTGCCGGCATTCGAGCGGCCGGCAAAGGCCACCTCGATGCCGCTGTCGTCGACGAACTGCGCCGGGCGGTTCGCGCTGGTAAGAAATCTTGCAGCGGGAAATACGGACATGGGATGCGGGTTACCGGGGGCGGGGCGACCGCGGAATTGGTGTACAATTTTCCGCCGCCGCGAGTCCAGTACCGGACTCTGCACGGTTTTCCCATGCGGAAGCAAGTCAATGGATCCTTCCCGGATGCGAAGTGGAGCAGTCATGCACGGAGTTCTGATCGCCCTGGCCGGGCTCATCTCGGGTTCGCTGTACAGCGCCGTCGCCGATGCCGCCGGCTCGGTCGATGCGGGCCGGGAAAAATCGCTGGTGTGTGGCGCCTGCCACGGCGCCGATGGCAACAGCTTCAACCCGGTCTGGCCGAGCCTTGCCGGCCAGCACGAGAAGTATCTCATCGACTCGCTGGCGTCCTTCCGCGGCGGCCAGCGGGTGGATCCACTGATGAGCGCCCAGGCCGCCGCGCTCTCCGACCAGGACATCGCCGACCTTGCCGCTTACTTCGCCGCACAGAAGATTGCCGCACAGACCGCCGACCCGGCGCTGGTCGCTGCCGGCGAGCGGCTGTACCGCGGCGGCGACAAGTCCACCGGCACACCGGCGTGCATCGCCTGCCATGGTCCCGCCGGCGGGGGCAATGGTCCGGCCGGCTGGCCCGCGGTGGCCGGCCAGCATGCCGCCTACACGGCTGCCCAGCTGACGGCCTACCGCGGCAAGCTGCGCACCACCGATGGCGACACCCAGATGATGCGCAACGTTGCTGCCGGCCTCAGTGACGAAGACATCCAGGCCGTGTCGTCCTATATCCAGGGCCTGCGCTGAGGTCGACCGATCACCGCAAAGGCTGCAGAGGGCGCGTCCATGAAAGCATCCAGATTGATCACCGCTGTACTCCTCTGTGGCCTCTTGGCCACGGCCTGCGGCCCGAAGCCCGACGGCAGCACCGCCACGGCCAGTGCGACCACGCCACCGCCGATGGTCGAGGCGCCGGCGGAAGCTGACGCCGCGCCGGCGCCCGAGGCCACCGCCACACTGGCCAACGAAACCGCAGTTGAGGAATCCGCAGCATCCGACCCCGATGCCTCCCCTGGGCGGCTCGACCTGCCGGCTGAGGCCGTGCCGGCGGCACCGGCGGCGTGGAAGTACGAAGAGGGCAAGCACTACCGTGCGCTGCCCTCCGCCCAGGGCACCAGCAGCTCGCCCGACAAGATCGAAGTCGCCGAGGTGTTCTGGTATGGCTGCCCGCACTGCTACAACCTTGAGCCGCAGATGAAAGACTGGGTGCAGAAGCTGCCTGCCGACGTCAGCTTCGTGCGCATCCCGGTGATGTGGAGCCCCGTCCACGAGATCCATGCCCGGGCGTTCTATACCGCCGAGGCGCTCGGCAAGCTCGATGCGGTGACGGATGCGATGTTCCGCGGCATGCACATCGAGAACCGGCCGCTGACCGAGGAAGGCGATATTCGCCGCCTGTTCGAGAATGTCGGCGTGTCGGCCGAGGACTTCAACCGCACCTTCCGTTCCTTCGCCGTGGACTCGCAGCTCAAGCGCGCCAGGGACCTTACCGGCCGCTATCGCGTGCGCGGCGTGCCGCTGCTGGTCGTCAACGGCAAGTACACCACCGAAGGGCCGGAGTTGAAGTCCAACCAGGACCTGCTCGGCGTCGCCGCCGAACTCATCGAGCGTGAACGCCAGCGTTGAATGCCGTCAGCCGTGCGTGTGCCGGGCGGTGGCGCAGCCCTCGCAGTTGACCCAGCCGGAGTCACCGTCGGCGTAGTGCTCCTTCTTCCAGATCGGCACGCGGTGCTTGACCTCGTCGATGATGTCACGGCAGGCGGCGAAGGCCGCGTCGCGATGTGCCGCGCAGACGCCGACCCACACCGCGATGTCGCCGATGGCCAGTGAGCCGGTGCGATGCACGCACAGCGCCCGGGTGGCCGGCCAGCGCGCCAGGGCCTCGTCGATGATGCGCTCGCCCTCGCGCACGCCGAGGGCCTCATAGGCGGTGTAGTCCAGCGCGCGCACCTCGCGGCCGTCCTGATGGTTGCGCACCCAGCCCTCGAAGACCACCAGCGCACCGGCGGCCGGATCGGCCAGCTGCGCCCGGCAGGCGGCGCCATCGATGGCGTGGTCAGAAAAGACGAAGCGTTTCATCCGCCGGCCACCGGCGGGATGAAGACCACGCGGTCGCCGTCGGACAGCGGCATGGTGAAGTCGGCGAATTCGTCGTTGATGGCCACCTTCAGGCGACCGATGTCGGGGAAGGCGTGGCGGGCGTCGAGTTCGCGGTAGAGCGCGTCGACCGTCGCGGCCTGCGTGTCGATGTCCTCGCTGTCGCGACCGACGTGCTCGCGCAGGATGGCGAAATACTCGATGTGGATTTTCTTCATCGGCGGATCTGTCCTGGTGCGATGCCGGTGCTGGGTGCCTAGTATCGCCGTCAGGCGCCGTTCCCGGCCAGTCCCTGCAGGTCGCCGGGCGTGTCGACGTCCAGTGCGGCGGCCGGCATGTCGACGCCGGCCACGCCGTGCACCGCGGCGAGGATCGCCCGCGCGCCCTCATCGCCGCGCAGGCGGTGGAGTGCCGTCCACCAGCGCCGCGGCAGGATCGCCGGTGCCCCGCGGCGGCCGTCGAAGCAGGCGGCGGCGGGCTGCGACGGCTGGCGGCGCCAGGCGGCGGCAAGTCGGGCGATGTCGGCCGCCGTCACCTGCGGCAGGTCGCAGGGCATGACCAGCACCGCCATGGCCACCGGTGGCAGGGCGTGGATTGCGCGGCGCAGGGAACCGGCCATGCCGCTGGCCCAGCCGGGATGGTAGACCGGGTGGGCGCCGGGCGGCACGGCGGCGGCCACGGCGGCGTGGCGGCAACCCGTCACCACCCAGACGCCGGCTCCACAGGTGCCGCCGAGGCGGCGCACCGTCCGCGCCAGCAACGTCTCGCCGTCGACGAGGGCCAGCGGTTTGGCGCCGCCGAAGCGGCGCGCCGCGCCCGCGGCGAGCACCACGCCGGCCAGCAGCGGGTGAGGGCTGTCGTGCGTGGCTTCCATGCCGGCACTCTAGCCCATGGCGATGGCCGTGATCGGCTGCATCGGCCGGCCGTGGCTGGCTGCCATGGGCCGCCTCCGGTATCTTTGCCGGGCCAGACTCAGCAGGATCCCCGATGGAGACGGCCATCAGCGAGGCCACGGGCAGTGGTGCGGCCGATATTGCCGGCGCGGCGGAATTCGCCGCCCTGCTCGACGCCGCGGTCGACGGCATCATGGTCATCGACGAGCGCGGCGACATCGTCCGCGTCAACCATGCCACCGAGCGCATGTTCGGCTATGCCGCGGCCGAACTCATCGGCCGACCGCTGGCCATGCTCATGGCCGCCGACGAATCGCGCCGCCACGACAACCACGTGGCCGACTACCTGCGCACCGGGCGCCGGCGCATCATCGGCCGCGGCCGCGAGGTGATGGCGCTGCGCAAGGATGGCGCCGAGTTCCCGGTGTCGCTGTCCGTCGGCGAGGCGCGTATCGGCAACCAGGTGCGCTTCGTCGGCCTGATGCGCGACCTCACTGCCGACAAGCGTGCCGAGGAGGAAACACTGCGCCAGCGCGAGCAGATGATCCACGTCAGCCGCCTGACGACGATGGGCGAAATGGCCGCCGGCATCGCCCACGAGGTCAACCAGCCGCTGTCGGCCATTGCCACCTACACGGCGGCCTGCATGCGCCTGCTCAACCAGGGGCCGCGCGGCATCGAGGAAGTGCGCCTGGCCCTGCAGCAGATCGATGCCCAGGCGCACCGCGCCGGTGACGTGATTCGCCGCATCCGCAATTTCACCCGCAGCCGTGAGCTGGCCCGCCACGACACCAGCATCCGTGCGCTGATCGACGAGATCCGCCCGCTGCTCGAACTCGACGCCAAGGCCAACTCGGCGCGCCTCGAGATCCGGGTCGACACCGACCTCCCGCCCATCACCGTCGATCACATCCAGATCCAGCAGGTGCTGCTCAACCTGGTGCGCAATGGCATCGACGCCATGGTCGGCAAGCCGTCGGCCGAACGCCACGTGATGTTGCATGCCCGTGTCGATTCGCCCGATACCGTGCGCATCGAGATCACCGACAATGGTTCGGGGATCAGCGATGCGGTGCGCGACAACCTCTTCCTGCCGTTTTTCACCACCAAGAGCGGCGGCATGGGCATGGGCCTGGCGATCAGCCGTTCGATCATCACCGCCCACGGCGGTCGCCTCGACTGCCGCAACAACCCGGAAGGGGGTGCCATGTTCTACGTCATCCTGCCGACCCGCACCGAAGAGTGACCTGTATGTCCGAGCCGACCGTATATGTCGTCGATGACGACGAAGCCGTGAGGGACTCCCTCGGCCTGCTGCTCAAGTCACTGGGGCTGCGCGCCCGGATGTTCGAGTCCGGCCAGGCCATGCTCGAGGCCTACGACCCGGGCTTCCGTGGCTGCCTGGTCCTCGACATCCGCATGCCCGGCATGAGCGGCATGGAGCTCCAGCAGGAGCTGATCAAGCGCCACTGTGCGCTGCCGATCATCTTCGTCACCGGTCATGGCGACGTGCCGATGGCGGTCGATGCCATGCAACACGGGGCCTTCGACTTCATCCAGAAGCCGTTCCGCGATCAGGATCTCCTCGACCGCATCAATCAGGCGCTGGCCGCCGATGCCGAGCACCGCTCGACCGAGGACCAGAGGACCGCAGTGCGCCAGCGTCATGCCACGCTCACGCCGCGCGAGCAGGAGATCATGGGGTGCGTGGTGCGCGGACTGACCAACAAGGTCATCGCCATGGACCTCGAGTTGAGCCAGCGCACGGTCGAGATCCACCGCGCCCGTGTCATGGAGAAGATGCACGCCCGTTCGCTTGCCGAACTGGTGCGCATGTCGCTGCTGATGGATGGTCAGTCTTGAGGTGAAGGGGTGCGCCAGTCGTACGGGTCCCACGCCACCGGGCCATTGCGCAGGCCCTCGACCAGTTCGGCGAGGAAGCGCTCGAGATCCAGCGATGAGGGCGTGCCGTCGGGGCGGCGCAGCCGCGGCGTGATGGCCAGCGGGTCGTCGGCCACCCAGCCGCCGCCATCGAGGGTGTTGAGCCGTTCGACGAGCGCGTCGAGGCGCACACGCAGGGCAACCCGTCGGCTGGCCAGTCGCAGCCAGCCTTCATAGCGGTATTCCAGTTCGTAGTGCCGGCCCCGGACACGCAGGAGGCGTGACCGCGCCGTTGCCGTGTTGACGATGAACGGGTGGACCAGCGCTGTCTCGTTCTCCAGGTAGCGGCGCACCGGCACGGGCTGGAGGTCTTCGGCGAGGTGGACGATGGCGAGGTCGAGCGCCGGATCCGGGTGTTCCTCGACGCGCACGCGGCCTGCGCTGTGCAGTGCCTCGCCGGCGGCGTAGACCGCATCCTGCGGGCCCCACAGGTGTTCATGGGCGGGCAGGTCGGCGAGCAGTCCCGGCAGCCGCTCGAGCATCAGTTGGTACTGTGCCGTGACCCGCTCGTCGGCCGTCAGCCCGTCGACAGGCAGCGTCGCGCTGGCCGGATCGGTGAGCGCCTCGACGGCAAAACACAGGCGGGCAGCGGCACGGCTGCGCACCACGCCGAAATCGCCGGCCCACGAACCGTCGATGAGCAGTTCACGGTGGCGCCGGGCGTCGGCCGGCGCGGTCAGGGCGTAGAGGCTGAACAGGCCATCTTCGTCGAAATGGTTGTTGCTGGCCCACGGCACGGCGCAATGCAAAGCCGGCGTGTCGAGCCAGGCGAAGACAGTGGCCGTCGAGGTGTCGCGGCGTACCTCGGGCGGTGAGGTGTTGTTCGGCCAGTGCGAGAGGGTCAAAACGGTGGTCGGCAGCGCCGCACCATCGACGATGATGTGCGCCTGGCGGCGGGCCTCGGCATAGGGCAGGTAGGCCGGGGGCGCCGATGGCAGGACCGAGCCGGCGGTCGCGGACTCAGCGCGTGGCACGGGCCACCCGGCAGCCGATCCAGGCGATGAGGCCGAGTCCGAGCACCGCCAGCAGCAGGTATTGCGGCAGGGCGAGGTACTCGACGCCAGGCGCCACCTCGTCGGGGATCACGGCGCGCCACAGGTACCACACCGAGCCGACGAAGGCCGGGATGGTCGTCGGCCATAGTGCAATGCCATGTCCGCGCCCGGCGCGGATCGCCCCGCGCAGCAACAGGCCGGAGAACAGTCCGCCGATCAGCATCGGCACCAGGTTGAGGGCGAAGACCGTCAGCAGCGTGTCCGGCAGCGCACCGAAGACGATGAGTGCCGCCACGGTGGCGGAGACGGGCAACAACAACATGCCCAGCAGATTCATGCGTGCGTATCGGGTCATGTCCGGTGCGAGGCCTCCGCGCAGGGGTGGGGGTCAGGATTGTCCGCCGACGGCGAAGCGCGTTTCGTCGGCCGGCCATTGCCCGGCATGGCACCAGGCCTCGAGCGTGGCGAGGCGGCCATCGCGCAACTGCAGCAGGAATTCGGCGGGTTCGGTGAGTTCGGGATGGGCGGCGTGCAGCGGGCGGATCCGCCGCGTGGCACCGGTATCGGCCGCGGCCAGCGTGGCCGGAAGGCTGAACCGCGTGACGAAGCCGACGCCGCTGTGGACGCGCGAGGCGACGGAGGCCGCGGCGAGTTGCGCGCGCAACGCCTCGAGCGCTGGCTCACCCGGTGTGATCATCGCCGCCAGCACGCGCTGCTCCAGCGGCGAGAGGGGGCCAGGGCCATCGGTGCTGCCCGGTTGCGGCATGCGGGTCATCCGTTGTGCGTGGGTCGTGCCGGCCGGCGTTTCGCCCGGCACGCCTAGTGTAGTGCGCGGCCGGCCCCGCCACCAAGTCAGTGCGACCGCGGCACCGAAGGCGGTGTAGGCCAGGGTGAACACCCACGGGCTGCCCTCGTAGTACAGCAGCCGGTAGAGCCATGTCTGGATGAAGGTGCCGGCGTAACCGGGAACGCCGGCGCGTGCGCGCAGCGCGTTCTCGAGGGTCGTCAGCGGGCACACCACGCCGACCCACGCCTGGGCAACGACGAAGCCGATGGCGCCGAGATGCAGCAGGCGGAAGCGCCGGTTGCGCACCCACGACCAGCCCCGCCACAGGCCCGCCCAGATCAGCACCAGGCCGACGACGACGAACGCCACGAACAGCACGTGGAGGATCAGCACGGCATCGGCGAGCATCACCCAGGGCATCAGTCCCCCGATGGCCGGCGCCAATCAGGCGCTTATGTGCAATGCGGCCCCGCGCCGCATGGCGCCGGCGTTAGAGTCACGGTGTCGCAATAATAACCAGCAAAAATGGCGGCGATGATGAGCAACACACGCGATCCGCACGCAGCGTGCCCGCCGGTCGACGAGCCCGATACCGAGGCGACGATGGCCGGCTGGGACCCCTACATCGTGGCACTGGCCAACGGCGGCACGCGCCCGCGCGCCGGTCACGAACGCGTCTCCGCCGACAAGGCCCCCGCCGACAGCCGCGAACTCGGCGTGATGGCCTGGCTCGCCACACACGGCGCCTGAGCGATACCCGCCGGGCAATGCAGTTCACAAGCTGGCTTGCTGAGTATCCGGACAGCGCCGTGTCCTTGGGGAAGTACTGCCGCAGGAGACGGTTGGTACTCTCATTCGTGCCTCGCTGCCGGGGGCTCCGAGGATCACAGAAACAGACTTGCACGTCGGTGGCCGAAGTGTTCGGCTACATTGAGCGGTTTTATAATCCCCAGCGTCGGCACTCGACGTTGGGCGGGATCGGCCCGATGGAGTTCGGGAAACAATTCGGTCTTGCTTGGGCGGGTATCCGGAAATACCTGGGAAACTCATGCGTGTATCAGTCCTCAAGTCCGACCGGTGTCACGAAACCGGGCGGCTTGACCGCAAGCACTGAGCAATCGATTTGTTCGAGGATAGTCTCTGCCGTATTGCCCATGATGAAACCGGAAACACCCGTGCGCGCTACCGTGCCCATGACGATGCAATCGATGGCCAGGTATCCAGCCAAGCTCGGAATCTCCTTGCGCGCAGGCCCCTTGAGTAAATGGAGCTGTGGTTGCAGATAATCGAGAGCATCGCTGGCCGACTTCGATTCAGCCTTCAGGCGGCCGATGCACCCATCGAGCAGGCGCCACTGTTGGCGCCGCTCGTCCTCAATGTCGTCATCGAATGTGTCCCGCGGCATGCCCGACGAGAAGACGAGCCCGCTCGCCAATTCGCCGAGAGACTCCCAGGCATGGGCAACATGAAGCTCCGAGGATTCCGCAATCGCAAATGACACGGCCATTTTCAGAATACGAGAATTGAGCTGCTGACGCGTCTCCAACTCCTTGGGTGAGCAGGCATCATCCACGTCGATGGCCGCGAGTATACGTCGGTATGATTTTTGTGCCCGTCGTTTGACTAACAAGAGCGGGCAAGGGCACTTTCGCAGCAGATGCATATCGTCTCCTGAAAAAAGGCGCCCCAGCCAAATCGGAGACTCCGGGCACTTGACCACCAAATCATGCCCGTTACGCAACACCTCCCGAATGACCTCAAGAAACGATGTGCCTACCAAAACCCTGCCGTCGATGTCGCGTCTTTGGCGAAAGGCCTTCAGGCGGGTTGCGAGCCGCGCTTCGTGTTCACGAACCATGGTCTTCTGTAGCTCGCCAAACACTTCGTTAGCGTCGCGCACTCGTGTGCCGAGGGCCCGCACGGGCGGAATCACGTCGACGACCGTCAAGCCGGCCTGATGGTTCTCCGCCAGCGCGACCGCACGCTCCAGGGCCGGGTCTTCCGTCTCTCGGCCGTCCACGACGCAAAAGATGCTTTGAAATCGATTCATCTTGGTGCCTTTTGGTGGCTACGTCTGCAACATTCCCTTCGGGGCTTCGCCCGCCGATAGTACGTAGGTTACTATCGAGACGTAATCTTGTTGAGCCCGTTGCGAGCGTAGTTGGCTCAACCCGTGCTTCGATGAAGAAAGAGCATCAGGTCGCGAATGGACTCCGCATTGCCCTTTGCCCAAATCGCCGCAGTGCTGGCGCTGGCCGCGGGCCTCGGCATACTCGGCTTGTTGCTCAGGCAGCCTCTGATCGTGGCCTTTATCGCCACGGGCATCATCGCTGGTCCAGATGTGCTCGGCTTGCTCGAGTCGGCCGACCAGGTCAGGTTTCTCGCGGAGATCGGCATCGCCGTCTTGCTGTTCCTCGTAGGGCTCAAACTCGATCTGCACATCGTACGTTCCCTCGGGCCGGTCGCGCTCGCAACCGGTCTTGGACAGGTGGCTTTTACTGCCATCGTGGGTTTCCTGTTGTGTCTCGCGCTCGGACTCGATCCGGTCGCAAGTGCGTATGTTGCCGTTGCGCTCACTTTCTCGAGCACGATCATCATCGTCAAGCTGCTCTCCGACAAGCGCGAGGCGGATTCGCTTCACGGGCGCATCGCGATAGGTTTCCTGATCGTACAAGACATAGTTGTCGTGATTGCGATGATCGTTCTGTCCGCGTTTGGCATCGGCACCACGGCAGCAAGCGCGGAAGAGGTCGCGCTGACGACACTTGGCGGGAGTATCCTCCTGCTGATCATCATCGGCGCGTTTATGCGGTTTGCAGCCGAGCAACTGTTGCGCCGCGTTGCGCGCGTGCCAGAGCTATTGGTCACGTTTGCACTTGCCTGGGCAGTACTGTTCGCCGCGATCTCGGATTTCATCGGAATGGGCAAGGAACTCGGCGGTCTGCTCGCCGGCGTGTCGTTGGCCTCGACCGCGTACCGCGAATCCATAGCCTCGCGCCTGTCGAGCCTGCGCGATTTCCTTCTACTGTTCTTCTTCATCTCGCTGGGTTCTGGAATGCAGATCGGTACGCTCGGCGAGCAAGTTCCGGCAGCCCTCACGCTGTCGGCGTTCGTGTTGATCGGTAACCCACTGATCGTAATGATCATCATGGGCTTTATGGGATACCGAAAGCGTACCGGGTTCCTTGCGGGCTTGACCGTGGCGCAGATCAGCGAGTTCTCACTAATCTTTATGGCGATGGGAATCACACTCGGTCACGCTTCGGAAAGTGCGATGGCGTTGGTCACGCTCGTTGGTCTCGTGACCATCACGCTCTCGACTTACATGATTCTCTATTCACAGACACTGTATCGCTTCGCCGAGCCCTACATCGGCGCTTTCGAACGCCGCATCCCTCATCGCGAGGGCGATAGTCCACCGCAACCGCTGGCCCGCTACGAAGCCGTGATTTTCGGTCTCGGTAGGTACGGCTCCGAAATCGCCAAAGTCCTGCAAGATGCCGGAGTTCGGCCCTTCGGCGTGGACTTCGATCCGGAGACACTCAGGCTCTGGAAGAACCGGGGATTGCCCGGAATGTATGGCGACGCCGCAGACCCCGATCTGATTTCCAGCCTTCCCCTCAAGGGCGTGCGCTGGGCCATCATCGCGATGCCTCCCGCGGCTGCCACACTCACCCACAGTGATGCCCGCGTTGTCCTGGTCAACGCATTGCGGGAGGCGGGCTTTAGTGGAAAGATCGTGATGCGAAGCCAGGATCCCGCGGAGGAGGATCGATTGAGGGAGTGTGGCGCGGATGTCGTGTTGTCGCCGTTCGCCGATGCCGCAGTGCGTGCAGGAGAGTTTCTTGGTATTCATCCGAGACCGGAATAACCGCAACCGGGTCTGGAACAACCAGGAACGGGTCTTGGTGCTGAATGCGATTGCTCGTCGCGTCGTCGACGAGCAACGTGACAAGCACCGGGATTTCGTGTTCGCGTACCGTGGCCAACCGACGCAGAGCGTCCTCAGTTCGGGATGGAATTTGGCCCCGAACCGCGCCGGCGTGCCACAGGTGAGTGTGCACGGTCTTCGGCATACATTCGGACATCGGTTGCGGGCGGCACCCCCACACGGTCCTGTGAATTTCTCGCACGCATCCCACACAACTTTTGCGAGAAAAGGACAGTGGCCGAAGGGCGTTCTTTTAACCTGTTGAAAGAAAAGAGTGAAATGGCGCGCCCGAGAGGATTCGAACCTCTGACCCCTGCCTTCGGAGGGCAGTACTCTATCCAGCTGAGCTACGGGCGCTGCACGCGGCGGCTGATCATACCCAAGCGGGTCTGCCGGCGTCCAACTGCTGCGCTTGCCAGTCGCGCCAGTGCTCGCCATGCTTGCGCCCATGTCGACTCCCGCCCCGTCTGCCGACCTCTTCCTCGATGTCTTCGACGGGGCACCCGTCCGGACGCTGCAGCCCGGTGAGGTGCTGATCGCTGCGGGTGCACCGGCCGACCACGTCTACAACATCGTCTCCGGGGTGATGCGCCTGACGCGTACCGGCATGGACGGCCGGCGTCAGGTGCTGGCCTTCCTGTTCCGCGACAACTTTGTCGGCCTGACCACCACCGACAGTTATTTTTTCGGTGTGGAGGCAGTGACGGCGGCGCGGGTGGCCTGTTGCCCGCGGTGGCGGCTCGACGAGCGCCTGGCCAGGGATCCGGTGGCGGAACGCGCCTTCATGCACATGATGTCGCGCGTCATCGAGGACATTCTCGACGTGGTCTACAGCCTTGGTCAGCGCACGGCCGCCGAGCGTCTCGCGGTGTTCCTTCTCTACCTGCGCCACTGGCGCCGCCAGACGGAGCACTTCGGTGATGACGCCGACCCCGCCCTCGGTGAGGTGCACCTGCCGATGAGTCGTGAGGACATCGCCAATTTCCTCGGCCTGACCAAGGAGACGGTCAGCCGCAGCTTTCGTAACCTCGAGACCCGCGGCCTGATCACCCGGCGTGGCAGCAGCGCAGTCCATCTCGACGACCTCGAGGGCCTGCGCGCGATGGCCGGGACACGCGACTTCGCCTCCCCCCGGCGGCCCCTGCTGTCGACCGGTTGATGCGCTTGTGCCCCTGCGGGCAGCACTTATACTCTGTCTCGATCGTCCTTGCCGCCTGAGTGCACAGGAGTTGCCTTGAGCGACCACAACCGGAAATTCTTCGACATCTTCACGCTGGTGATGGGCGGCCTGGTCGCGGTGGGCTTTTTCCTCGTCATCTTCGCGCGCTGGATGGGCGGCGACCAGGCGGACTGGCTGCGTGAAGACCCTGCCTACGTGGCCGCGGTCGACGCGCGCCTTGCCCCCGCGGGCCGGGTGGCGTTGCCCGGTGATGCGCCGGACGAGCCCGCCGCCCCGCCGCCGGCTGCCGCCCCGGCTGGCGATGCGGCCAGCGTGGCCACCCGCGCCGCGGCCGCACCTCCCGTCGCGGCGTCTGTCAGCGCCGCCGGCGAATCCATCTACCAGCAGGCTTGCCTGGCCTGTCACGGGACCGGTGTGGCCGGTGCGCCCAGGGTGGGCGATGCCGCGGCATGGAAGCCGCGCCTGGCACAAGGCCGGGAGACCCTCGACAAACATGGCATTGAGGGGTACCAGGGTGCGGCGGGCTACATGCCGCCCAAGGGGGGCCGGCCTGACCTGTCCGATGCCGATGTTGCCGCTGCCGTGGATTACATGCTCGACGCTTCCGGCAGCTGACTGCTCCGTGTCGTGATGGTCCCGGGCGCGGGTCCGCGCTCAGGCCGGCAACCGGTCAGCGCGCAGGCTCAGTGCCTCGGCCACGTCTTCCGCGATGATCCGCTCGCGCCCCGCGAGGTCGGCGATCGTCCGCGACACGCGGCGCACGCTGTCGAGGACCCGTGCCGAAAGAAAGAAGCGCCGCGCGGCAGCGGCCAGCAGGGCCTGCCCGGCGGCGTCGGGCGAGGCGTGGGCCTTCAGCGCCATACCGCCGAGCTGACCGTTACGCAGCACGCCCCGGTGGCGTTGGCGGTCGATCGCGGTCAATACCCGTTCGTGCACGGGAGCCGAGGGCTCGCCCCCGGCCGCGCCGTCGAAGAGCCCCGTGCGGGTGACGGGCACGATGAGGTCGAGGCGGTCGTGGAGCGGGCCCGAGACCTTGAGTTGGTAGCGGCGTATCTGCTCGGGTGAGCAGCGGCACGGTTGCTCGGGGTCGCCGGCGAAACCACAGGGGCAGGGGTTCATCGCCGCGACCAGCTGGAAGGCGGCAGGAAATGTCACCGTGCCACCGGCTCGCGCGATGCTGACGCGACCGGTCGACAACGGCTCGCGCAGTGCCTCGGTAACCGGCCGACTGAATTCGGGCAACTCGTCGAGGAACAGCACGCCGCGGTGGGCGAGGGAGATCTCGCCAGGCCGCGGGTTGCGCGTGCCGCCGACCATTGCTGCGGCGGAGGCCGTGTGGTGCGGTGCCCGGAATGGCGGCCTGCCGGCGCGCACCGGCAGGCCGACCAGCGAGCGCAGTGCCGCCACTTCAAGGGCCTCGTCGTCGTCGAGCGGCGGCAGCAGCCCCGGCAGCCGGCGGGCGAGCATCGTCTTGCCGGTGCCTGGCGGGCCACTGAAGAGCAGGTGATGACCGCCCGCCGCGGCGATCTCGAGTGCACGGCGGGCCTGCAGCTGGCCGTGCACGTCGGCGAGGTCTTCGTGAGCCGGCTCGCCCACCGGGCAGGCACCGCGTGGCGCGGGCAGTTCGATGTCGCCGGTGAGGTGGCGGACCACGGTGGCGAGATCCGGCGCGGTGCGGATTTCGGCGCCGCCGAGCAGGGCGGCCTCGGCGCTGCCGTTCTCGGGGATGATGATGCGCCGGCCACTGCCGGCCGCGGCGAGCAGCGCCGGCAGCATGGCGGGCACGCCGCGCAGGCTGCCGGAGAAGGCCAGTTCACCGAAGAACTCGCTGACTTGCAGAGGGCCTGCAGGCACCTGGCCGGCCGCGGCGAGGATGCCCACGGCGATGGCGAGGTCGTAGCGGCTGCCGGCCTTGGGCAGGTCGGCCGGTGCGAGGTTGACGGTGATGCGCCCGCCGGGGAACTCGAGGCCGGTCTGCTGGATCGCCGCCCGCACGCGGTCGCGGCTCTCGCGCACCGCCGTTTCGACCAGGCCGATGATGTTCAGTGCCGGCAGGCCGCCGGCGACGTGGACCTCGACGGTGACTTCGGGAGCGTTCAGCCCGATCTGGGCCCGGGTGATGACGCTCGCCAGCCGCATGGCGCGTACCCCCGGCCTGCCGGGCCCGGTGCCGGTGGCCCTCAGCCCGCCGGTGGGGTGTTGCCGCCGCGGGCCGCCTCGAGGTCGCGCAGGGTTTTTTCCAGGGCGTCGAGTTTCTCGCGCGTGCGCTCGAGCACCTTGCGCTGGGTGTCGAATTCCTCGCGGGTGACAAGGTCGAGGCGGTCGAAGGCGCTGGCCAGCAGGGCGGCGAAGTTGCGTTCGAGGTCGGCCTGCAGGGCGCGGACGCCGGCAGGCACGCTGGCCGCCAGCTTGCGGGCGAGGTCTTCGATGACTTTGGCGTCCATGTTGATTCCTGAATTTGGAGGGTGATGGGCGGCGCCGGGCGCTTGCCCTGCTTCGAACCAGACCGGGCCCGCCGCTGCGCCATTGTGGTGCAGGCCCCTGCCGATGGCCACCGCGCACGCCCGTGGTGACGCGGCTTCGGCAGGGTCCACGGGCTGGCACGCTTCGTGCTTGGCCGTGAAGGTGATCGTGCCAGCCTGTGCTTCGGCGCTCAAGCGACGGAAGCAATGAAAGCGACGCGTAACTCGCGTTGACAAGGCGGCGATCGGGCGATTCGCCATGATCAGGCCGGGGCCATACGCCATGAAGTACATCGTTGCCATCATCAAGCCCTTCAAGCTCGAGGACGTGCGTCAGGCGATCCTCGACATCGGCGTCCGTGGCGTCACCGTCACCGAGGTCAAGGGCTATGGCCGACAGCGTGGCCACACCGAGCTGTACCGCGGCGCCGAATACGTCGTCGATTTCCTGCCCAAGACCAAGCTCGAGGTCGTCGTCGCCGACGAGATTGCCGAGCAGGTGGTCGAGGCGATCGCCAACAGCGCGCGCAGCGGCAAGATCGGCGACGGCAAGATATTCGTCAGCCACCTCGATGAAGTGGTGCGTATCCGCACCGGCGAGGTCGGCCCGGACGCCGTCTGAGTCGCCTGCCGGAACCCATGTTTGCCAGGAGACCTGCCGTGACCCCAACCAGACACCTCGCCGGCCGCACGAGCCTGCCCGCGCTGCTTGCCCTGCTCCTGTTTTTTGTGCCTGCGCTGGTGCTGGCCGACGGCGTGGCGCGTCCCGACAAGGGGGATGTGGCGTGGATGATGACCTCGACGCTGCTCGTGGTGATGATGGTCGTGCCCGGGCTGGCCCTGTTCTATGGCGGCATGGTCCGGGCCAAGAACGTGCTGTCGGTGCAGATCCAGATCTTCGTCGTCTTTTCCCTGATGCTGGTGCTGTGGGTGCTGTTCGGCTACAGCCTGGCCTTCGCCGGCTCGGGGGCCTTCATCGGTGGCTTCGAGCGGGCCTTCCTGCGCGGCGTCACGGTCGATTCGGTGAGCGACACCTTCACGGAGGGCGTGGTCATCCCGGAATATGTCTTCATCGCCTTTCAGGGCACCTTCGCCGCGCTGACGCCCTGCCTCATCGTCGGCGCCTTCGCCGAACGCATGAAGTTCGCTGCGGTGCTGGTCTTCATGCTGCTGTGGTCGGTGCTCGCCTACCTGCCGGTGGCGCGCATGGTGTGGTTTTCGGAGGGCTTCCTGTTCGGCCTCGGTGCCATCGACTTCGCCGGCGGCACGGTGGTGCACATCAATGCCGGCATCGCCGGCCTGGTCTGCGCCGTGACCCTCGGCCGGCGGCTCGGCCACGGCGCCACGCCGATGCCCCCGCACAACCTGCCGATGGTGATGATCGGCGCGGCGCTGCTGTGGGTCGGCTGGTTCGGCTTCAATGTCGGGTCGAACCTCGAGGCCAACGCGTTCGCAGGTCTGGTGTTCGTCAACACGCTGCTGGCGACGGCGGCGGCGGTGGTGAGCTGGACGGTTGGCGAGTGGCTGGTGCGCGGCACGCCGACGATGCTCGGTGCCGCGTCGGGTGCGATCGCCGGCCTGGTCGCCATCACCCCGGCGTGCGGTTCGGCCGGTCCGATGGGGGCGCTGTTTCTTGGTGCCCTCGCCGGGCTCCTCTGCCTGTGGGCGGTGAGCCAGCTCAAGGCATGGTGCGGCTACGATGACGCCCTCGATGTCTTCGGCGTGCACTGCGTCGGTGGCATCCTTGGTGCGGTCCTCACCGGTGTGCTGGTTGCGCCGTCGCTGGGCGGCACCGGCATGGACGACTACAGCATGCTGCGCCAGACCGGGGTCCAGGTCGCCGGCGTGGTCATCACCCTCGGCTGGTCGGCGCTGGTGGCCTGGGGGGCGTGCCGGATCGCCGAAGTGACCGTCGGCCTGCGCATCAACGAGGAGCACGAGCGCGAAGGTCTCGATACGGTCGAACACGGCGAGCGGGCTTATACCTGACCCCCGGCCGGCGGCCGCCGAACGTGAAGCGCGTCAAGCCGGCGCCGGCGATCCCGGTGGCATAATCAGCGCTCTTCCCGGCGCTGCCGGGCGGGTCATGACCGCTGCCGAGGTCGCTTCGATGAAGACTGTGGCCACATTCGCCGGGTTGCTTCTGTCGTGCCTGCTGGTCCTGCCGGCCGGGGCGCAGGAAACGGTCTACAAGTGGGTGGATGCCGACGGCATCCCGCACTACAGCGACCAGCCGCCGCCGAGCATCGATGCCGAGGCGCTGCCGATCCGCTACCGGCGCACGGACCGCGCCGCCGTCCAGGCCAGCGTGCGTGAACAGGCTGACCTGCGCGTCGCCGCCAGCCAGCGGGAGGCCGATGAGGCCACCGAGGAGGAGAGCGGGGAACAGGCCCGTGAGCAGGTGCGGTCCGAGCGGCAGGCGATCTGCGAACAGGCGCGTGCGCGGGTGGCCAGCTACGAGAATGCACGCCGCCTCTACAAGCCCGGCCCGGATGGCGAGCGCATCTACCTCACCGACGAGGAACTCGACCAGGAACGTGCCGCGGCGCTCGGCGCCGTCCGGGAGTGGTGCGACTGACCCCGTCCACGCCGCACCCGGCGTGGATGCCATTGCCGATCACTGGCAGAATGGCCGCCTGACACGCGCCCACGCGACGGCCCTTCATGCAGGAAACCACCCACCAGGGTGCCGGCCCCGACGATACGGGTACGGGACCCGCGACGCCCGCCATTCCGGCGGAGGCTGCAGCGCGTCCGCGGGCGTGGTCCACGCTCTTCGCGCTGCTTGCGCTGGCCGTCTCCGCGGCGAGCGCGGGCTATGCCTTCTGGTCGGGTCGTGCCCCGGCCACCGATCCCGGGATCGAAGCCCTCAAGGCCGACCTCGCCGCCCGCACCTCGGCGCTGGATGCGCTCGGTGCACGGCTCGACGAGCTGACCACGGCCCGCCGCAATCTCGAGGATGAATTCAGCCGCCTCGGCGGACAGTTCGCCAGCGACAGCGAGGCGCTCCAGACCCTGCCGGACCGGGTCAGCCAGATCGAACAGTCGATCGCACGCTTCGTCGGCGTCGGTGACGGCGTGCGCGCGGCCTGGCTGCTGTCGGAGGCCGAGCACTACATGCGCATCGCCAATGCCCAGCTCGGCCTTGCCGGCGATACGGGCGTGGCGCAGACGGCGCTGGCGCTGGCCGACGAAACCCTCCGTGAGCTTGCCGACCCGCGCCTCACGCCGGTGCGCAAGCGCCTCAGCCAGGAAATGCAGGCGCTGCGGGCTGTGCCCCAACCGGATGTCGAGGGCATCGTCCTGAGCCTCGGCAACCTCGCCGACCGGCTGGAGCGCTTCCCGGCGCGGCACCGCGCCCCCGAAAGCTTTCGCGGCACACCCGCCGAAACGCCCGCCGAGCTGACCGGTACCGACAGGGCGCTGATGGCGCTGCGCAACGCGTTCCGCAGTCTGGTCAGCGTGCGCCGCACGGACGTGCCGGTCACGCCGCTGCTGCCCGAGGCCGATCACGCCCTGCTGGTGCGCAGCCTCGACATCGAGCTGCAGATCGCGCGCCTCGCCCTGATGCGCGGCGACGCCGGCATGTTCCGTCGCTCACTGGCTGCCGCCACGTCGCGCCTCGAGCAGAACTTCGACACCACCGCGCGCGAGGTGCAGGCGGCCCTCGCCACCCTGGAAGAGCTGGCCGACACAGAGCTGCCCGAAGGCCTGCCGGACATTTCCGGCTCGCTGGCGGCGTTGCTTGAGGTCACTGCAGGAGACGACGCGCGGTGAAGGCCGGCTTCGCCGTCATCCTCGTCCTCGCCGCCGGCGCGCTCGCGGCCCACCTGTTGCTGGAGGACAACGGCTATGTGCTGGTGAGCTTCCGCGGGCATGTCGTCGAGATGTCGGTGCCGGTGCTGGCCTTCCTGCTCCTTCTGGCCTACATGGCGGTGCGGCTGCTGGTGCACGTGTGGCTCGTGCCGCGCCGGCTCGGCCAGACCTGGGCGCAGCTCAAGGGCAACTATTTCGGTCGTCAGGCGACCAAGGGTTACATCGCCCTGGCCGAAGGCAAGCTCGCGCGCGGCGAGCGACTGTTGACGCGAGGTGCGCGCTTCAGCGAAACGCCGCTTCTCAGCTATCTGGCCGCCGCCCGTGCCGCGCAGATGCAGGGCGACCACGCACGCCGTGACGGCTGGCTGGACATGGCCCGCGAGCAGGTCCCGGCGGCCAGCCACGCGGTACTGCTGACCCAGGCCGAGCTGCAGCTCGAGGATGGCCAGTATGCCGAGGCCCAGGCGAGCCTGGCGCGCGTCCGCGAGATGTATCCGGACCATCCGCAGGCACTCAAACTGCTCGGTGAAGTGCATTACCGCCAGTGTGACTGGCCGGCGCTGGCCGAGCTGCTGCCGCAGATCCGCAAGCGGGGCAACGTGCCGGCGATGATCCTCGACCGCTGGACCATCGACGCCTGCGGCCACCGGATGGCGGATGCCGGTGCTGACCGTGCCGCCCTCGACGCCGTGTGGCAGTCCACACCGCGTCACCTGCGCCGCAATCCGGAGCTCGTCGCGGCCCGCGCCCGCGGCCTGGTCGCGGCCGGTGCCGTCGAGGAGGCGGAAGGCGAGATCCGGCGGGTGCTCCGTGAGGCGCTCGATGAACCGCTGCTCGACCTCTACGGTCGCCTCGAGACAGCTGACCCGGCGGCTCACCTCAAGCGCGTCGAGGCCTGGCTTGCCGAGCATCCGGAGGACCCCGCGCTCCTGCTTGCCGCCGGCCGGGCGTGTGTCACGCACCAATTGTGGGGCAAGGCGCGCAGCTACATCGAAGCGAGCCTGTCCATCCGGCCGGCCCCGGCAGCCTGGCATGCGCTGGGCCGGCTGATGACGCGCCTCGGGGACGCCGAGGCTGCGCATCGGGCCTTCGAACAGGGCCTGGCCCTGAGTGCTGGGGAACGTGCGGCCGTGAAGAACGGCAACGCACCTCGTCTGCCGGTGGTCCGGGGCGACAGCCACCCCACGCCGGCCTGAGCCGCTGGCCGCGTGGTGCGGCCAAGGCGGTGTAATCAGGGTTGGCTGCGCTTGCTGTTGAGCCAGGAGAGCAGGGGCTTCCATTGCTCCCAGTCGGGCCAGGCGAGGTATTCCGGCAACTCGAAGACGCCCAGCCCGCGGGTGTAGGCGCGGACATAGTTCTGTGCTTCGCGCAGGCGCGTCAGGTAGGGCAGCTTGAGCTTGCCGAGGTATTCGTCGAGGTCCTGGGCGATCAGCGCCTGTTCGCGCACGCGGTTGCCGACCACGGCGATCTTGACCTCGCGCCGCTCTACCTTGCCGACGTCCATCAGTTCGTCGATGAAACGGTCGGTGGCCTGGATGTCGATGGTCGAGGGCAGCACGGGCACCACCACCGTTTCGGCGTGGCGCACGAGGTCGGTCAGTTCACGCCCGTGCGAGCGTGCCGGGGCGTCGATGATGACCACGTCCGAGGTGCGGGGCACGTTACGGAAACCGCTTTCGAAGCCGGCCACACCGGCGATGTGCGGGCGGTTTTCGGGCCGGCGGCCGAGCCAGTCGAGGCTCGAGGCCTGTTCGTCATAATCCACGAGGGCAACCTTGTGGTCCCTGCCGGCGTACCAACTCGCCAGGGACGTCGCGATGGTGCTTTTTCCGCAGCCACCCTTGGAATTCAACACCATGATGTGACGCATGAAACCCTGCCCTTGTGATTGGCCGCCCCGGCGGGAGGCGACACGATAGCGGCCGATTTGACAAAAGTCTACCGCACTGGTCCGCCATCATCTCGCCGGTCGGCACGGCGGTGCTGACCTATAATCGCCGGCCTCGGCGCATCACCCGGCACCCGCGAATGACGATTCCCTTCACCAAGATGCACGGCCTCGGCAATGATTTCATGGTCGTGCGCGGTGACGGGCTCGACCTGCCGGCACCGGCACGCATCCAGGCACTGGCCGACCGCCGGCGCGGTGTCGGCTTCGACCAGTTGCTGTGGCTTGAGGCGCCGTATCGGCCCGGTGACGACATCGGGTACCGGGTCTTCAATGCCGACGGCAGCGAGGCCGGCCAGTGCGGCAACGGCGCGCGCTGCATCGCGCGGCTGCTGGCCGGCGAGGGCCGTGGAATCCTGCAGCTCGGTCACGCCGGTGGCAGCCTGCGTGCCGAGGTGCACGCCGATGGTCGCGTGACGCTGGAGATGGCCGTGCCGGTATTCGACCCCCCACGCGTGCCCTTTGTCGCCGACCGGCAGGCGCCGCGCTATACGCTCGATGCCGGTGATGCGACGGTGGAGGTCGGCGTCGTCTCGATGGGCAACCCGCATGCCGTCATCGAAGTTGCATCCGTGGATGATGCGCCCGTAGCAGTGCTCGGCCCCCTGCTCGAGCGCCATGCCCGTTTTCCGCAGCGTGCTAACATCGGCTTCATGCAGGTCGTGTCCCGCAACCGCGTGCGCCTGCGGGTCCACGAGCGCGGCGCGGGTGAGACCGCCGCCTGTGGCACCGGTGCCTGTGCCGCAGTGGCCGTGGGCCGGTTGTGGCAGTGCCTCGATGCACAGGTGCGGGTCGAATTGCCGGGCGGGGTGCTCGACATCCGCTGGCAGGGGCCGGATGATCCACTCTGGATGACCGGCGAGGCGGTGACCGTCTACCAGGGAGTGATCGACGCATGAGCACACCGAAGCCGCAGCCGGTCGCCGGTGGGGAAGCCAGCGAATCGTCCATCGTCGCCTATCTGCAGGCCCACCCCGATTTCTTCGAACACCACGCGGCCCTGCTGGCCGCCCTGCGCCTGCCGCACCAGGCCGGCGACGGTGCCGTGTCGCTGGTCGAGCGACAGGTGTCGGTGTTGCGCCAGAAGAACCTCGGGCTGGAACGCAAGCTCAAGGAGTTCATCGACGTCGCACGGGGCAACGACCAGACCGCGGCGCGCATCCACGCGCTGGCACTGCGGCTGGTCGAGGCCACCGACCGCGAGCGGGTCATCCGCGTGCTGGAGCGCGAACTGCGCGTCAGTTTCGGCGCCGACGATGCGGTGCTGGTGCTGTTCAGCGCCGATGCGGAAGGGGCGGCGAACGAGACGCGTTTCCTGCGTCTCATCGCCCGTGACGACCCGTGCATCGCGCCATTTCGCACCTTTCTTCAATCGGGTAACCCGCGCTGTGGACAGATCCGCGACACCCAGCGCGATTTCCTTTTCGGTGCCGGCAACGTCGGTATCGGTTCGGTGGCGCTGGTACCGCTCGGGCGCGAGGCCTCACTGGGTTTTCTTGCCATCGGCAACCGCGATGCCGCGCACTTCCATCCCGGCCAGGGCCTCGAACTCCTGGTCCGGCTCGGTGAGCTTGTCGGCTGTGCGCTGAGCCGCCCGGACTGAGCCGGATCGGCCGGCGGCCACGGCGCCCGGAATGTTGGCCATGGACCCGGCCGAGTGGCAGACCGTCGAACGTTTCCTCGTCCACCTCCAGGACGAGCGCCGCCTGTCGCCGCACACGGCCAGAAGCTATCGCCGCGACCTCGCCTGCCTCGCGGCCTGGTGCACCGCCCAGGACATCGCGCGCTTCAGCGCGCTGCGCAACCACCACCTGAGGCGATTCGCCGCCGCGAGCCACGCCGGCGGCCTGGCACCACGCAGCGTGCAGCGGCGGTTGTCGGGCGTGCGCAGCTTCATGAACTACCTGTTGCGCGAGGGGCAGGTCCGCAACAACCCGGGCATCGACATCACCGCACCACGGGTGGCGCGCACCCTGCCCGGGACCCTCGATGTCGACCAGATGGCGCGCCTGCTGTGCATCGAGGGGGACACGCCCCTCGTGCGGCGCGATCGCGCCATGCTCGAGCTGCTCTATTCCTCCGGGCTGCGCCTCGCCGAGCTGGTCGGCCTCGACCCGCCCGACCTCGACGGCACCGACGGCACGGTGCGCGTCACCGGCAAGGGCCGCAAGATGCGCATCGTGCCGGTCGGCCGCCGGGCCCGCGAGGCCGTCGCCGCGTGGCTCGCGGTGCGCGGCGGCATGGCGCGGCCCGGCGAGACGGCGCTGTTCGTCGGTACCCGCGGACGGCGCATCAGCCCGCGCAGCGTGCAGGCCCGTGTTCGCCACTGGGCGATCCGCTCCGGGCTCAACCAGCGCGTCTACCCACACCTGTTCCGCCACAGCTTCGCCACTCACGTCCTCGAGTCGAGCCGCGACCTGCGCGCCGTACAGGAGATGCTCGGTCACGCCGACATCGGCACGACGCAGGTCTATACACACCTCGACTTCCAGCACCTGGCGCGTGTCTACGACGAGGCCCATCCGCGGGCGCGGGGTCGGCGCCGCGGCCATGGACAACCATGAATCGGGGCCCCTCGGCCGGCGCAACGGCCGGTAGAATCCCCGTTGACCCCTTTGCGAGGAATGTCATGCAGCAATTCGACGGGACGACGATCGTCTCCGTGCGCCGCGGCGACCGTGTCGCGGTGGGCGGTGACGGCCAGGTGACGCTCGGCAACACCATCGTCAAGGGCAATGCGCGCAAGGTCCGGCGGCTGGCAGAGGGTCGAGTGCTGGCGGGCTTTGCCGGCGGCACCGCCGACGCCTTCACGCTTTTCGAGCTCTTCGAGGGCAAGATCGAGCAGTATGGCAATCTCGGTCGTGCGGCCATCGAGCTGGCCAAGGACTGGCGCAGCGACCGCCGCCTGCGCCGGCTGGAAGCCCTGCTGTGCGTGGCCGATGCCAGCCGCTCCCTGATCGTTTCGGGTAACGGCGACGTCATCGAGCCTGAGGACGATCTCATGGCCATCGGTTCGGGTGGCCCCTACGCCCAGGCAGCGGCGCGCGCGCTGCTCGAGAACACCGATCTCGAACCGCAGGAGATCGTCGCCAAAGCCCTGGCGATCGCCGGAAGCATCTGCATCTACACCAACCAGCACATCACCATCGAGACGTTGCCCTGAGCGGCCTTCCAACCATGACCCAGATGACCCCCCGCGAAATCGTCCAGGAGCTGGACAAGCACATCGTCGGCCAGGCGCAGGCCAAACGCGCCGTCGCCATCGCCCTGCGCAACCGCTGGCGACGCCTGCAGGTCGAGCCGGCGCTGCGCAACGAGATCACGCCGAAGAACATCCTCATGATCGGCCCGACGGGCGTCGGCAAGACCGAGATCGCCCGCCGCCTGGCGCGGCTCGCCCAGTCGCCCTTCGTGAAGGTCGAAGCCACCAAATTCACCGAGGTCGGTTATGTCGGCCGCGAGGTCGACAGCATCATCCGCGACCTCATGGACGTGGCACTGAAGATGACACGGGAGATCGAGACGGCCAAGGTGCGCCATCGCGCCGAGGATGCCGCTGAGGAAAAGGTCCTCGATGCGCTGCTGCCGCCGCCGCCCGGCGGCGAATCGCGCGACAGCGACACGCGGCAGAAATTCCGCAAGATGTTCCGTGAGGGCCAGCTCGATGACCGCGAGATCGAGGTCGAGGTGTCGGCGATGCCGGTGGGTGTCGAGATCATGGCCCCGCCCGGTATGGAAGAGCTGACCGGCCAGCTGCAGTCGATGTTCCAGAACATCGGCGGCAACCGCCGGCGCGTGCGCAAGCTGCGCGTCCGCGACGCCTTCCGTCAGCTCGTCGACGAAGAGGCCGGACGCCTGGTCAACGAGGAGGAGATCCGCGCCACGGCGCTGCGCAACGTCGAGGAGAACGGCATCGTTTTTCTCGACGAACTGGACAAGGTCGCGCGGCGCGGCGAGACCAGCGGTGCCGACGTGTCGCGCGAAGGCGTGCAGCGTGACCTGCTGCCACTGGTCGAGGGCTGTACGGTCAATACCAAATACGGCATGGTGCGTACCGACCACATCCTCTTCATCGCGTCGGGGGCTTTCCACGCCGCCAAACCCTCCGACCTGATACCGGAGCTGCAAGGGCGCTTTCCAATCCGCGTCGAGCTGTCGGCACTCTCGGCGGCCGACTTCGTGCGCATTCTTACCGAGCCGGATGCTGCGCTCACGCGCCAGTACCAGGCGTTGCTCGCCACGGAGGGGCTTGCGGTGGCCTTTGACGATACTGCAGTCGCACGGCTTGCAGAGATCGCCTTCCACCTCAACAGCGAGCAGGAGAACATCGGCGCGCGCCGCCTGCATACCGTCATGGAGCGGTTGCTGGAATCGATCTCCTTTGATGCCGCCGACCGCAGCGGTGAGCAGCTGGCGATCGATGCGGCCTATGTCGAGGCGCAGCTCGGCGACCTGGTCCGCGACCAGGACCTGAGCCGCTACATCCTGTGATGCGGGTTTCCGGCCGGGCGGGCATGCGCCGCCCGGCGGGACATGTTTCGTTGCCGGGCGTGGTGCGGTGTTGAACGAACCGATCCGCTCGGCGGCCAATGCGCACTTCCGTGCGCTCCTTGCGCTGCGCCGTTCGGCGGGCGATGACGAGGCGTTGCTCGAGGGGTTGCACCTCGTCACGGCATGCCTTGACCACGGCGGCATTCCGGCCGAGGTCGTCGTCGGCGAGGGCGAGTTGGCGGTTCCTGAAACTGCCGCGGTGCTGGCGCGCCTCCCGGCTGAGGTGCCGGTCACGGTGCTCGCCGACCACCTGCATGCACGCCTGTCGACGCTGGTCACGCCGGCGGGCATCCTCGCGCGCTTCCCGGTGCCCCGGCAGGTCACCGATCCCCGGGCGGCAGGGCCCTGCGTGCTGCTCGACGGCGTGCAGGATCCGGGCAACCTCGGTGCGTTGCTGCGCTCTGCGGCCGCTGCCGGAATGGATGAGGTGTATCTCGCGCCGCCGTGTGCGCGGGCCTGGTCGCCGAAGGTATTGCGCGCGGGCATGGGCGCGCATTTCGGCCTGCGTATTCATGAGGACGTCGACCTCGCAGCATTCATTGCCGGCTATCGCGGACGGGTCATCGCCAGCGACCAGCGCGGGCCGGTGGCGCTCTACGACACGACCCTCACCGGGCACGTCGCGCTGCTGTTCGGCAACGAGGGCGCCGGGCTCGATCCGCGCCTTGCCGCTGCGGCCGCTGCCGTGGTTGCCATTCCCATGGCAGGTGCCACGGAATCGCTCAACGTGGCGGCCGCGGCCGCCATCTGCCTTTTCGAGCGCGTTCGCCAACAGCGGTGAACGGGGGTACGGCGACACCGTTTTTCGCGTCGTCGCTCGCCGGTGTGGCAGGCGCGTCGCTCAGAACAGGGCGATGACGGCCTCGACCGAGCTTTTCAGCGAAAAGTAGAGCACCACCGCGACGATGGGTGGCACGACATAGCGCAGTGCGCCCATGATTCGCGGCACCTGTCGGGCCCAGAACGGCGACGCACCGCGCAGCAGTTCGGCTTCGATGGCTGCGCGCGCCCGCCAGCCGGCGACGACCGCCACGGCCAGCGCCCCGACGACCAGCAGCAGCTCACCGGCAATCTGGTCCATGATGCCGAGCGCCCCGAGGCTGGTTGCCGGCAGGATTCCGCAGGCCGCGATCACCACCCCGGTGCCGATTGCAGCCTGGCGTCGCGACAGCTGCCATTCGTCCATGAGGGTGGCCGTCACCACTTCGAGCAGCGAGATCGCCGAGGTCAGTGCGCCCACCGCCAGCGTGAAGAAGAAGAACAGGCCGACCACGCGTCCGGCCGTGCCCATGGCCTCGAACGCGCTTGGCAGGGCGATGAACAGCGCGCCCACGGTGCTGCTGCTGACTGCGCCCTGCAGCCCCAGCGACCAGATCACCGGGAACACCACCAGGCCGGCGACGAAGGCCACGCCAAAATCGCTGAAGGCGACAATCGTCGCTGACTGTGGCAGGTCCTGCGCGTCGTGCAGATACGAGGCGAAGGTCAGCATCACGCCCATGCCGAGGCTCAGCGAGAAAAAGGCCTGTGCCGCCGCCGCACGCCACACGGCCGGGTTCATCAACTCGCCGAGGTCTGGCCACAGATAGACGCGATAGCCTGCCGCCGCCCCATCGATGGTTGCCGCCCACAGCGCCAGGCCGAGGATGGTCAAGAACAGCAGGGGCATGAGGATCAGACACGCGCGTTCAATGCCGCTTTTCACGCCGCCCATGACGACGAACACCGTCGCCGCCATGAACAGCAGGTGGAAACCGACGGCGTCCACGCCCGTCGCCACGGCTTCGAAGTGCGCGGCGGCATCACGGGAGAACCCCACGAATGCCGACTCGATGGCGAACCGCACCGTCCAGCCAGCGATCACCGAATAGTAGGTAAGGATCAAAAAGCCGCCTGCGGCGAACAGGTAGCCGATCCCGCCCAGGCGCGACCCGCCCAGGGCACGCATCGCACCGATCGGCCCGTGCTGCCCGCGCCGCCCGATGCCGAACTCGGCGAGCATGAGCGGAATGCCAAGGATGAGGGTCAGTGCGATGTAGAGCAGGACGAAAGCCGCCCCCCCGCCTTCCGATGCCTGGTAGGAGAAGCGCCACATGTTGCCGAGGCCCACGGCGCTGCCCGCTGCGGCGAGGATGAAGCCGGCGCGGGTGGCGAAGCCTTCGCGCGTGTTTGATGGCAGCGACATGAATGCCCCCGGAAGATCCCGACTGGAAGCCCGCGAGGGGCGACAGGGTGGCAGGATACGACAAAGGTGCGCTCGCGCATCCCGTCAGGGGCGAAGTGCGACCGTGCGTCGCGGCCCCGGAACGACAAGGTCTTCCCCACGTCATCATTCAGCCGGACGCACCGGCACGACGCGCGGCCCCCGCCTGTCGCGGGGCACGCAGTGCCGCGCAGTGCCTCATCAACACTTTGGCCGGGCGCCATGTGTGGATACGCGCCGGTGCCGTTGCGGTGTCTTCGTCGGATCTGCAGCGCAGCGGACCGGCGATGGCCTGCAGTCTGCGTGCTATGCTGCCGGCGTCGGCATTGACGCGAAAAGGGGGCACGCCCATGCATACCATCGCGGAGATTCTTGCCAGCAAGGGCCGGGACGTCTGGTCGGTACAACCGACCGATACCGTGCTCAAGGCGTTGCAGGTGATGGCGGCGCACGAGGTGGGGGCCGTCCTCGTCATGGACGGCGACAGGCTCGTCGGCATCTTCACCGAACGCGACTACGCCCGGAAGGTCGTCCTCATCGGCCGCTCGTCACGGGACTCGGCGATCACAGAAGTCATGACGCATGAGGTCGTGTGCGTGAAGCCCGAGCGTTCCATCAACGAGTGCATGGCGCTGATGACGGAGCGACGGCTGCGCCATCTGCCGGTAGTCGACCACAAGCGTGTCGTTGGAATGGTTTCCATTGGCGACCTCGTCAAGGCGACCATCGACGAGCAGGAGTTCACGATCAACCAGCTGCAGTTGTACGTAACCGGCTGCATGTAGACCGCATGCGGGTTTGCCGACCCGCACCGCCGACCCGGGTGTTTCCCGGTCTTCGCCCGGCAGATGCCGTCCTGCAGGTTTTTGTGCAAGGCTGACGGGCGCTTTGGCCGGTCCCGCGGCCCACCCGGGCGCCAGTCTGTCACTTCGAAATGTTCGACCCGGCGTCAACAGCCGCAGGCTATTTCTGCCCTGGCTTGAGTTCTGTGATGCCCCAGAACTCGAGTTCGCGCTCGAAGGTCCAGCGGGGGTGGATGCGGTCGAGGTCGGCGAGGTCCGCGTTGCTGGCGAAGTCGTAGCCGTTGCCGCGGTCCTGGTACCACTGGGCATAGCGCAGCGGATAGACGACCTCTTCGCTGAAGAGGCTGAGGAATTTCATCAGCGGACGCGGGAACTGGCGGTAGCGGAAGCGCGTGCCGTGTCGATTGAGGCGCCCGGCGATCTCGACCAGTTCGTTGGCCGTGTGGGCCGACGATGCGATGTGGAAGTTCTCGTTGCGAAAAACATCGGGGTGCTCGAAGCATGTCCCGACCCACTTGCCGACATCGCGCACATCGAGCCAGTTCACCATGTAGCCCGGGTCGGTGATGCCGGGGATATTGTCTTCGCGGATCATCGTTCGCGACAGCTTAGACTCGCCACGAATGTGTGCCTGCGCGGTGTAGTCGACCCGGTGCATGGCGTAATAGTAGGCCGGCCGGTGGATGCAGGTGACGTCGATGCCCTGTGCACGAAGGAAGTCCGGGATGCGCAGGCGCTGGGCAATCCACCATGGGCAGGGCGGCGCATCGTCGACGATGTCGGTGACCTTGTCGGTCGGGAAGATCAGGGTGATGACCTGGCGCACCGACGGGTTGGCGCGCAACGCCGCCAGCGAGGCCATCACCTGGCGCATGACGGCGGCACGACCACCGGCCGGGTCGTTGCCGTGGTTGGTGATCTTGCCTGCCTTGCTGGTGTTGGCCGTGACGTACAGTACTGCGCCCTGGCAGCCGTCGAAGGCCCGCGTCAGCGCTTCGGCCGAGTTCATGTCGACGCGGGGCTGCAGGGTCAACAGGCCGGGGTGGGCGGCCTCGGTTTTTTCGAGCAGGGTTTCGAGGCGTGCCGCCGCCTGGGTGCCCGGTGTCCGGTAGAGGGCGCGCACGCGGAACCGGCGTGTCGCCACCAGTTCCTCGACCACGGCGTAACACTCCCAGCCGGTCGCGCAGGTCACGGCGATCAGCGGCAGGGCTTCGACGGGCTGCGGTCCCTGTGGTCCCTGGCGGGCCGGTCTGGCCAGCACGGCATCGATCAGGCGTCTGTTGCGGGCCTTGATGGCCTGCTGGGCCAGTTTCACGGCGGTATCACGGTCCATCGGTGCCCCGGTTGTTCCCCCTGTGACCGGCCGATGTTAGGTGAGGTGCCGGCAAGTGGGGGTAACGTTTTGTAACCTTGATGGGTGACGAAACGGGGCGTCGCTGCAAGGGGATGGTGAAACTGCGCTATGGCTTGCGCGGAAGCCACGTGGACAAGGCGTTTCCCCAGAAGCTGACGTCGTTCCCCTGGCCGTTGGACCGGCGGGCCGTTCCCGCAGGGGTGGAGATGAAGCGGGCATCGCCCGGCGGCGGTGTGACGGCCTCGACCGCCGGGGATGCCTTCTTCTCCGGGGGCTGTGGGTTTCGGCAGGACACCCCCGGCTCGGGACCGCCTGGTTCAGGGATTCGGGGCGGCACCTGGGGTCTTTATATAGTAATGATTCTCATTTATCAAGGGATCTTGGCGAATTGCCGAATCGTCGGCCTGGGGTGGCGTCGGTCATCCCCGGTCGGTCAGCAGGCCGGATGGCCGGGAAGGCAGGGCAGAACAACCCGTCCTGCCTGAGGCGCGCAGGCAGTGCCTGCCCCGTCCCCCGGTTGGGCGGCAACCCCGGCGGCCAGCAGCGTCCGGCCGCCCAGGGGGATCGGCGACAGCGTCAGTGTTTCTGGGCGTCGTTCTTGATCACGAACCACACACCGATCGCGCCGACCACGATCAGCGCCAGGAACGTCCCGTAGAACATGAAGTTGTCTGCGAAATAAGCGGCCATGACCTCACCCTCACCTTTTTCCGTGTCGACCCGCCGCCCAATGCCGCGGGTCGAAAAGGCATTCGTGCCGCCGGCGCCGCCGGATTCAGCCTGCATCCCGGTGCGCGCCCGGGCCTTTGACCGGCCGCCCCTGCCCCAGCCGACCGTTTAAGATAGCGCCATGGAACAGACCCACTTCGGCTTTGAAACGGTCGCCACAGCCGACAAGGCCCGCCGCGTGCGCGCGGTATTCGATTCGGTGGCCGGCAAATACGACCTGATGAACGACCTGATGTCGGCGGGCCTGCACCGGCTGTGGAAGCGCTTTGCGCTGGCCCGCACGGGGCTCCACCCCGGCGACGTGGCGCTCGATGTGGCCGGCGGCACCGCGGACCTGACCCTCGGCATGGCCGGTCAAGTGGGCCCGACAGGCCACGTCTACCACACCGACATCAACGCCGAGATGCTTGAGGTCGGCAGGCGCCGGCTGGTTGACCGCGGCATCGTCGGCCACGTCACCAGCCTGCTGGCCAACGCCGAGTGCCTGCCCTTCGTTGATGGCCGCTTTCATTGCGTGACCATCGGTTTCGGCCTGCGCAACTGCACCGACAAACCGGCGGCCCTGCGTGCCATGACGCGTGTGCTGCGTCCGGGTGGACGCTTGCTGGTGCTGGAGTTTTCGAAGCCGGTGCTCCAGTGGCTGACGCCGGCCTACGATGTCTATTCCTTCAAGGTGTTGCCGGCGCTTGGTCAATTCATCGCCCAGGATGCGGCCAGCTACCGTTACCTCGCCGAGTCGATCCGCATGCACCCCGACCAGGACACACTGGCCCGGATGATGGGCGAGGCGGGCCTTGAGGACTGCCGCTACCACAACCTCAGCGGCGGCATCGTCGCCCTGCACATCGGTTTCAGGTACTGAGCCGCCATGTCCTTCGCCGCCACGCTCTGCACCCCCGTCGAGCAGTTGCTCAACCACGGCCTTGCACAATCGGCTTCCGCGCAGGATGCGGCGGCCGCCCTTGAAGGCCGCTGCCTCGACATCATCGCCGAAGGGGCACCTGCGCGACTGCGCCTCGCCGTCGAGAGCGGTCGGCTGCGCGTCACGCTGTCCGAAGGTGGCGATGCCGACGTCACGCTGCGCGGCGGTCCGCTGACGCTGATGCGCCTGGCCGGCCCGGACGGTGAACACCTGATCCGCGACGGCACGCTGCGCCTCATCGGCGATGCCGAACTGGCGGGGCATTTTCACCGGCTGCTCAGGCTGTGCCGGCCCGACCTCGAAGACGAGCTGGCCCGCCTCCTCGGCGACCCGCTGGCCCACGGACTTGCCGAGATGGCGCGCGCGTTCGGTGGATTCGGCCGGCAGGCCGCCGACGCCCTCGGTCGCAGCGTGGCCGGCTATTTCACTGAAGAGCAGCGCAGCCTGCCGACCCGCGTTGAGGTCGAGGCCTTCTGCGCCGACGTTGACCGGCTGGTCGATGACGTGGCGCGTGCCGAGGCACGGCTGCTGCGCCTCGGCGCGATGGAGCGGGCGCTTGACTGATCCCCGGGGGGTCCGGCCGTGCCGGGTCGGACGATGATGACCGGACGCTGGCGCCTCGTGCTGCGTCTGCTGGCCATCCAGCGCGTGCTGGTGCGCCATGGCCTCGACGAGTTCATCGAGCAGGCCCATCTGTTCCGGCCGTTGCGTTTCGTTTTCCGCCTGCTGCCTGGCGCGTGGCGCGCCGGCCGCCGCACGGCGCCGCGTGGCGTCCGCGTGCGCCGTGCGCTCGAGGACCTCGGCCCGATCTTCGTCAAGTTCGGCCAGTCGCTGTCGACGCGCCAGGACCTCCTGCCACCGGACATCGGCGTCGAACTCAGCAAGCTGCAGGACGAGGTGCCGCCTTTCCCGGTGGCGCTGGCGCTGGCGGCGATCGAGACCGCCTTTGGTCGCCCGGTGCGCGAGGTCTACGCCGCCTTCGACGAGACGCCACTGGCCGCCGCGTCGATCGCCCAGGTCCATGCCGCGCGACTGCACTCGGGCGAGGAAGTCGTCGTCAAGGTGCTGCGTCCCGGGGTGCGGGGGCTGATCGAGCGCGATATTGCCGTGATGTACGCCCTGGCCGGGCTGGTCCAGCGCTACTGGCCGGATGCCCAGCGCCTGCGGCCGCTCGATGTGGTGGCCGAATACGAGAAGACCATCCTCAATGAACTGGACCTGCAGCGCGAGGCGGCCAACGGCGCCCAGCTCCGCCGCCACTGGGAGAACTCGCCGCTGCTCTACGTGCCGCGCATCTACTGGGACTACTGCCGCGCATCGGTGATGACCCTGGAGCGTATCCACGGCATTCCCGTCGACGACATGGAGGCCCTGCGCCGCGCCGGCGTCGACATCCCGAAGCTCGCGGCCAACGGCGTGGAGATTTTCTTCACCCAGGTGTTCCGCGACAACTTTTTCCATGCCGACATGCACCCCGGCAACATCTTCGTCGATGCCCGCGATACCGCCGCCCCGCGCTATATCGCTGTCGATTTCGGCATCGTCGGCACGCTCGGCGAGCGTGACCGGCGCTATCTGGCCGAGAACTTCCTCGCTTTCTTCGAAAGCGACTACGCCCGCGTGGCGCGCCTGCACATCGATTCCGGCTGGGTGCCGGCCGGCACCCGCGTGGATGAGCTCGAATCGGCGGTGCGCACGGTCTGCGAGCCGATCTTCAGCAAGCCGCTCAAGGAGATTTCCTTCGGCCAGGTGCTGCTGCAGCTCTTTCAGGTGGCGCGCCAGTTCGACATGGAAGTGCAGCCACAGCTCATCCTGCTGCAGAAGACTTTGGTGCAGATCGAGGGGCTGGGTCGCGTGCTTTACCCTGAACTCGATATCTGGCAGACCGGCAAGCCGGTGCTCAAGGCGTGGATGATCGAGCAAACCGGGCCGCGGGCGACGCTGCGCCGCATGCGCCAGGAATGGCCCGACCTCCGCTATGCGCTGGAAAAACTTCCACTGGTGGCGCGCAAGCTGGTCGACGGGGTGCTCGACGACGTGCCTGCAACGCCCATATCCGCAGCCCGGACACGCGTATCCGCGGCCCGGATGCGCGGGCGGTTTCCCGACGACAGCGGTCGACTGCGGTATTACGCTGGCACCGGCGGCAGCCTGGTCATTGCCGCCGCGCTGTGGTTCGGCCTTGACGCCGACCCGCGCTGGCCCGGCTGGCTGCTGGGTGTGCTCGGCCTGCTGGTCCTCTGGGGGGGCAGGCCGTCAAAGATCCTGTAACCCGATCGGTTGTATTGATGTCGACTCAGGTGTAAAGACACTGTCGACTTTAAGGAAGCAAAAACATGAGCAAGGCCCGACCCACCCACAGCCGGCGCAGCGTGGTCAAGACCCTGGGTGGTGTGGCCGCGGCCACCGTCCTTCCTGCCGCCGGGCTCTGGTCATGCGGTGCGCCACCCCGGCGCGATGCCGACGTGATCGTCATCGGGGCCGGCCTGTCGGGCCTGAACAGCGCGCTGCTCCTCCAGGACGAAGGCTTCGATGTGCTCGTCGTCGAGGGCTCCAACCGCCTCGGGGGGCGGGTGCACACGCTTGATGACCTGCCGGGCCACCCGGAGGCCGGCGGCACCGAGATCGCCGAGAGCTATGCCCGCATGCGGGCCATGCTCGCGCGCCTCGGCGGGCTGCCGATGCGCCGCTGGATGGATACGGTGGAGTTGCCCTTTGCCCTCAATATCGACGGGCAGACCTTGCCGCTCGCCGACTGGCCGGCGTCCGGACTCAACAAGCTCGTCGGCCCCGAACGCAATACCGGCATGTTCGGCCCCTTTGCCCTCAGCGGCCTCTATGCCCCCAGGCCCTCGCCGCTCGAGGGTCTTGAAAGCTGGCTGGCGCCCGAGCACGCCGCACTCGATATCCCCTATGCCGACTATCTGGCGGCCCGGGGTGCGAGTCCCGAGGCCATCCGCCTACTCGATGCCATGGTCGCCGCACCCGACACCCGCGGCATTTCGGCGCTGTGGCAGCACCGCCTGATGCGTTTCCAGAGCTTTGTCGGCAACAGCCTCGAAGGCCTCGAGCGTGTCGCCACTGGCGCCAGCCGCGTGCCCGAGGGCATGGCGGCGCTGCTCAAGCGTGAACCGCGCTACGACATGGATGTCGTCGCCCTGCGCTCCGAAGACCAGCAGGCTGTCGTCCGCACCCGCGACGGCACCGTGCTGCGCGCCCGTTTCGTCGTCTGCACCGTGCCGCTGACGGTGTTGCGCACCCTGCAGATCGAGCCGGCGCTGCCGGCGCTGCAGGCCGAGGCCGTGCGCAGCATTCCCTATGACAACTACGTCAACGTCATCTTCACCGTCACCGCCCCGTACTGGGAGGAAGACGGATTGCCGGGTTCGACCTGGAGCAATACCGCACTGGGCCGCGTATTCCGCTTCAACAGCGATGCCGGCGCCTACCTGTGGATGAATGTCAATCACGCCGCCTACGTCGGACTCGATGACGACGGCATCAAGGCCCGGGCGCTGGCCGAGCTGCATGCGGCGCGGCCGAGTACCGTGGGTCGTGTCGAGGTGGCGAAGGTCATCAACTGGGGGGGGCGGCCGTGGACGCGTGGCCACAACCCCTATCGCGCCCCGGGACAGATCGCGCGCTTCGGCATGAGCTATGCCGATGCCCATGGCCGCATTCACTTTGCCGGTGAGCACACCGCCGCCACCATGATGGGCATGGAGGGCGCGATGGAGTCCGGCGAGCGTGCCGCCCTCGAGATCCTGCAGCGCGCCTGAGGACGCTGTCCCCGCTTCAGCCCGGCGGGCTTGCCGGGCTGGCCAGTGCCGCGGCAGGCGCAGGTGGTGCGCCACCACTTGTGCGACCAGGCCGACCAGCAGCGCCAGGGCAGTGGTCAATGCCGGGTCGGCCAGACCGTGGTTCTCCATCCGCGGGCCTCTTTCCCCAAGCGCGCCCTGCGACGATCATCCGTCTCGCCGCCCGATACCCGGTCAATGTGGGTGGTCATGCCGGCACGCAGCGGCATTGTGCGGTCCCGGCGCTACCATGAGGCCACCGGCACAATCCGGTCCCGCCGCCAACAGGAGGGCTGCCCATGTCGAATGCGAGGAACCGGAACAAGGCGCGGCGCCCCCGGGCAAGCGCCAAGGCGGGCCTGTCGCCGGGTACGCCCGTGTTCATCGGCGAGCAAAAGCTCGATACCGCGACCGTCGAGGTCATCGAATATGACGACACGCATCTTGAGCGGTTGCGCGGTGTGCCGCTGGCGGCGTGTATCGAGCAGGCCAAAAGCACTGCGGTGACGTGGATCAATGTCAACGGCGTGCACGATGTGAGCCTGATCGAAGCCCTCGGCAAGGGCCTTGACCTTCACCCGCTGACGCGCGAAGACATCGTCAATACCGCGCAGCGCCCCAAGGCCGAGGAGTTCCCGGGCTATCTGTACGTCGTGCTGAAAATGCTCTCGCTGGATGACGCGACCGGGCAGGTCCGCAGCGAGCATGTCAGCCTTGTCCTCGGCGAGCACTTTGTCATCTCTTTTCAGGAGCAGGAAGGGGATGTGTTCGACGCCGTGCGCGGCAGGATCCAGTCCGCCAGGGGGCGCATCCGCACCATGAAGGCTGACTACCTGGCCTACGCGCTCATGGATGCCGTGGTGGACCACTACTTCACGGTCATCGAACGCATCGGCGATCGCATCGACGAACTCGAGGCGCAGGTTCTTGCCGACGCCGGGCCAGACGTGATGCATGAAGTCCACCGCTTGAAGCGCGACATGCTGACCCTGCGCCGGGCGGTCTGGCCCCTGCGCGAGGAAGTGGCCATGCTGGAAAAAAGCGACTCACCGCTGATCCGGACCGGAACCCGGGTGTTTCTCCGCGACCTGTACGACCACGCGATACAGGTCATCGACATGGTGGAGACGTTCCGCGACCTGCTCGGCGGGCTCCACGACACCTATCTCTCGAGGGTCAGCAATCGTATGAATGAAATCATGAAAGTGCTGACCATCATCGCCACGACGTTCATCCCGCTGACCTTCGTCGCGGGGATCTATGGCATGAATTTCGAGCACATGCCCGAACTGAAGTGGCCGTGGGGGTATGGGCTGGCCTGGGGCGTCATGATCATGGTGGCCGGCGGCATGCTGGTCTACTTCCGCCGCAAGAAGTGGCTGTGAAGCCGGTTGATGCGCCCGGCCGGCGTGTCGGGCGTTCGGGTTCTTTCCTGGTCTGAGTGGACTGCCCACGGGGAAATGCATGGAAATCGACATCATCCTCAATGAATTCGCCTCGCCGCAGGCGGCGCTCGAGCTGGGTCTCATGGCCGAGCGTTACGGCGTGCGGGCGGTATGGTCGAGCAACTACGGCTGGTCGCGGGATCCGTTCTTCACGCTTTCCCTGCTCGCTCACCAGTCGCGGCGCATCCGCCTGGGTCCGATGGCCGTCAGTGCCGCCGAACTGCATCCGCTCAAGATGGCCAACCTGCTTTTCTCGCTGAACGAACTGTCGCGCGGCCGGGCGATGATCATGGTGGGTGGCGGCGGCGCCGTGCTGCAGGCGATCGGCGGCAAGCGCGAGCGCATGATCCGCCGTGTGCGCGAATGCCTGGAGATCCTCAAGGGGGCCTCGCCCGACAGGGTGATGAACTACGCCGGCGAGATCTACACCGTGTGGGGCTACCAGCCGAAGTGGCACACAGACGCACCGCCGCTGGTCTACTACGGCGCCAATCATCCGCAGAGTCGCAGGCTCTCCACACAGCTTGCCGACGGCCTCATCACCAGCGACTTCGTCGTGCCGCTGATGAAATCCTTTATCGACAGCGCCCGTGCGGAACTGCATGCTGCCGGTCGCCGACCGGAAGACTTTCGCATCGGCAATTTCTGGGCCTGGCACATCAAGGAAGACGCGGCCGCATCACTGGCCGAGGCCCGCCGCGAACTGATGCTGCGCGGCTGGCTCGGCGAGCAATACTTCTCGCCCTTCCTCGACCCCGACGAACTTCGCCTCATGCGGGCGCACGAGCAGGACTTTCTCAACGCTTTCCTGCGCCGCACCGACGTCATCGAGAACGTACCCCCCGCACTGGTCGACAAGATGATCCGCCACATCTCTTTCGCCGGCGGACTGGACCAGATCGAAGCCGCCATCGAGACGCTGCGCGCCTTCGCCGCCGCGGGTCTCACGGAGATTGCGCTGCGTGTCCACGATGATCCCGCCGATGCCATCCGCCTCATCGGCGAGCGCGTCATCCCGGCGCTCCGCTGAAAAACCTCCGTACACCGTGGCCCATCGTGCGCGTGTCGTTCATCGTCGCCTTTGCGCCCGCATGAACGGTAGTGCCTGCAAGGCGCAGTTGCGGCGACGGCGATGCTGAAAGACGGCAACCCTGCCGCGCTGTTGAAAGCGTTGCCTGTCCGCTTCCCTCAGTACCGGTTCCTGATCGGCCGGATGCCAGCCGTGTAGCGTTCGCGCGCGGGTTCGTGGCCGAGGGGCGGGAGCTTCAACGGCTTGTTTTTCAGCGGCTTGTAGGGCACCTGCCCGAGCCAGTGGCTGATGAGATTGAGCCGGCCGATTTTCTGGTCATTGAAGTCGACGACCGTCCACGGGGCGTGTGGCCGGTGCGTGGCACGGAACATCGCGTCGCGTGCGCGGCCGTATTCGACGTACAGCGAGCGGGCCTTCATGTCGATCGGCGAGAGTTTCCAGCGCTTGCGCGGGTCGGCGGCGCGTTCGGCGAAGCGCTCTTCCTGGTGGCGCTGGTCGACGGCGAGCCAGTACTTGTAGAGCAGGATGCCGTCGTTGACCAGGGACTGCTCGAAAAGCGGTGCCTCGCGCAGGAAGCGCCGGTACTCATCATCGTTGCAAAAGCCCATCACCTTCTCCACGCCGGCGCGGTTGTACCAGCTGCGATCGAAGAGCACGAGTTCTCCGGCGGAGGGCAGGTGCGCGATGTAGCGCTGGAAGTACCACTGGCTGCGCTCGCGTTCGCCAGGAGTGGCGAGTGCGACGACGCGCACCTGGCGCGGGTTGAGCGTGGCGGTGATGGCGTTGATGGTGCCGCCCTTGCCGGCGGTGTCGCGGCCCTCGAGCAGCACGACGATGCGCCGGCCGGTGTGGCGCAGCCAGTGCATGAGCGTATTGAGTTCGCGGTGCAGCGGTTCGAGGTGGTCTTCGTAGTCCTTCTTCTTCATGGCGTCGCGCCCTTGTCTGCGTCGCGTGCGGCGAGAAGGGTCGTGGCCGCGGTGTTGTCGGTGCGCCCGACAGCGAGCCCCGCGGCCACCTCGCCGACCCGGGCCAGGTCCATCGCCGTGAGCACACCGCTGTGCGTCCACAGCAGCGTGCCGTCCGGTGCGGCGACGACGGTAAAGGGCAGCACGCCGGCCCACGCCTCGCCGAAGGCTTCGCCGGCGGCGAAGCTGCCTTCGCTGATGAGGCTCGGGTAGCCGATGCCCGTCTCGCCCATGAAGCGCAACACGGCGTCGGGGCTGTCGAAGGCGATGCCGACGACCTGCAGCACCGCCGGATCGCTGCGTTGCTGGAGGTTGTCCAGAAGCGGCATTTCCTCCCGGCACGGCGCGCACCACGTGGCCCAGAAATTCACCAGCAGCGTGCGCCCGGCCCACTCGGTGAGTGCGCGCGGTGTCCCGGCCGCATCCGGCAGCGTGATGGCCGGCAACCGTGCGGGCGTGGCCGGCACGGCGGCCGCTGTCGCCGGGTCCGGCCTGATTGTCGGGGCATCCGGCCGGCCGGACCATTGCAGCCACGCATAAAGGCCGCCGAAGAAGCACACCGCCAGCCACAGGCCGACGCCCAGCCGACGCATTGCGCGCATGATCATTGCCCCCCGAGTATCGCCGTGACGTGTGCTGCGAAGCGTGCCGGCGGCGTGAAGCCGACGATTCGCCACGCCTCGTTTTCCTGGCCGCTTGCATCGAAGAAGACGATGGTGGGCGGACCGATGATGCCGAAGCGGCGCATCAGTGCCTGGTCGTCGACATCGACGGCAGTGACATCGGCCTGCAGGAGGACCATGTTGGCCAGCGCCGCACGCACCTCGGCAGCCTGGAAGGTGTCGCGCTCCATCTGTTTGCACGATGTGCACCAATCGGCATAGAAGTCGAGCATCAGGGCCTTGCCGGCAGCGCGTGCCGCTGTCAGTTCGCGCTCGAGGTCGGCGAGGGTCTTGATCGGCGTGAACTGTTCCGGGTGACGGGTCGCGGAGATGCCGGCTGGCGTATCGCCGCGGAATTGCAGTGGTCTCAGCGGGTCGTCGTTACCGGCCAGCGCGCCGACCAGCAGCGCTGCCCCGTACAGGCAGGCGGCGAGGCCGGCGGCCTTGCCGAGTTTGTGGCCGGTGCCGGCCTCCTGGCCAAGCCGGGTGAACGCGCCGAGGAAGACGCCGGCGGCGACCAGCAGCAGCCCCCACGCCGCCAGCGTCAGTGCCGCGGGCCACAGCCGGTCGAGCATCCATGCGGCGAGGCCGAGCATCATCAGGCCGAAGAGCGTCTTGACCGTATTCATCCACGGCCCGGCCCTGGGCATCAGGCGGCCGGCGGAGGCGCCGATGGCGAGCAGCGGCAGGCCCATGCCGATGGCCAGCGCGAACAGCGCGGCACCGCCGCGCACCATGTCGCCGCTGCGCGCGATCAGCGTCAGCGCGGCCACCAGCGGCGGCGTCACGCAGGTGGTGACGATTGCCGCGGAGATCACGCCCATCAGCGCGGCACCGGCCACGCCGCCGGTGTGCTGTCGGCCGGAGATCATCGCCAGGCGTGTCTGCCAGGCCGAGGGCAGCTGCAGGGCGTAGAGGCCGAACATCGACAGCGCCATGGCGACGAAGACGAGGGCCACGGTGATGATCACCCACGGTTGCTGGAACAGCGCCTGCACCTGGGCGCCGGCCGCGGCGACGACGATGCCGAGCACGGTGTAGGTCAGCGCCATGCCGAGCACATAGGCCAGCGCGAGCAGGAAGGCGCGCATGTCGCTGACGTTGCCGCCCTGACCGACGATGATGCCGGAGAGTATCGGGTACATCGGCAGGCAGCACGGTGTGAAGGACAGCAGCAGGCCGAGGCCGGCGAACAGCGCCATCACCGCGGCCAGGTGGCCGTCGACGATGACCGACATCAGGCGGTCCTGCTCGGATTGCGGCGCCGGCCCGTCGAAGGCGGAGGTGCCGGATGTCGCGGCCGGCAGTTGCAGTGGGGTCGACACGCGTTGCGGCGGATAGCAGATGCTGCCGTCCTTGCAGCCCTGGAAGGCCACGTCCAGCGTCACCGTCCGCGCCTCGGGCCCGGCGCGCTGCAGGGGCAGGGTGAGCGTTACCGTGTCGTAGTGCACGAGGGTGTCGCCGTATTCCTCGTCCCATTTGGGCGTGCCGGCGGGCAGGATGGGCGTGCCGGCCCGCACCGCCGGGTCGTCGATGGCGGCCTCGAGCGTGTGCCGGTAGAGGTAGTAGCCTGTGGCGATCGTCCACTCGACCTCGACGGTGAAGGGGTCGACCGCTTCCGCGCGCCAGCGGAAGGCCGCTTCGGCAGGCAGCGGGGCATCACCCCCGCCGGCGCGCCGGCCCATCAGCCGGCCGAAGGTATCGGCGGGGGCGGTTGGGGTCGCAGGCAGATCGACCCGGGCCACCCAGTCCTGTGGCGGGTAGCACAGGCCGATGTCTGCACAGCCCTGTACACGCAGGCCGATCTGCGCCGGCCCCCCGGTGGCCGGCCGCGCGTCGAGCGGCAGGCGGATCTCGGTGACGCCACGATAGATCTCCATCGGGCCGAAGAACTCGTCCTCGTGCGGGATGCCCGCCGGCAGTTGCGGCTCGCCGAGCACGACGCCCGGCGTGGCCGACGTATAGGCCATGCGCTCGCGGTAGAGGTAGTAGCCGGGGGTGATGTCCCAGCGGACGATGACCTCGCTGCCTTCGACGCGCGCGCTGTAGGGAAAGGCTTTTTCCGGGCGCAGCACCTCCTGCGCGGCGGCGCCCCCCACCTGAAGCCACAGCAGCAGGGCCAGCAGGGCGAGGTGGCGATGACCCTGTCGGTCGGGTCGTGCCGCGGGCGTCTGTGTCGGGTTCATCGTGTCGTGGCCTGTGCGATCCAGTCGAGATAGTCCGTCGTGCCGGCCACCACCGGGAGGGCGATGATCTCCGGCACCTCGTAAGGGTGCCCTGCGCGCAGCGCGTCGGCCAGCGCCGGCCAGCGCGCCGGTGTGGTCTTGATCAGCAGCAGCACCTCGGTGTCGTCGACCACCCGGCCTTCCCAGCGGTACAGGGCACGCACGCCGGCGATCCGGTTGACACATGCCGCCAGGCCGCGCTCGACGACGTCGGTGGCGAGGGCAGTGGCGGCGGCTTCGTCCGGGCAGGTGCACAGCACGACCAGGGCGGGGTGTTCCATGGGCGACTCCGTTTTATGTCAAGTCATCAGCGGGCCGGGCGCATCAGCCCGATGGCCTGCCCGTTGCGGATGGACCGCCCGCGGGCCTTGAAATTCCGTCGTTCGCCCCTATGATTAGCAGCCCCAAGGGGAGAGTGCTAACAGTTTGCCGACCGGGCCCGACCGCGGGCCCGCCACGTATTGACCCAGAGGAGATTTTTCCAATGAAAATCAGACCATTGCATGACCGCGTCATCATCAAGCGCCTCGAGGAAGAGCGTACCACCGCCGGTGGCATCGTGATTCCCGATTCGGCAACTGAAAAGCCGATGAAGGGCAAGGTCATTGCCGTCGGCAACGGCCGTCTGCTCGAGGGCGGTGACATCCGCCCGCTGGACATCAAGAAAGGTGACCACGTGCTGTTCGGCAAGTACAGCGGCACCGAGGTCAAGGTCGATGGCGAGGACCTGCTCGTCATGAAGGAAGACGACATCATGGCCGTCATCGAAGGCTGATGACGACGTCCACCCCAATGCAACGCAATTCCTGAAGTTCAGAGGAAGACACATCATGGCTGCCAAAGAAGTACGTTTCAGTGACGATGCCCGCCAGCGCATGCTGGCCGGCGTCAACATTCTCGCCGATGCCGTCAAGGTCACTCTCGGTCCCAAGGGCCGCAACGTGATCCTCGACAAGAGCTTCGGCGCCCCGACCGTCACCAAGGACGGCGTTTCCGTCGCCAAGGAGATCGAACTCGAGGACAAGTTCCAGAACATGGGCGCGCAGATGGTCAAGGAGGTTGCCTCGCATACCTCCGACACTGCCGGCGATGGCACCACCACCGCCACTGTGCTCGCCCAGTCGATCCTCAAGGAAGGCCTCAAGGCGGTTGCCGCCGGCATGAACCCGATGGATCTCAAGCGCGGCATCGACAAGGCCGCGATCGCCGTCGTCGAGCGTCTCGGCAAGCTTTCCAAGAGCTGCCTGGATGACAAGGCCATTGCCCTGGTCGGCACCATCTCGGCCTACGGCGTCGAGTCGATCGGCAACATCCTCGCCGAGGCGATGAGCAAGGTCGGCAAGCAGGG
>CAYQIV010000012.1:0-98449 GCA_964417725.1 uncultured Chromatiaceae bacterium
CAGTCCCAGTGTGGCTGATCGTCCTCTCAGACCAGCTACGGATCGTCGCCTTGGTGAGCCATTACCTCACCAACAAGCTAATCCGACTTGGGCTCATCTATCGGCGCGAGGCCTTTCGGTCCCCCGCTTTCCTCCGTGGAGCGTATGCGGTATTAGCCCGAGTTTCCCCGGGTTGTCCCCCACCGACAGGCAGATTCCCAAGCATTACTCACCCGTCCGCCACTCGTCAGCACAGAAGCAAGCTTCTGCCTGTTACCGTTCGACTTGCATGTGTTAAGCATGCCGCCAGCGTTCAATCTGAGCCAGGATCAAACTCTTCAGTTCAAGTTTTGAGCTGAGTTGCGAGATCCCGACTGCATCGCATAAAGCGAGTTCATCGGTCACTCACGAGACGGGACTGAAGCCAGACCCGGCAACGCGAGCGCCCACACAAATTACCTGTTTTTCGATTGTTAAAGAGCGGGCCCGACACCGTAGCCGGGCGGGCCAGTAAGTATACAGCGGGAACGTTACCGGTCAACAGATTCGGCAAAAAAATTTAGGTGGACCCGGGTGACGCGCCAGACGGATTGCCAACCGGCGAAAGGTGGACCCGGCAAAAACGCCTCTTGCCGACCTGGATGACCAGCGTCGCGGGATGGGTGAACACGAGGTCCCGACTGGAAATTCGCTCCCCGTCGATACGCACTGCACCCTGATCGATCATCCGGCATGCCTCGGAGTTACTCGGCACCAGCCGCGAACGGGACAGCAGACTCGCCACCGCCAGCCCCTCAGGAGCCAGCGGCAACGTGACCTCCTGCATGTCTTCAGGGACTTCCTGGAGGCGGAATCGGCGGACAAACCCCTCGGCAGCACCGGCCGCGGCCGATGGGCCATGGAAACGCGTGACGATCTCCCCGGCAAGATCCATCTTGATGTCACGCGGGTTTGCGCCCGCCGCAACGCTTGCCCGCAATGCGGCAATATCGGCGAGAGAGCGGAAACTGAGCAGGTCGAAGTAACGCCACATCAACGCATCCGAGATGGACATCAGCTTGCCGTACATCTCTTGCGGTGCGTCGTTGACGCCGACGTAGTTCCCCAGTGACTTGGACATTTTCTGGACGCCGTCAAGCCCCTCGAGGAGGGGCACGGTGATCACCACCTGTGGGGCCTGCCCGGACTCTTGCTGGAGTTGGCGACCCACCAGCAGGTTGAAGCGCTGGTCCGTACCGCCCAACTCAATGTCGGCACGCAGCACGACGGAGTCGTAGCCCTGTACCAGCGGGTAAAGGAATTCATGGATGGCGATCGGCCTGCCCTCGGCATAACGCTTCCTGAAGTCGTCACGCTCAAGCATGCGGGCAACGGTGTAACGCCCCGCGAGACCAATGAGGCCGGCGGCATCCATCTGGCTCATCCAGCGCGAGTTGAACTCGACCCGGGTAAGGGCCGGGTCGAGTATCTTGAAGACCTGTGCCTGGTAGGTCTCGGCATTCTGCGCCACCTCTTCCGGGGTCAGAGGCGGGCGGGTCACGTTACGCCCCGTTGGGTCGCCGATCAGCCCGGTAAAGTCGCCGATCAGGAAGACAACCTCATGGCCCATCGCCTGCAACTGCCTCATCTTGTTGATGAGAACGGTATGACCCAGGTGAAGATCGGGCGCTGTCGGGTCAAAGCCGGCCTTGACGACCAATGGACGACCGGCCCGCAATCGCTCGGCCAGTTCACCCTCGACAAGAATGTCGACAGTACCGCGCCTGATTTCAGCCAATTGTTCGTCAATCGGGCGCATGGCGTCTGACAATGCCGGCCGGGAGGGGGCGGCAGGATAAACAATTCCAAGACCCCGGTCACGGATCAGCGCCTGGCGGCAAACTAGAGTAACCCCCAGCGTGGTCGGAAGCATGACGCGTCCCGGCGGGTTGACCGGCGTAAACGGTGGCAGTGATAATCGCCCGCGGGGCAAGGCGGTGAACCGGCGTTCAGTGCACCCCTGATGGGTGGGGCGCCCATGGGGTACAGGCCACCGCCGGATCGACACCCGCCGCGAATCGAATGACGGGGTCCCCAGCGGACTGACATCACGCGCCTGCAGGACAGCAGCAGAGGGCTTCGGCAGACCTTGATTAACGCAACGCAACAACACGGCTCATCCAATGCCTCCACCCCGAACCGGACGCTGAAAGGCGCCCGGGCAACTGGTTTGGTCGCGGCATTTGCCGTGGCGGGCGGTGCCGTGCTGCTGTCGACGGTCGACGACCCTGCGCCCGATGTGCCGTTGGCGGCGCCGGACCTTGCAACCACCACATCGAGTGCGACCGACGTCTCCCCGACAGCGTCAGCCGCGGCCGACGACCCCAGCGAAACCTTGGTCCTCGAGGTCAGGCCCGGTGAAACCCTCGACCGGCTTTTCCGTACTGCAAACCTGAGTCTGGGCGATCTCGCCCTCATCCTCCAGTCAGATGTTGCACGAGCCAACTTGCGCATCCTCAAGCCCGGTGACGCCATCACCATCCGCCACATCGAAGGCCGGGTCATGGGCCTTGGGCGGGAAATCAGCATTGATCAGGCTCTCGATGTCGCGCGCTCGGAGGATGGGCTGTCGTTCGCTGCACAACTGGTCAAGCTGCCGCTGGAGCGGCGTGAAGCAGAAGCGGCCGGCGTCATCTCGCGGTCGCTGTTCGAGTCGGCGCGCGATGCAAACATCTCGGACCCCCTGGTAATGAAGGTTGCGGAGATATTTGCCTGGGATATCGACTTCGTCCGGGATGTCGGCCAGGGAGACTCATTCACGCTGATATACGACGAGATCTGGCGTGACGGGCAGAAACTTGCCGACGGCCACATCATCGCGGCGGAATTCGTCAACCGCGGGTCACGCTACACCGCGGTGCGGTTCGAGGGTGAGGATGGCAAGGCCGACTACTACACTGTCGATGGCCGGCCCATGCGCAAGGCATTGCTGAGAGCCCCCCTGTCGTTCACGCGTATCAGTTCCGGGTTCAATCCCAGGCGCCGCCACCCGATCCTCAACACCATCCGTGCCCATCGTGGCGTCGATTACGCCGCTCCCAAGGGGACGCCCGTCAAGGCGGCTGGTGATGGCAAGATCATCTTCAAGGGCTGGAAAAGCGGTTACGGCAACACGGTCATCATCCAGCACGGGCGCGAGGTGACGACGCTATACGCGCATCTTTCGGGCTTCGGCCGAAGCTTGCGGTATGGCAGCCACGTGCGGCAGGGGGAGTCGATCGGCTACGTCGGGGCGTCGGGCCTTGCGACTGCGCCGCACCTGCATTATGAGTATCGTCGCAATGGCGTCCACCTTGACCCGCGGACGGTGGCCCTGCCACCGGCCGACCCGTTGCGTGGCCCACAACTCACCGCTTTCCAGGGCATGGCCCGGCCGTTGCTTGACCGCCTGGAATCACGTCGCGCCCTGCTGGCAGCCAATCAGCTGATACCCTGAGGCGCGCGATACGCGCTCCAGGCGGGTTTCCCGATTCTTCATGGCGTACCCACGCAAGGGATGTCCGAGCCTGTGCACAGCCCGGAGTATTTCATCGGCCTGATGTCCGGAACCAGCATGGATGGCATCGATGCTGTCCTGGCCGATTTTACGGCCGACCGCTGCCGGGTACATGGCCAGCATCACCAGCCCTATCACCCGGAAACACTCGCCGACCTCAAACGAATGGTACTCAGCCCGCGGGAGGCCGGCCTCGCCGATGTCGCTGCGCTGGACGCGCGCATCGCCGTGGATTTTTCCAGGGCAGCTTCGACGTTGCTGCAAGGCTGTGACATCCATCCATCACGGGTCACCGCCATCGGCAGCCATGGACAGACCGTACTACATTCACCCCTCAGCAACCCCGCCTTTACCGTGCAACTCGGCGATCCGGCCATCATCGCGGCACGTACCGGCATACCCGTCATCGGCCACTTCCGGCAGGGGGATCTTGCCGAGGGCGGCCAGGGCGCACCACTGGTCCCCGCATTCCATGCCTTTGCATTCGGGCAGCCACCGGGGCGCCGGGCAATCCTCAATATCGGGGGCATCGCGAACCTCACCCTGCTGTCGCCGATTGGTGCGGAGAAGGGCTTCGACACCGGACCGGGCAACACGTTGCTGGACGGCTGGTGCCAGGACCGGCGCGGCGAGCCCTTCGACCGCGATGGCGCATGGGCAGCCTCGGGCCGGGTCGTCGACCGGCTCCTCGCGGCAATGCTGCAGGAGCCTTACTTTGACCGCATGCCACCCAAGAGCACGGGCATTGATGTCTTCAACCGCGGCTGGTTGGGCCGGTATCTGGGCATTCATGCCGCAGAAGCCGACCCCGCCGACATCCAGGCCACCCTGGCCGAGCTCACGGCTGCCACCATTGCCGAGGCCCTGCGGCGGCTGGGGCCGGTTGCAGAGTTGATTGCGTGCGGTGGTGGAACCTATAACCGCGACCTGCTGGCACGCCTGGGCCGTCGGCTGCCCGGCTGCCAGATCGCCACCAGCGACGACTGGGGTATCCCTCCCAATCTGGTCGAGGCAGCGGCCTTTGCGTGGATGGCGCGGGAGCGGCTCGCCAGTCGCCCATCGAACGTACCGTGCGCAACGGGCGCTCGCTGCGGGGTTTCTCTGGGCGGCATCTATCTTCCGGGCACGCCGCAGGGCTGAGTAACGGCTTGGCGGATCCACCGGCCTGCCGGCGACTTATGACAACTGTGACGCACGCAACATGGCAGCAACTCGCCACTGCTATAGTTTTTTCCTGCCGCCGGTGGACCAGTACCCGTGGATACGCCCAATCTCAAACTGCCCGAGTATTTCATCAACCGGGAACTCAGCGCGCTCGAGTTCAACCGGCGCGTGCTGCATCAGGCGACCAATGCGAATATCCCGCTCCTGGAGCGACTCAAGTTCCTTTGCATCGTTTCCACCAATTTGGATGAGTTTTTCGAGATTCGCGTCAGCGGGCTGCGCCAGCGCCTTGAACTCGGATTGGCCGCGCAGGGTCCGGACATGCAGACGCCACGCCAGGTACTTGCCGAGATCAGCGCACGGACACGCACGCTGGTCGATGAACAGTATGGACTCCTTAACGACACGCTGATCCCGGCGCTGGAGACCGAGGGGATTCGGTTCATTCGCCGGACGCGATGGAACACCGCCCAGCTGGCATGGCTACGTGATCTTTTCCACAGGGAGATCGAACCCGTGCTTAGCCCCACGGCGCTCGATCCGGCCCGCCCGTTCCCCAAAATTCTCAACAAGAGCCTGAACTTCATTGTCGGTCTGCAAGGTGTCCACGCATTCGGTCGCCCGTGCCATCGCGCCATCGTCCAGGCGCCCCGTTCGCTGCCCCGCCTGATCCGTCTGGATCCCGATCTTCCGGATACGGGTGCCAATGATTTCGTCTTCCTCTCTTCCATCATTCACGCCTTTGTCGATGAACTGTTCACCGGGATGGAGATCCAGGGCTGCTACCAGTTCCGTGTCACACGCAACAGCGACCTGTATGTCGACAGTGAAGAGGTCGATGATCTGATGCGTGCCGTCGAGGGCGAGCTGATCGCATCTCGCTACGGGGATGCTGTGAGACTCGAGATCGCACACGACTGCCCGAAAGAACATACTGATTTTTTGCTCGACATGTTCGATCTGGGGGAAGACGACCTCTACCGCGTTGACGGTCCGGTCAACCTCAACAGGTTGATGGCCATCTACCAGCTCGCCCAGCGCGAGGACCTCAAAGATCCGGCCTTCACGCCCGGAATACCCCGCTCGCTGGTTGGCGCCGACGACTTGCTCTCGGCGATCCGCAGCGGCGACATCCTCCTTCACCACCCATTCGAGTCGTTCATTCCTGTAATGGAACTCATCAGTCGGTCCGCCGATGACCCTGATGTCCTCGCCATCAAGATCACGCTGTACCGTACCGGCCCTGCATCGCCGATCGTCGACTCTCTGGTCAGGGCGGCTCAAGCGGGCAAGGAGGTCACGGTCAGCATCGAACTGCGTGCACGCTTCGATGAAGCCGAGAATATCGGGCTGGCAAACCGGCTTCAGGAAGCCGGTGCACATGTCGTCTATGGCGTGGTTGGCTTCAAGACCCATTGCAAGATGGCGCTGGTCGTGCGTCGCGAGAGCGGCCAACTGCGGCGCTACGTCCATCTGGGGACGGGCAACTATCATTCGGGGACGGCCCGCACCTACACTGACTACAGCCTGCTTTCAGCAGACAGCGCACTCACCGAAGACGTACACCACGTGTTCCTGCAACTGACGAGCCTCATGCAGACGCCCCGGTTGCAACGGCTCGCGCAGGCGCCGTTCGATCTTCACGAGCGGATTCTCGACCTCATCGAACGCGAGATCAGCAACGTGAAGGCGGGAGGCAATGGTCACATCATTGCCAAGATCAACGCGCTGGTGGAGCCGGAGGTCATCCGCGCGCTCTACCGCGCTTCTGCCGCTGGCGTCATGGTCGACCTGATTGTTCGAGGTATTTGCTGCCTGCGACCCCAAATCCCCGGTATCTCCGAGAATATCCGCGTGCGCTCCATCGTCGGCCGGTTCCTTGAACACTCACGCGTGTATTACTTCCATGGCAATGGCGAGGAGGATGTCTTCTGCTCCAGTGCGGACTGGATGGATCGCAATTTCTTCAGGCGCGTCGAGATATTGTTCCCGGTGCGGGACCCGACCCTGAAGCGGCGCATCATCTCGGATCTCGATACCTACCTGTCCGATAACTGCCAGGCCTGGGAGCTCCGCGCCGACGGCAGCTATACGGCCCCGGAGATCGCCGGCCGCGGCGACGCACTGTCGAGCCAGCAGCATTTCCTGCGGCAACTGGCTGAGGTCAGCAGCAGCCGCTGACGTCCGGCGAAAGACATCCCACGGAGTTGGGTTGCCATTGCCACCGCCGTCCGGGCATCACCCTTCCCGCAGAACAGTCGGCAGGCCGGACCCTAGTCAAGTGGCCTGATGACCAGCGAGATGCCTGCGCCTTCGAGCAGTTTCTGCTCGCGGTTAAGATCGGCGAGGGTGAGCGGGTTACGCGCCAGCCAGGCCCCGGGCAAGGCAACCCTCACCGTCCTGCCGTGCACTGACAGCTGGAAATCCGGCAGCGCCTGGCTGGAGCGACTACGGTGGAACAGCACGGCAAGTCGCAACAGGACCGCCAGGCGAAAGACGCGGCGGCGCTGCGCCGCAAGCAGGCCGGAGAACTGGGGCTTGCTGAACTGCCGGCGATGGGTCAGCACAAGTTGGGCCAGTGCCCGCTGCTCCTCGCGGGTAAAGCCCGGCATGTCGGCATTCTCCAGGACATATGCCCCATGCCGATGATAGTGCGCATGGGCGATATCGAGGCCCAGCTCATGCAACGATGCCGCCCAGTCGAGCATCTCCCGGTCGGCTTCGGTCTCCAGGGACCACGACTTCGCCACCGATTCCAGCATCTTCAGCGCAGTCGCCCGCACTCGCCCGGCCTGATCCCTGTCGACGTGGTAACGACCAGCCATGGCGCGAACCGTACGTGTCCTCGCATCCTCATCGGTCAGCCGGCCGACCATGTCATAAAGAATACCTTCGCGTAGCGCTCCATCGGCCACCGTCATGCGCTGCAGGCCGATGGCATCCATGACCTCGATGAGGATGGCGATCCCGCCAGCGAACGACACGGCGCGGTCCGATGAAAGTGACTGCAGGCGCAGATTGTCAATGCGACCGGCATTGGCCATCTGGCCAATCAGCCATTCAAGCCCCTCGACGGTAATGCCGGTGCGGCCGGCGGCCGCCAGCACGGATTCCGCGGCACGGATCGTGCCCGAAGTGCCAGCAACGAGCACCGGCTCGATACGCCTGAACTGCGCCCGTACGGGCTCGAGTTCCAGCCGCGCCTGCAGCCTTGCCTTGTGGAAAGACCGCATCGAGAGGCGGCCATCCGGAAAACACGCTTCGGTCAACCCGACGCAGCCCATGGCCAGACTTTCCATGAGCTCGGGCTGCAGCCCGCGACCGGCAACGATCTCCGTGCTGCCACCACCGATGTCGACGATCAACTGAGGGCCATTGACCCGCGGCAGGTAATGACTGGCACCAATGTAGATCAGGCGAGCCTCTTCGATGCCGGAGATGACCTCGACCGGATGGCCCAGCGCCGCCGTGGCACGCCGCACGAACAGTCCCGGCGAGCGGGCCCGCCGCAGCGTGTTTGTTCCTACCACGCGAACCCGTTCGGCGCGCATCTCTCGCAATCGTTCACCAAATCGCCTCAGGCATTCCAGCGCGATGAGCTGTTGCCGCTCGCTGATCCGCCCGCGGCGATCCAGGCCGGCGGCGAGTCGAACCATCTCGCGCAGGCGGTCGATGACCGTGATCTGGCCGTAGGCGAGGCGGGCAACGACCATATGGAAGCTGTTCGATCCGAGGTCGACCGCCGCCAGCACCTCGGGCTCGCGCAGCTGCTGGCCCGGCATCAGCGCCCCCTGCAGCGCAAGACTTCAGTCACCACAGCCCTCCCATTCGGGTCGCCACCACCCCGGCCGGGGAGGCAAACCTGCCGGATAAAGCAGCGCACCAAGTTCTCTCAGGGCCCTGATATAGACATGACGTTTGAAGAAAATGACCTCGCGCACCGGTTCCCAGAATTCGACCCAGCGCCAACGATCGAATTCCGGTGTTGCCGTGGTGTCAAGCTTCAGTGCCGAATCACCCGTCTTCAGCCTGAGGAGAAACCAGCGCTGTTTCTGGCCAATACACAACGGCTGGACATTGCGGCGGATGTATTGCTCAGGCAGGTGGTAATGGAGCCAGTCACGCGTGCAGCCCAGAAGCTCGACATCCGCCCTGGTCAGCCCCACTTCCTCGCACAGCTCCCGGTACATCGCCGCCTCGGTCTCTTCGGTACGGCGGATGCCACCCTGTGGAAATTGCCAGCCTTGCTGGCCAATGCGTCCGCCGATGAGCACGGCACCGGAAGCATCGCTGATGATGATGCCAACGTTGGCACGGAAACCCTCGGCATCAATGTGATCGTGGTCCTGCATGACGGGCCGGATTCTTTCACAACGCGCCCGACTGTGTCACGGTCCGCCATCGGGTAAACTCGCCGCGGACCCGGCTTTCCGCAGATCATCCATGCCATTGCCGCCACGACGACTGCTGGGACTGCTGACACTTGCAGCCACGCTCAGCCTGCTGCTTGCGATCTTGACGGGAAGCACCCGGGCGGGGCCCTCAACCATTCTGGACCTCCTCGGCGGCAATGCAGACGCCCTGGAAATAGACATCCTCATCCGCCTGCGTCTGATGCGCGCGCTCGCAGCGCTAGGCACAGGCGCCTGTCTGGCACTGGCCGGGACATTCATGCAGGTGTTGCTGCGCAACCCGCTGGCCGACCCCTACATACTCGGCACCTCGGGCGGTGCAGCGGTCGGGGCGCTGGCAGCAATCACACTGGGGGCGGGCGCACTGTTCATCGATGGCGCCGCCTTCATCGGCGCGCTGGTCAGCACCTTGCTGGTGTTTGCACTCGCACGCGGCAGCCACAATATCAACCATCTATTGTTGACGGGCGTGGTGGTCGCGGCAGGCTGGGGAGCATTGATCAGCCTGATGCTGGCCACCAGCGCCGACACCAGCCTGCGCGGCATGTTGTTTTGGCTGATGGGCGACCTGGGTTTTGCCGAACGGCCGTGGCCAACGCTGCTGGTTGCGTTGATCGGTGGAGCGCTGGGCATGGCCCTGTCACGCGCCCTTGATGTGCTGTGCACCGGCGACGACCAGGCCGTGCTGCTGGGTGTCGATGTACGCTGGCTGCGCTGGTCGATCTACGGCCTGGCTGCCTTGTTGACCGGCACCGCGGTAACCACCGCCGGCACCGTCGGTTTCGTCGGCCTGATCATTCCGCACCTTGTGCGCATTGTCGGTGGCAGCAGCCACCGCGTACTGGTGCCGGGCGCAGCGCTGGCCGGTGGCACGTTGCTGGTGCTGGCCGACACCCTGTCGCGCACCGTGCTGGCGCCCAGGCAACTGCCGGTCGGCGCAGTGATGGCGGTGGTGGGCGTACCCGTGTTCCTGCTGTTGCTGCACAGGGGTACACGCAGCGGCAGCTGACACGGACCTACGTCCGACTGGCCAGATAGCGCCGCCCCGCTTCCATCATGCGCACGAAGCCGGCTTCATCGCCACTGCCGACCAGATCTGCGATGCGTCCGACAGCAGCACCAAGCTCGGTGAGCGCCGCGAGGCCGTACGGGTTGCGCGCCTGGATGTCAAAATAGAGCGCGGGATTTTCCTCCGATACGCGGCGGGCCACCTGCAACTGCGCGTCGAAGGTCGTGCTCGAGATATCCGCGAGTCGTGGCACGGCCTCCCCGCTTTCGGCAAGAGCCGTGAAGAACGCAATGTTCACCGCGTGCGAAACCCCCAGCACGTAGGCGATCAGCCGGTCGTGCTCCGCGATGTCCATATGGGTGGTCCGCGCCATGGTGGCGGCGAAAAGCTGCCTGGCTTCCGCTGTCGCCACCGGACACCCGGCTTCAAGGAAGAGGACGTGGCGGCCGGACAGCAGCTCGGTGTCTGGACCAAACATCGGATGCAGGGAAGTGGCCCGCGCACCACTCTCCACCAAGGCCTTGAGGTCTTCGACAAACGGCGACTTCAACGAGGCAATATCGAAGATCAGCCCCTGGCGGCCGAGCGCGCCCAGTGCGCGCAGGATGGCCCCCGTCTGGTCGATCGGTGCCGAAACGACAGTCACCGCATAGTGATCAGGCGTGCTGCGCCAGTCAGCGACCCAGTCGAATCCGGCAGCCGGCCCGACCGGATCGGCGACCGTGACCGCGTAACCCTGCGAATGCAGGAACTCGCTGAACCAGCGGCCCATCTTGCCGTTGCCGCCGATGACCAGCGCCGGCTTGCCCGAACCCTGGCCCTCGGCGCGGACACGGGCCTGCTCCTGGCCGGTCAGCGAGGAATCGATGAGCAGCCCCATGAGCGAATCGGCGAGCGCGGCGGGCAACTTCAGCGCCCCGGCATGCTGCCGTGCCTGCTCAATGACCTGTCGCTCCCGGGCATAGTCACGGGTCGGGCGCCCCTCCGCCTGCTTCAGGGCACCGATCTCGACCGTGATCCGCTGACGCTCTGCAATCAGGTCGAGCAGTTGCCGATCGATCGCATTGAGGCGGCCGCGCAAGAAATCCAGACTCATGGAAACCGACCATCGGGGGCATCAGGAGGCGGCAAAGCCTACCCGTTCTGCACCATGGCGAACAGGGACAGCCGGGCAACAGACCGCGTGTTGATATTTTTTACAGATCTCGCAGCGGCTCACGCCCCATTGGGCGAGACAGGGCCCGGATTGGCTGCCTTTCCCGATGAGCCCGCCGGGTGGGAACGGCGCCCGGTCCATTCCACGGCAGTCGGTAGCCCCTGATTTTCAAGGTATTTTCTGACCGGCCGTCCGACCAAACCGACTGTCGGATTACTTTACGCCTGTGTACCAACCGCTGCCTCCCGCCACCACAACAGATTTGTAACTCCATGTCATCAAATGTTTTTTTCGACATGGCACGACGATTGCTGGTTATTCCTTGCGCACAACAAAACAGGGATCTGTAACGGACGGCAGTTTCGACATCTGCAACCAGACATCGAAGCCAGAAGTGCCGCGCAAAAGAAGCAGAACAATGACAACCAGAAGCAGAAGCGGCATCCGGACAACAACAAATCAAAACACCACATCCTGACAGCCGGACCGGAACAGAACCCGGAATCGCGACAACAACAAGAACCTGCAAGGACCCCGCCACTGGCGGGGTTTTTTTTGCGTGCCAATCCACGTTTGGACGGCTCTGGCCGCCCGCACCGAATCGGTGGACTGGTGAAACCGGTACAGCCGGCCCAGAATCCCGCGCATGAAAGAAGCGCTGCTGAGATGCCAAAACCTCTCGATCCGGGTACCCGGCCGGGACCTGGTACGCAACCTGTCGCTGGATATCCGCGCAGGAGAGTTCATCTGCATGCTCGGCCCGAACGGCGTCGGCAAGACCCTGGCGTTGCATGCCATCGCCGGCCTCCGGCCTGTACCGCGTGACACCATTCTCTGCCGGGGCACGGATCTCCATGACATGCCGCGCCGACAGGTGGCGCAATCGATCGGATTGCTGTTGCAGGATGAAGTCAACAACTTTCCCACCCGGGTCTACGACGCGGCGCTGATGGGGCGGCATCCTCACATTCCGCTGTTCGGCACCGAAACCCGGCAGGACCATGACATCACCCGGCGGGCGCTGGCCGATGTCGGCCTCACGGGCCTCGAGGAACGACAGGTCACCACGCTGTCGGGGGGTGAACGCCGCCGTCTGGGCGTCGCGCGGCTGCTTGCCCAGGACCCTGCCGTGCTGTTGCTCGACGAACCCGTCAACCACCTCGACCCACGGCATCAGGTGCGCATCCTCGGTCGCCTGCGGGAACTGACCGACCAGGACAAGGCGGTGATGATCTCGCTGCATGACCCGGCGCTCGCCGTGCGCATCGCGTGTACCGTCCTGCTGATGTTTGGCGATGGCCACTGGCTGATCGGTCCGGCACGTCATGTGGTCACCGCCGAGAACCTCGAGCGCCTGTTCGGCACCGAGTACCAGCCTTTCCATACCCAGGATGACGAACCCGTACTCCTGCCGCGGGTGCCACGGCGCACCGCACGAATCCGGACGGCCTGACCACCGCGACGATTGACGTTGCCCGCCCCGGGCACGTAAAGTTCACCCGCTCCTGATGGTGAACCTCTTCCCGTTTCGTGGGAAAGGTTTAACGGGAAGTGTGGTGCGCCGGCCAGCTGCCGGCAAAGCCACCGCTGCCCCCGCAACGGTAAGCACAGGTCAGGGCAATCACGCTGCCACTGTGGAATTTCCATGGGAAGGCGATTGCCCCGGTTGCACCAGAACGTGCAACCACTGGCGAGCCCGTATACCGGCCAGCAGGAAACACCTGGAGCGCCAGGTCTCGGTGGGAGACGGCGCCGCGTCGAGCCTGCCCGTACCCGGTGGTCCCCGGCCCGCGAGCAGTTCCGTCGCGCGCTGCACACGGTCCCCGTGTCTGTTTTCCCGCAGATGCATGGCGCAGCCACCACGCGCTCGGGTGGAGCGCATACGGGAGAACGCCATGAAACACCTGCCCGCTGCTGCGGCCCTGGCCGCAGCGCTGTACCTGCCAACCCTGCCCTTCAACGCGGCCACGGCTGCCGAAAATGTCGTCGTCACGGCATCACGGGTACCGCTGCCCGTCGAGTCGATCGGCAGTTCCGTATCCATCATCGATGAAGCAACCATCGATGCCCGCATGCCCGTCTTCGCCATCGACCTCCTGGGCCAGGTACCCGGCCTGGCGGTGAGCCGGGCCGGCGGCGCAGGCACCCAGACCCAGGTGCGGCTGCGTGGGGCCGAAGCCAACCACGTGCTGGTTCTGATCGACGGCGTCGAAGCCAACAACCCCGCCGGCGATGACGCCTTTGCCTTCGAGCACCTGACCGCCCTCGACATCGAGCGCATCGAGGTGGTCCGTGGGCCACAGAGCGCACTGTGGGGCAGCGATGCTCTTTCCGGCACCATCAACATCGTCACCCGTGCGCCGGGCAAATCACCCGGCGCGACGCTGTATGGCGAGGGCGGTGCCTACGACAGCCGTCTCGCGGGCGGCAATTTTGCCTGGGCCGGACATCCCATCGAAGGAAGCCTCTCCCTGTCCCACCACGACACCGACGGCAACAATGTCTCGCGGCTGGGCAGCGAGCGCGACGGTTACCGCAATACGACCGCCGGTCTGCGTTTGGCCATGCAACCCACCGAGGCGCTGAAACTCGATTTCGGCACACGCTACACCGACACGCGCAGCGAATTCGACACCAGCGACTTCGTTACCGGCCTGCCCACCGATTCCGCACACGAGACGGAATACTCCCAGCTGACAATGCATGCCAACGCTACCCTGGGCCAGCCAGGCGGCGCGTGGCAGCACGGCATCCACGCCACGTGGCTGCGTACCGACACCGACAATATCGCCCCCGATGGCTTCGATACTGCCCAGGATGCCGACCGCTTCAACCTCAGGGCCCAGAGCACGCATCGCCTCACCGGCAACACGGACATTGGTGCAGGGCAGTCCCTGACGGCGGCCATCGACCACGAGCGCGACGACTTCTCGCAACGCGGGACCAGCCTGTTCGGCGACCCACGTCAGGATCAGCGCCTGTACAACACGGCACTGGTCGGTGAATGGCTGGCGCGACCCACGCAGGACCTGACCCTGACGCTTGGCCTGCGCCACGACCGGAACAGCGATTTCGATGACGAGACGACGTGGCGTGGCACGCTGGCATGGCACGTGCCCCGCAGCGGCACGCGGCTGCGTGCAGCCTGGGGCACGGGGCAGAAGGCACCGACTTTCATCGAGCGCTTCGGCTTCTTCCCCGACCAATTCATCGGCAACCCGGATCTTGAACCCGAGAAGTCCCGCGGCTGGGAACTCGGTATCGACCAGAACCTGGCCGAAGGGCGCGTCAGCGCCGGGCTGACCTGGTTCAACGAGAAGCTTCGTGACGAGATAGACGGATTCGCCGATTGCGCATTCGACCCGGTGACCTTCGCCTTCATCTGTACGGCACGCAACCTCGACGGCAAGAGTCACCGCAAGGGCATCGAGGCCAGCCTTCAGGCGCGGATCACGGACGATGTTGATATCGGTGCCTCGTGGACCCACGTGGAATCGACAGCCGCGGATGACAGCGGCGTGCAACGCCGCGAGATCCGCCGGCCACGCAACATCGCCAGCGTCGATGCCCGCCTGCGCTTCGCCGACCAGCGCGCCGGGCTGTACCTCGGCCTGGTCTACAACGGCAACCAGACCGACCTCGACTTCGGCAGCTTTCCGGCAGAGACGGCGCGCCTCAATGCCTACTACCTGCTGACAGTGACGGGCACTTGGCGCATCACGCCGCATGTCGGCATCTATGCCCGTGTCGACAATGCCTTGGGAGACGACTACGAGAACGTGCTCGGTTACGCCCCCCCCGGCACGGCGGGCCATCTCGGCATCCGGGTATCGCTGGCGTCGCCGCGCCGTTGAGGGGACGGAAGTGCCGCCGGATCACGCTCATCCCCGAAGGGCGCCGGCCCACGGCGCGATGAATCGAGCCCAAACGACCCGGCAGGCCGTAGACTAGCCGTCATGGGCAACCGGCTGAGCAGGATCTACACCCGCACCGGCGATGACGGCACGACCGGCCTCGGCGATGGCACCCGTGTCCCCAAGGACTGCCCCCGGGTGGAGGCCTATGGCGCGGTCGACGAACTCAACAGCTGGCTGGGCCTGCTGTGTGCCGATGACGACTTGCCGGCCGCCGCCGGCGACTGCCTGCGCGAGATCCAGCACCGTCTCTTCGACCTGGGTGGCGAACTGGCCGTACCGGGCCGTGACGTCATCCTGGATGACGACGTCACCGCGCTCGAGCAGGCCCTGGACCGGTTCAATGCCGGACTGCCGCCTCTCAAGGAGTTCATCCTGCCAGGGGGGAAATCCGGGGCGGCACATTGTCATTTGGCGCGGGTGGCATGCCGACGCGCCGAACGGCGCGTCTGGACCCTTTACCGGGAACAGCCCGGGAACCCGGCCACACCGCGCTACCTCAACCGCCTGTCTGACCTCCTGTTCGTCATCGCCCGCTGCCTGGCCCGTACCGGTGGTGGCAGCGAGATCCTCTGGCAGGCACGCGGCAAGCCCTGAGCCCCTCTTCTGGGGCAATCAGGGTGACCCCTCCACGACACCGGCCAGCCGACGCTTGACCGCCACCGGCAGCCGTCTGATCTGGTGCTCACGGCGCAGCGCAGTGCCGCGATCGGGAGCCGGCTCCTGATGGACCAGCTGAACCGGACGGCGGCTACGGGTATAACGGGCGCCGGTACCGGCGTTGTGACAGCCGATTCGGCGCGCAACATCCCGCGCAATCCCGGTATACAGCGAGCCATCGGCGCAACGCACGACATAGACGTGCCAGCCCTCAGTTCTGGTCGCCAAGGCGCTGCCTCGCATCGTCAAGCACCTCACACAGCCAGCCAACGGCAGCGGGCAGACGAGGCCCGGGCACGCTCAGCATGTCGGGGGCGATGAGGCGGAGATTTCCGGCGGCAACTGCCGGCAGGTGCGGCCAGCGCTCCCAGCGCGCCAAGGGTGAGTCATCCGCGGTGCCGGTGCCCGGATTGAAGCCGTTGGCGATGATGACCTCGGGCATCGCAGCGATGACCGATTCGACATCGACCACCGGTGCCAGTACGGGCAATTCATGGAAAACATTGATGCCGCCGCAGAGTGCGATGGCCTGGTCGATGAACTGATCGCGGCCCACGGTGACGAGGGGCTCGGGCGCAATCTGGTAGAACACCCGTACCGCAGGACTGCCCCGGTAGCGTTGCCGCAACCCGTCCAGCGCCATCTGGTAGTCCGAAGCCGCCGCATCGGCAGCCTGACGCGTCCCCGCCAGGCTGCCGATGCGGCGCAGCTGTCCCGTCACATCGTCCAGCAGGCGGGGTTCGAAGCCGATGACGCGGTATCCGGCCCGTGACAACCCGTCGAGCACCGCCTGCGAATTTCCACTCGGCCAGCCGAGGATCAGATCAGGTGCCAGCAGGGCGATGGCCTCTGCATCGATCCGGAAAGCGTCCCCTACCCGGGTGATGCGTCGCGCTTCCGGCGGGTGGTCACTGTAGCTGACCACACCCACCAGCCGCGAACCGGCACCGGCGGCAAATACCAGCTCGGCCAGATGGGGCGACAGGGCAACGATACGCCGAACGGATGGTGGCTCCACCGCGGTCGGCTCGACCGCTGCCCCCCCACAGCCAGTGACCAGCCACAGCAAGGCACCGCAGGCAATCTGAGCGCCGACGCGCGATTGCGGCGGCTCAGCTGAGCCAGTCATACAGGGTCATGAGTGCGACCACCGGGCACCAGATCATCCACAGGCAGCGCATCACGATGCCGCGGGCGGCCCGGATACGCACCAGCGCATCGCCTGGCATGCCGATATCCGCCGCCTCCCTGCCGGTCGCGGCAAGGCCGACCCGCGCCATGATCATGGCGTTCGAGTCGGCCAGCGACAGCTCGGCACCGCGGGATTCCCGCCAATGGGTCAACGCCGCCTCGAAATTACCCGCCAGACCATAGGCCACCAACAGCAGTCGCGATGGAATCCAGCCGACCAGCGCATGCAACTGGCGCAACACCTCGCTGACGGCGGCTGCGGGTCCCGGCTCTGGCCGCGAGCGCTGGTGCTCCATGCGCCGGCGCATCAGGTCGACGACACGAAACAGCCACGCGCCGGCCGGGCCCAGCACCAGGAACCAGAAAATCACGCCAAAGATGCGGTTGTTCGCCTGGACATAGATGGCCCGCTCGACCGCCTCATTGCGCGCTGCCGCTACCGCCGGCGGCTCACGCTCGAGCAACTCCCTGGCGACATGCTGCAACTTCGCCTGATCATCCGCCTCAAGGGCCTGGCAATACTCGTCGACCTCGTCATCCAGATCGCGGGGACCAAGAGAAAACAACAGGACCAGCACGGAAAAAAGAAAGAACGGGATCTGCAGGAATTCATCCCAGAGCAACCCGGCAGCCACGGCCACCGGCGCAACGAGCAACAACACGGACAGGACCAGTCCGGCGAAGGTCAAAAAACGGTGGCGCGTCGACGCATGGCGAAAAAACCGGTCGAAAAGCGGATCGAGCCAGCGAAATTCGCGCAGGTGAAAGAGATGGGTCAAGCCACGCTCTATGGCCAGCCCAAGCAACAGCGCAAGAAAATTCATCGGGACAGTTCCATCAGGCGCCTAGTGTAGTGTCATGTCCGTGGACTGACAAAACGCATCAGGAGGCGTGGCCACCAGCCCGGGCCGTCAACACCGCAAGCCGGGACCAGTCGAAGGCCGGACCCGGATCGGTCTTGCGCCCCGGCGCCACATCGCCATGACCAACCACCGGCGCCGATGCGAGTTCGGGATACGCTTTCCCCAGCACATGGATCAGGGCGGCCAATCGCTGGTACTGAATGGCCGCATAGGGAACATCGTCTCCACCCTCGAGTTCGATGCCGATGGAAAAGTCATTGCAGGCCTCGCGACCACACCAGGTCGATGGGCCGGCATGCCAGGCGCGGCGATGAAGGGGCACGAACTGGACCACCTCCCCATCGCGGCGCACCAGCAGGTGAGACGAGACGCGCAACCCGGCGATCGCGGCAAAGTAAGGGTGGGCATCTGCGTCGAGGCAGTTGGTGAACAGGTGTTCTATCCAGGGCCCACCGAACTCGTTGGGCGGCAGGGAAATACCGTGGATGACGATGAGTTCGGCGGCCATACCCGGTGGGCGGTCGTCGCAATTGGACGATGGCACCTGTCGTGCGCCGGCCACAAGGCCGCTGGTCCGATCGACGCGCAGATCCGGCCACTCAGCACCCATGCCCACCCCCTTGTGGTGCCCGAAGCCACGCTGCACCCGTACCCTGATCGGTGATAATCACGCCATGCACCCACCACGCATCTACGCTGCCATCACCCTGGTTCCCGGCACCGCACAGGTGCTGGATGACGCCGCGTCCAGCCACGTGACCCGCGTCCTGCGACTGCGCGTCGGCGATCCTATCATCGCCTTCGATGGCAGCGGCAGCGAGTATCCGGCCACCATCATGTCGACCGGCAAGCGCCAGGTCGGGATCTCCACCGGCACCGGGCACCGCGTCGACCGCGAATCACCGCTGGCGATCACCCTCTGGCAGGGACTGAGCCGGTCACAACGCATGGACATGGTCATCCAGAAGGCCACAGAGCTGGGGGTCCGGGCCATCCAGCCGGTGGTCACGCAACGCAGCGTGGTACGGCTCGACGAGGCACGCAGCGCGAGCAGGGTGGTCCACTGGCAGCGCATCGCCATCAACGCCTGCGAGCAGTGCGGTCGTACCATCCCGCCCGTGGTCCATGCCCCGCTGCCACTCGACGCCGCACTGGCAGCGCATCCGGCAAGTGGCCTCGCCCTGCTGCTCGACCCAGGCAGCACCGACAGCCACGTATTGCGCACACCGGTACCCGCCCCCGTCACCCTTGCCATCGGCCCGGAGGGCGGCTTTTGCCCAGCAGAGCAAGCCGCCCTGCGCGATGCGGGGTTCCGCAGCCTGTGCCTTGGGCCACGCATACTGCGCACCGAAACGGCCCCTCTCGTGGCGCTGAGCATCCTGCAGTATGTCGCCGGCGACCTGCGCCCGGCCTGAGCAGCCGCTCAGGACAAGGGCATGGCTGGCCGGTCGAGCGCAGCCTGCAACATCGATTCGATGACTTCGAGGTCCGGGATCAGCGGATGGTCGTTGATCATCTTCGCCTGGCAGATCACCGGCCCGGACTCCGGCCATGACTGACCCGGGTCGATCTCGAGGACCCTGCGATTGATGCGCACCAGTTGCGGGAAGCCCTCGGTGTACAGGCCAAAGCAACCGACACCCGGCTGGCCGGTGATGGCGTTGAGGATGACGACCCGAGTGCGCCCACCGGGCGGCGCAGGTTCGAGCCCGGCGAGCTCCTCGAAGGACAGCACCGGCACGGAGCGGCCATTCCACTGAATCATTCCCTTGAGCCAGGGCGGGGCATCGGCCAGCGGCTCCGGGGTCGTGTGGCGCACGACCTCGGCGACACAGGCCCGCGGCAGGATCAACCGCGCATGGCTGAGTGGAATCAGCAGACTGTACAGTTCATCGTCGGCGTGGACCCGACCGTCATTGCCCATGTCAGCCACCCTTCGACATCGACAGCAGGTGATGGACCGCCTCCATGAGCTGCCTCTCCTGGTAGGGCTTGCCGAGGTAATCGTTGACGCCGATCTCGATGGCCCGTGCCCGGTGCTTTTCGCTGACCCGGGAGGTCACCATGATGATGGGCAACATGGCGGTGTCGCTGTTGTTGCGCACGTAACGCGCGAATTCGTAACCATCCATGCGCGGCATCTCGACATCGAGAAGGATGATGTCAGGGCGATTATCCTGCAGCACGCTGATCGCCTCGACACCATCCTTGGCCGTCAGCACGCGGAATCCGTTGCGTTCGAGCAGACGCTGCGTCACCCGGCGCATGGTGATCGAATCATCGACGACGAGCGCCACCTTCTCGCGCGGTGCCGTTTCGACAGGCTGGGGCTGTGCCATGTCAGGTGCCGGTCGCGCACTGCGCACCAGCGCACCGGCATCCAGAATGATGACGACCCGCCCATCCCCCAATATCGTCGCGCCGGAAATACCGCGGATCGTCGCCAGCTGGCCACCGACCGGTTTGACGACAATCTCGCGGCTGTCGAGCATCTCGTCGGCGATCAGCGCCGCGGAGTTTTCCCCGGCGCGCACCAGGATGACCGACAACCGCTCCATCTCGTCCGGCAACCGTGCCGACCCGAGGCCGAGGTACTGGCCGAGATAGCGGAACATGTATTTCTGGCCGCCGTATTCGATGGCCGGTTCGGGCTCCGCCATGCGCGCCTCGAAATCCCGACGCATGATGCGGATGATGCCCTCGACGGTCGGCAACGGTAACGCATAGAGCTCGGTGCCGGTGCGCACGATCAGCGCCTGGGTGATGGCCAGGGTGAACGGCAGGCGCAGGGTGAACGTCGTGCCCTTGCCACGTTCGGAAGCAATCGACAGCGTACCGCCCAGACGGGCCACCTGGCTGGCCACCACGTCCATGCCAATCCCGCGGCCCGCGGCCTGGGTGAGCTGGTCGGCGGTCGAGAAGCCCGAGCGCAGGATGAACTGCATCGCCTCCTCGTCGGTCAACGCCATATCCCGGTCAATGAAACCCAGATCCAGCGCCTTGCGCCGGATGGCCGCGACGTCCAGCCCCCGGCCATCGTCACTGATCGCGATGATGACCTCGGCACCTTCGCGGCGGATACGGATCCTGATCGCACCACAGGCCGGCTTGCCGAGGGCCAGCCGCTCGGCAGGCGCCTCGATGCCATGGACGACCGCATTGCGCAGCATGTGCTCGAATGGGGGCAGCATCTTCTCCAACACCTGGCGATCCAGATCGCCACTGCCCTCGATGACCAGCTCGGCTTCGCGACGTGTTTCCTTGGCGGTCTGCCGCACCAGACGGGCAAGCCGCGATGCATGCTGGTCGAACGGCACCATGCGCGTGCGCATGAGCCCATCCTGCAATTCGTTGGCAATGCGCGACTGCTGGGTCAGCAGCGCATCGGCATCTGCCGTGACATTGCGCAGCAGGTCCTTGAGGCTGCTGACATCGCTGGCCGTCTCGGCCAGCCCACGCGACAGCTGTTGGATGGCCGAGTACTGGTCGAGCTCCAGCGGATCAAAATCGGCATCACGCCGCGTCTCGCCCTGATGGCGAAACAGGATCTGCGCCTCGGTCTCCATCTCGAGGTTGCGCAGCTGGTCACGCAGGCGCTGCACCGTCTGGTCGAGCTCGGCAAGGTTGAACTCGATTTGCGACAGATGCTGCGCCAGGCGCGAGTTGGTGATACTGATCTCGCCGGCACCATTGAGCAGTTGCTCGAGCAGACCCGACTCGATGCGGGCAAACTCGCGTGGCTCGGCACCGCGTGTTTCACGCAGCGCCCCGAACAACGGACTTTCCGCTTGCGGCACCGGCGGTGCCTGGAGGTCACGCGCCAGCACGCTGAGGCGTTCCAGCGCCGGCGGCAGGGCATCGGGCAGGCGCTGCTCATCTTCACTGCCAGGCGTCGCCAGGTCTGGCCGGGCGATCGGTGACTCGTCGGCTGGCAATTCCTCGCCGGTGGGCGTTACGTCGTCGGCGGACGTCACGCCCTCTACCGGCGGCTGGCCCTCCGCCGCAGCAACCCCCTGCCCTGGCAGTGGTGGTTCGGCACCCCCGACCTCGGCATGGCCCCCCTCGACGGGCCCGGTGGCACCGCCAGCGGCAGGCGCCGCATCGACCCCTTCGACGACCGCAACATCACCGCCGGCGAGCGCTGCGTTGATCCCCTCGACGACCGTGGACGCCGGCGGGCGCATCGTGCCCGAGGGGATTTCCTCACGCAGGGCATGCAACTCGTCGAAGGCGGCCTGGAGCAGGCGCCAGGTGTGATGCCCTGCTTCCAGCACGCCCTCGGCGATGCGGATGATCAGGGTCTCGAGGTCGTGGCTGAGGTCGCCCATGGCAGCAAGGCCGGCCATGCGCGCACCGCCCTTCAGGGTATGCAACCCCCGCTGAAGCTCCGCCAATGCCGCCGCCCTGTCCACACCGGCCACGACACGGGCGCACGCCGCGTCGCAGGCCTCGAGCAGCTCAGCCGCCTCCTCGGCAAAAATGGCCGCGACCTCGGCATCGAAGACGGTCTGGCGAATGCTTTCCGCACCGGCCTCGGCACCCTCTGCGGACATTTCCGGCGTTTCCGCCACTTCCGGCAGCACGGGCAACTCCACCGAGAGGGTGCCGCCATCGGCCTGCTCGGCCGCGCGGGCAGCATGCTCGGCGACGAGTTGCTTCAACTCGGTCAGCCGGCCCTCCAGCGCCGCGCCGGACGGCAGCGGCACATCAGGGTCACGCAGATGGTCGATCACGCCGGCGATGAAGTCAGCGGCATCCTGCACCGCAAGGCACATGGCGTCGTCTGGTGCGAGCTGATGCTCATGGAGTGCGGCGATGAGGTCATTGAGGGGACGAGCCACGGCAACACCGGCTGCCACACCCGCCATCGTCAGGCTGCCATGCAGCGTATGGCCGGCACGAAACAAGTTGTCTGTCACCGTCACCGGCCGCTCGGCGAGGCTTGCCTGAATCACGGCCAGATGAGACGCCACCTCACGAGAGAGGATGTCGAACAGCACCGGATCCATGGCGGGCGCCGGGGACTGCCCGACGAGATCGGCAGGAACGGCCGCCCGCTCATCGGCATCCGGCAACGGGCCGGCGGACGGCGCACCGATGTCCAGTACCGGGACCAGTTCGGTGGCATTGCCAACCTCGTCCCCTGTCGTTTCGGCCGCCGGGGCAACCGGCTCGCTGAAGCGCCTGGCCCCCGCCATCAAGTCGGCGATGTCACTGGCGGGGGGCTGCCCCACCTCGAGTTGCTCGATGAGTTCGGGTACGGCCGTGATGGCCCGGCGCAGGAACGCCACCAGATCGGGACCGGCCGGCACGCTGCCTTCGATCACGCGGTTGAGGAGGTGCTCGATACTCCAGGAAAACTCGCCGATCAGCACCGCGCCAACCATGCGCCCGCTGCCCTTGAGCGTGTGGAACGCTCGCCGCACGGTCAGCAACGCCTTGTCGTTGCCCTGGTCGAGCGCCCATGCCGGGAAATGCGCTTCGAGAGTCTCGACCACCTCGCGCGCTTCCTCGATGAAAAGCTCGAGGATCTCCGGATCAATCCCGGCGTCCCCTGCGACCATCGCCGGGCTGTCCGGCGATGGCGTCGTGGCGTCTCCCGCACCGACCACGACGGTCGCCGGGTGATCTGTTTCGACGAGCACCGAACGCGCGGCAGCCGAAGCCCTTTCCAGTTCACCCAGCGATGCCAGGCAGCGCATGGCGTTGTCGAGCATCCACGACGGCTCACGGCGGCCGGCCTGGAGGGTCTCCATGTAGTACTCGACGCTGACGATCGCATCGGCCAGGCGTTCGAGCGCCTGACGTCGGGCCGAGGCGGCGTCCGGACCGATGACTTTGCCAATCGCCTCACGGATGCCGTCGATGACCTGCGCGGCAGGCGCCTTTTCCAGCAGCAGCAGGGCGGCGGCAATGCCGCGCAGCAACTGCGGTACGGTATCGAGTGCGGCCAACCGACCGTTGCGCTCGGTGACCTGGCTGATCGCATCCTTGACACGCGCCATATTGGCGAGGCATTCGCGCATCACGGCGCCGGCCACCTCGCTCCGGCCGGCGGGCTCGTCGGCCATGCCGTCTACCGGCGGGTGAGCGGACTCGCCCGGGCTGACCATACCGACAAGTTGCCGCTCAAGCCGATCCTCAACGGACAGCACAGCGGCCGCCATGTCGAGCAGCGTCTCATCAGTGGCCGGTTTCGCCGCACCAACGACCTCTTCGAGTACCGCCTGCTGAGTGCGGATCATGTCCCTCAGCTCGCCGAGGCCCAGCACGCCGAGCGTATCGCCGATGCGCTTGAGCAACTCGACCTGCGGAGCAAGCTCGTCGACGCGTTCCATGCCGGTGCGCACGTAGATATCCAGGACGTCCTTGACGCGCGTCAGGTCCTCGCTGATCGCGCTGGCCACGGTCTGCATCAGCCGCACGCTGGGCGCGGCGAGGCCTTCGCGGGCTGCCTCGATCTGCGCATCACCAGGAATCAGACCGCTCAGGTTGAAGGCCTCGCGGATCGCGCTGACGCGCTCACCGGCGCTCGTCGAACGCGCGATGTAGTAAAGCAGGTTGTTGATGAGATCAACCGGCGGCTGGCTGGCGAAGCGCGCCTCACCGACGCTGTAAAGCCGTTTCATTTCCCTGTCGGCCTGGCCGATCAGGCGCTTGACGGCGACACTGGGCTCGATGCCATGGTCCGCCAACGCCTCGAGCACGCCACTGACCACCCACCAGAGCTGATGAACGACTTCGCTGGTGGCGGCAGCCTCGAGCCGTTCCGCCACCTGCCGCAGCTGTGGCAGCACGCCCGTGCCATCGCCGCGGATCCACCCCAGCAGGGCCAGCTGGAAACGCGGGCGCAGACCGCGGCACAACGCCGCGATGTCTTCTCCAGAGACCCGGCGCTCGATGACCTTGGGCTCACCGCTGGCCGGACCGAGGTTGAGCAGCAGCAGCGTGCTTTCAGAAAGCAGCGGGCGTCCGCGCGTCGCCCGCAGATCATTGAGCAGTGGCAGCAGGATGAGCGGTACATCCCGCCCACCGGCACAAAGCCGCTCGATATAGGCGGGCAGTTGCACCGCCGCCCGCATGACGGTCTCGATGGCCTCGTCGGGATGCGGGTCGCGGCGATTGCGCAGGAGATGCCGGCAGGTCTGCTCCATTTCCTCGGCGAGCAGGCAGGCTCCGCCCGTCTCGGTCAGCTGGAGGACGCCGCGCACCGTGTGCAGCAGGTTGGCACAGCGTTCGAGCGGTACGCTGCCCAGACCCCCATCCGCATACTGCTCCAGCGCAACGCGAACATCGTTGAGCGTCACCATCAACTCGTCGTGAACGAGATGCAGTGGTTGCACGGTGGCATCCTGGGCGGCGCGGATTTCGGATGAGGCCTGCACTGGATTAGGCGCTGCGCTTGCTCACGTAATCGACTGACCCGGCATAGGTGCCGGCATCGGGGCTGGCATCGGGGCTGGCATCGTCACCCACGGCAGCATCCGGCGCGGCGGCGGGCGCGGGCAGGCGGAAACCCGCCACCGAACGCCGCAGCTGCGTCGCCAGCTCGGCCAGCTTGCTGATGGCACTGGTCGTGGCGCTGGTGCTGGTCGCGGTTTCGGTATTGATCTCCTGCAGGACATCCATGCTGCGGGTGACGGCGGAGGCGGCTTTCGACTGCTCCCGTGCGGAACTCGAGATGTTCTGCACGAGGCTGGCAATCTGATTGGAAACCTGCTCGATCTCCTCGAGTGCCGCACCGGCGTTTTCGGCCAGCAATGCCCCACCGACGACATCCGTGGTGCTGCGATCCATGCAGACGACCGCCTCGTTGGTGTCGGACTGGATGGTGCGCACGAGCACCTCGATCTGACGGGTGGCGTTCGCCGAGCGCTCGGCAAGGCGCTGCACTTCGTCGGCGACCACGGCGAAACCACGCCCGGCCTCACCGGCCATCGACGCCTGGATCGCCGCATTCAGGGCCAGGATGTTTGTCTGGTCGGCGATATCGTTGATCAGCTCGACGATGTTGCCGATTTCCTGCGAGCTTTCGCCCAAACGTTTGATGCGCTTTGACGTCTCCTGGATCGTCTCGCGGATGACGTTCATGCCTTCGATGGTCCGCCTCACGGCATCGCCACCCTTGTGGGCCACATCGACCGAATGCCGGGCGACATCGGAGGATCGCTCGGCGTTGCCGGAAATTTCCTCGATCGAGGACGCCATCCTCGCGATGGACCGCGACGCGGCCTCGATCTGCCTGGATTGGCCTTCGCTGGCGGTCGCCAGTTGGCGGGCCGATGCCTCCGTTTGCCTGGCTGCGGCATCGACCATGATCGCGCTTTCATTGATCGTGGTGACCAGCTCGCGCAGCGCCTCGATCGCGTAATTGATGGAATCGGCGATGGCACCGGTGATGTCCTCCGTCACCGAGGCATGCACCGTGAGGTCGCCATCCGCCAGACTGCTCATCTCGTCCAACAGGGTCATGATGGCCTGCTGGTTGCGCTCGTTCTGCTCGATCTGCCGGCCCACCTCGCGGCGATTGTCGGCCATGCGGCCAACCACGCGGATCATGGCAAACGCCAGGCCGACCGAAAGCAACAGCAACACGACGCTGAGGATCGCCACCAGGCCCATGCCGCCCGGCGCTGCGACGGTCGCCGCGCCATCCGGCAGCTCTGCAACCAGCGTGTTGATCTGCCGGACGGACTGGTTCAGGGCATCGAGGCGGTCGCCGCTGGCCAGGACATCTTTCGCCGCCTGCACGATGACCACGGCCTGGTTGCGGATGGCGCCGAGCGCCCGGGTTACATCGGCGCCCGACAGGGCCTTCAGCCCGAGGGCGGGGTCGCCGTCCACAAGCCGATCCAGCAGGCCAGTGGTGGCCATCTCGGCGTCGAGGATGCCGCGAGCGGCTTCGCGTGGCGCCACGGAGCCCGCGGACAGCGCCCGCACATCGCGCCGCAGCCCTTCGATGGTGGTACGCAACTGGTCGAGCTGGCTGACGGCCAATGCCTGCCCGGAAACACCCGCCATCTTCTGCAGGGCGTAGATCTCCTCGACGACGACGGGCACCTCGCGGTCGAGGCGGTCGGCGGCGGCACGCAATGCAATCAGCTCATCGCGCCCGGCGGCAATCGTGCCAAGCGCCGTACGGATCTGCTCGAGGCGATCCCGGGTCGGCACATCGACGCCGGCCTGTGTCGCGGCAGACAGCCGTTCCCCGAGGGCCGCGAGACCGGCAAACGCCCTCGGCTCACCACGCATCGCGGCCAGCGCCAGACGATGGGAGGACTCGGCATCCGCCAGCACGGCAGCCCTGACGACATCCGGGGCTGCGGCAGGGCGGAAGACCGCCAGCGCGAGGCTGACCAGAAGCACGACGACCAGCACGCCGCCCAGCACATGCAATGTTCTCGCTCCGCCAGATGCATCAGTCATTGTTCTGCCAACTCCCTCATGGCGGGCCGCGCCCGCGTCCATCGCCCCAATCGCATGGCCGCCTAGTCCGCGGCGGCCCGCTGGAATTCCCGTGCCGCAAGCAACTGCCTGGCACTGAATACCGGCCAGATTTCATCATTGCGCTGGAAGCAGCCGAGCAGGTAGCGTTCACAGCGCAGGCGCAACTGCGGCAGCCGGGCGCCGTGCTCGCGCTCGACAAACCGCCTGAAGCCGAATACCTCGTCGACCAGCAACCCAACCGGGTATTCGTTGCTGGCCAGCACCAGGACGCGCGTCGAACGCTCGCTGCCACCACTGCCGCCGCCAAGGAATTCCCGCATGTCCATCAGCGGCAACAGGTGACCACGCACGTTGGCCAGGCCACGAACCCAACTTCTCGCGCCCGGCACCCGCGTGACCGCCGGCGGCACCATCAGCACCTCACGCAGTTCATCCCGGCTGATCACGAAACGGTCTCCGTCGATGCGAAAGCCGACCCCCACCCACTGGCCGGCGGCCCCATCGACGGACTGGATGCCGGCGGCAGCCATGATGCTGCGTCGCTCAAGTTCCCGCAGCAGGTCGAAGGGCTGCATGCGCAGCGAACGCAGGCCGGGGTTGTTGGCCGTCACCACCATCAGGACAGCGCTGCGCGCACCGCCTCCACCAGTGATTCATCGCTGACCGGCTTCGACAGGTAGCTGACCGCCCCCTGCCGCATTCCCCAGGCACGGTCGGTTTCCTGACTTTTGGTCGAGATCATGACCACGGGGATCGAGGCCGTGGACGGGTTCTGGGCCAGGTGGCGGGTTGCCTGCCAGCCGTTCATGCCCGGCATGACCACGTCCATGAGAATCACGTCGGGCGCCCGCTGCTCGGCCAAGGCGATGGCCTCGGCACCATCCTGGGCCACCAGCGTTTCGTAGCCATGCTTTTCCAGGATACGCGTCAGCACATGCTGGTCGGTGGGCGAATCATCGGCAATCAATACCAGTGCCATGGATCCTGCTCCGGTGGTATCAGGAAGTCACCTGGCGGGAAATGGCGCCAAGCAACTCGTCCTTGGTGAACGGTTTGGTCAGGTAGTGCTCCGACCCGACGATCCGGCCGCGGGCACGGTCGAAAAGGCCATCCTTGCTCGACAGCATGATGACGGGGGTATCGCGGAAGGTGCGGTTGTGCTTGATGAGCGAGCAGGTCTGATAGCCATCGAGGCGCGGCATCATGATGTCGACGAAGATGATGTCCGGCCTGTAGTCAGCAATCTTGGACAACGCATCGAAACCATCGACCGCCGTGTAGACCGTGCACCCTTCCCTGGAAAGCAGGGTCTCGGCCGTGCGCCGGATGGTCTTGCTGTCGTCGATGACGAGGACCTTCAGGCCATTCAGCCCTTGGGCGGCTGTATCGCTCACTGGCAACTCCATTAAAGGACGGTGATACCCGCACCCACGCGCGAACTTTTAACATAACCGGGATTGCCCGACCACGTCCGCGGCGACCGCTTGTGCGGCAGTCCGGATGCGACTGCTCCCTTTCGCCCTTGCCGGACCACGGCAACCCCACCGCTGCCCGCCAGCGTCCTGATCGTGACACGCCGGCCGATCATAACCGTCGGACCGTGCCATTTCAGCCTGAACACGCCAGAATAGGCACCGCGTCTCACATTTTGCAGCACCGCTGCCCGTCGCCGGTTGCAGGGGCCGCGGCAACCGCCGGAGAACCCCGCGACATGACGGACAAAACCCTCGGCGTGGTCATGGACCCGATCGCCGGCATCAACCCGGCCAAGGACAGTACCCTGGCCATGCTCCTCGAGGCCCGGCGGCGCGGTTACGCGCTCCGGTATTTCGAACAGTCGGACCTGCGGCTGCGCAATGGTGAGGCGAGCGGTACGGCAAGGCCACTGAAGGTTGAGAACGTGGCCGGGCGCTGGTTCGAACTCGGAGTGCCGGAAAACATCCGGCTCGCCGACCTCGACATGATCCTGATGCGCAAGGATCCGCCCTTCGATACCGAGTACATCTATACGACCTACATCCTCGAGCGGGCCGAGCAGGATGGCGCACTGGTCATCAACAGGCCGGCAAGCCTGCGCGACATCAACGAAAAGGCCTTCACGGCCTGGTTCCCGCACTGCTGTCCCGACACGCTGATCACGCGTTCGATCGCCGACCTGCGCAACTTCGCCGCCGAGCACCGGCGGATCGTCGTCAAGCCGCTGCACGGCATGGGCGGCCGCTCCATATTCGTGGTCAACCATGGCGACAACAACGCAAACGTCATCTTCGAGGTGATGACGAAGGACGGAACATGTCACGCCATCGCCCAGCGTTATATCCCGGAGATCGCCACAGGCGACAAGCGCATCATCCTCGTCGATGGCGAGCCGGTGGGCCTGGCGCTGGCCCGCATCCCCCCGGCAGACGACAACCGGGGCAACCTCGTCATGGGCGCCCAGCCGGAAGTCCGCGAGTTGACCGATCGCGACCGCTGGATCTGCGCCGAAGTCGGGCCGGCCTTGCGGGCCCGCGGCGTGGTTTTTGCCGGGCTGGATGTCATCGGCGACTACCTGACCGAGATCAACGTCACCAGCCCGACCGGCATCCGCGAACTGGCGAAACTCGGCGGACTGGACGTGGCCGCGAACTTGTTCGATGTCCTCGACCAGCGGCTCGCCAGCCGCCAGGCTGGCGGCTGATCCCGGAATGAAGGGCCACCGCAACGGGACAGGTCCGGCGGCGCGAACGGGCACGGCCCTCCTCTGCGCGCTGGTGCTGGCGGGCTGCGAAGCTGGCCAGGCAGCCGGCCACCAGTATGAGTTCGTCGCATTCGCCACCACCGTCCACATCGAGATCCGCGGCGTCGAGCGCCCCACGGCCGATGCGGCCGTACGCGATATCGAGGCCTTCTTCCACAGCGTGGATCGTGACTGGTATGCATGGGGAGACGGCGAGCTGTCGCACGTCAACCGCGCCCTGCTGCAGGGTCGGTCAACGGTGCTCAGTTCCACCCTGCGCCCACTCATCGCCCGGGCAATGGCCCTGCATGCGCAAAGCGGCGGGCTGTTCGAGCCAGCGGTGGCCACCCTGGTGGAGACATGGGGTTTCAGCGACGCCAGCGGGAAGGAGGCGATTCCTACCGGAGACGAAGTTGCACGATTGCAACAAACGCTGGGGAAAACGACCGATCTGCGCCTCGACGGCCGCACGCTGCACAGCGTGCGGCCGCTCGCACTGGACCTCGGCGGGCTGGCCAAGGGCAGCGCACTGGAACGCATTCGGCGGTTGCTGGCCACGCATGGCATCGACCGCGCACTGGTCGACATCGGTGGCAGCAGCCTGCTGGCGCTCGGCCGACACGACGCACGTCCATGGCGCGTCGGGGTACGCGACCCACGCGGTGATGGGCTCATCGTCCGGCTGGCCCTGCATGACGGAGAAAGCCTGTCGACCTCCGGCGATTACGCGCGGTTCAGGGAGGTCGGGGCGCGACGCTACCACCACATCGTCGATCCACGCACCGGCTTTCCCAGCGTTGGCGCGACGGGAGTCACGGTCATCGCCAGGGACGCAGAACTCGCCGATGCCGCCACCACGGCGATGATGGTCGGCGGCGCACAGGACTTCGCAGTGCTCGCCCGGCGCATGGGCGTCGACGATGCACTGCTGGTGACCCCCGACGGACGCCTGTTGACCACCGCGGGCATGGCGAAACGCCTGGGCCGCGCACCCGCCGAGGTGGCCGGGGACGGCGTCGCCGGAGGTCAGGACAACAAGCCCCTGCAGCCAGCCCTGTGACGGATTGCCGGTTTCGCGGCACGTGGCGCGTATAATCCCGGTGTCGCCATCTGGCGCCTGGGCGCAGCGTGCGCTGCGTTTTCGATGACGGTGAAGGCAGCCCGACCCACGAAGTCACCCCCCCCAGCATGGGAAGCGGCACCCGCCCGCGACCGACTGTCGTCGACCACTTTCATTGCCGCGCTGTGCCACGGCATCATCATCCTCGGCGTCACTTTCGGGGCCGGCGCGATCCCGCAGGACCCCGTCACGACATCGCTCGAGGTGGTTCTGCTGACGGCAGAAAGCGAACCGCGGTCGGCGGCAGACGATGCCGTGTTGCTCGCCCGCCAGAACCTCGTCGGCACCGGCAATGCGGCGCAGACGCAGGCACTGATGACCGTCGTCGGGATGCCACTGCCAGGCACCGAGCCCGGCCCCATCGAGCAGGGCGATACCCGCGAAGCGCGAACCGCCGATTTCAACCCCTTTGTCGACACGACCCCGGTACTCGTCAGCGAGAATTCGCCGGAAAGCGTTGCCGATACGGCAACCGAGGACCGTGACGATGCACGGAAACAAACGGTCATGCCGGGCGAGGCGTTGCGCATGGACGTGCTCGGCCACCTCGGTGACGTGACCCGCATTCCCGATGCCAACCCGCGGGAACTGCTTATCAGTGCCAACACCCGCGAATCACGCATCGCCAGTTACCTCAACACCTGGAAACGCAAGGTCGAGCAAACAGGCACACTCAACTTTCCCTTCGATGTCGACCAGGCCAACGGGCAACATCACCCTGTGCTGGAGGTCGCCATCCGAGCCGACGGCTCGTTGCGCGACGTCCGCATCCGCACCTCCTCCGGGAGGCGCCGACTCGACCAGGCTGCCATCGACATCCTGCGCATGTCGGCACCTTTCCAACCCTTCCCGGCATCATTGCAAAAAGACTACGACGTGCTGCGCTTTGCCTATGAATGGCACTTCTCGGCCGGTTCCGGCACGGTGCGCAGCGCATCGGCCCTGCTGTAGGCGCATCGGGGACAGGCGGTGGATGAGGACGCGGCGGCAGGCCGCGCGTGGAAGTGCCTGATTCACCGACGCACAACCCGCCCCGTGGCCATGGCACGAAGGCAGGGCGCACCGCAAGGCGCTTGTCGGCGACGGGATGGATGTCGATACTGCACACATGGATGATCGAAGTTCCCTGGCCGGCCACCTGCTGATCGCCATGCCGGCGATGCGTGATCCGAATTTTTTCCGTACGGTGACCTACATCTGCGAGCACAGCGATCAGGGTGCACTGGGCATCGTCATCAACCGGCCGATGGACCTGACGCTGGGGTTGGTCTTTCAGCAGTTGTCGCTCCCCCTCGCCGACGACGAACTCACCAGCCAGCCGGTGATGCACGGTGGCCCTGTCCACGAGGAGCGTGGCTTTGTCCTCCATGAGTCGGGCATGCCTTTCGACTCGACGCTGCGGGTCGCTGGCAACATTCATGTCACGACATCCCAGGACATCCTCGCCGCGATCGCCGGCGGGCACGGCCCGCAGCGTGTACTGGTGGCCCTCGGTTACGCCGGGTGGGGAGCCGGACAACTGGACGAGGAAATGATCCAGAACGCCTGGCTGAGCGTACCTGCCACCCCGCAGATCATCTTCGAGACACCATTCGATCGGCGCTGGCAGGAAGCCGCCCGGCTGCTCGGCATTGATCTCGCCAACATGAGCCCGGAAGCGGGCCACGCCTGAGCGGCCACCCCAACCACGTGAGCACATCCGGCCCGGGCGCGCGTTCTGCACTGGTCTTCGACTTCGGCATGCGCCGCATCGGCGTGGCCATCGGCTGCGCCGGACCCGATACAGCCTCACCGCTGGCGACGGTTGCGGCGCGCGATGGCCACCCGGACTGGGTGGCCATCGACAGGCTGGTCGGCGAATGGCAGCCAGACTGTCTGGTCGCGGGCATCCCTTATAATCGCGGCCGCCCCGACGGCGGCATCATCGGGAAAGCGAGACAGTTTGCCGAAATGCTCGGTGAGCGTTACGGGCTGGGGGTCGACCTGGTCGACGAAGAACTGACCTCGCACGAGGCCAGCGACAGGCTGCGCGGCGTGCGTCGCAGCGGTATCCGTCGCAGCCGCGTCCGCACCGGCGACATCGATGCGATGGCTGCCTGCGTCATCGCCGAGGCCTGGCTCGAAACGCAACGGTCGGCAGCAGCCGGACGACAGGATGCAGGACACCATGGATAAACCACACCGCAACACCATCCACTGCGAGGATGCCGAGATCCTCCAGCACCATGCCGGCGCCGCGGGCCAGCACACGCTGCGCCTGCACGCACCCGAGTGCGCGCGCAGGGCCACGCCCGGCAGTTTTGTTCACGTGCGCTGCAACCGCACCATTCCGATGCGCCGGCCCCTGTCGATCATGCGTGCCGATGCGACCGGAGGCTGGATCGAAGTGCTGTTCAAGGTCGTCGGCATCGGCCTGTCGGCACTTGCCGGTTGCCAGCCCGGCGAGCGGGTCAACATTCTGGGACCCATCGGCCAGGGCTTCCGCCTGGATGCATCACGGCCACTCTCCATCCTGATCGGCGGCGGGGTCGGCATCCCGCCCCTGCTGTTTCTCGCCGAAGCGTTACACGCCGATACTGCCGCCCTATGGCAACCCGTGGCATTTCTCGGCTCGGAACTGCCGTTTCCTTTCCACCTGCGCCCGTCACGGGTGCCACTCCCGGGCACACCCACTGCTGCGGCCGGCGCCACTCTGGCCCTGCTTGATGCCTGGGACATACCGGCGCAACTGGCCAGCCATGCTGGTCTCGAAGGATGCCACGACGGCTATGTCACCGATCTCGCCCGGCGCTTCCTCAATGGCATCGACACCGCGCGCCTCGCACAGGCCGCCGTATACGCCTGTGGCCCGACAGCCATGCTGCGCGAAGTCCGACGACTGGCCGGGGATTTCGCCCTGCCCTCACAACTGTGCCTCGAGGAATTCATGGCCTGCGCGGTCGGCGGGTGCGCCGGCTGCGCACTGCCCGTGGTCATCGACGGACAGCGCCGCATGAGGCGGGTCTGCGTCGACGGCCCTGTCTTCGACGGGGCCAGCGTGTTGCATCCGGCCGCCTGACCAGACCGCGACGCACCACTCAGGAAAAGTGGATCTTGGCCTCGAGGTTGGCCCGCGAGTCGGCGTTGGCAAGCGCCTCCTCCATGGAGACACGGCCATCGCGATAGAGCTTGAGCAGCGCCTGATCGAAGGTTTGCATGCCCTGCTCGGTGCTTTCCCGGAACGACTCCTTGACCATGGCGATCTCACCACGCTGGATCAGCTCGGAGATGCGCATGGTATTAAGCATGATCTCGACGGCGGGGACCCGCTGACCATCGAGACCACGAACGAGACGTTGCGAGATGATCGCGCGCAGGTACTGGGATAGATCCATGTAGACCTGCGCATGCTGCTCTTCCGGGAACAGGTTGATGATGCGATCCAGGGTCTCGGCTGCATTGTTGGCATGCAGGGTGGAGATCGCCAGGTGTCCTGTTCCCGCCAGGTCCATCGCCGCCTGCATGGTCTCCCGGTCGCGGATCTCGCCGATGAGGATCACATCCGGCGCCTCGCGCATGGCGCTTTTCAGCGCCCTGGCATATGACCGCGTATCGGTGCCGATCTCGCGCTGGTTGACGATCGATTTCTTGTTGCCGTGCAGGAACTCGATCGGGTCTTCTATGGTGATGATGTGGGATGCGGTCTTTTCATTGCGATGGTTGATCATGCCGGCAAGGGTTGTCGACTTGCCACAGCCGGTCGCGCCGACCATGAGGATGAGTCCACGGCGAAACATCACCAGATCCTTGACGATGGACGGTATGCCCAGTCCATCGAGGTCGGGAATCTGGTTGGTGATGTAGCGCATCACCAGCGCGACATTGCCCCGCTGGCTGAAGATATTGACGCGAAATCTGCCCAGACCAGGCTTCGACAGCGCGAAGTCGATCTCGAGTTCGCGCGTGAACTCCTCGAACTGCTCCTGGGTCATCAGTTCCATCGCCGCCTGCCGGACCATCTGCGGCGTCAGTTCGAGCTTGTTCACCGGCATGATCTTGCCGTCGATCTTGATCTTGACCGGGGCATAGCAGGTCATGAACAGGTCGGAGGCCTTCTTCTCGACCATGAGGTTGAACAGCGGTTCGACATTCATTGCAACATTCTTCCGTGGCGAGGCCACGCTAGTAGAGCGTGGTTGACTCCGGCTCCTCTGCCATGCTCAGGCCGCCTGTGTCGTCACCCGGCGATGTCTTGTTGCGCTTGCTTTCCAGCTTGATGCGCAGGCGCAGCTCGTTCTTCGAGTCGGCGTTGCGCATGGCCTCTTCATAGGAAATCTTGCCGCCCTCGTACAGCTTGTAGAGATCCTGATCAAAGGTCTGCATGCCCATGCGGGTCGATTTCGCCATGATCTCCTTGATGCGCACCACCTCACCTTTGAAGATCAGGTCGGAGATCAGCGGTGATTGCAGCATGATCTCCATGGCGGCAATGCGTCCTTCACCGCTCTCGCGCGGAATCAACCGCTGGGAGACCAGCGCCCGGATGTTGAGCGACATGTCCATCAGAAGCTGCGAACGCTTCTCCTCGGGGAAGAAGTTGATGATGCGATCGAGCGCCTGGTTGGCGCTGTTGGCGTGCAGCGTGGCCAGGCAGAGATGCCCGGTTTCGGCAAACTGGATACCGTATTCCATGGTCTCGCGATCGCGGATCTCGCCGATGAGGATCACGTCCGGCGCCTGGCGCAGGGTATTCTTGAGCGCGGCATGCCACGACTCGGTGTCGACGCCGACCTCGCGCTGGCTGACGACGCAGCGACCATGCGGATGGACGTACTCGATCGGGTCCTCGATGGTGACGATATGGCCACGGCTGTTCATGTTGCGATGATGAACCATCGCCGCCAGCGAGGTCGACTTGCCCGACCCGGTGGCGCCGACGAAGATCACCAGGCCGCGCTTGGTCAGCGCCACGTCCTTGAGCACCTCAGGCAACTCAAGCTCGTCGAGGGTCGGGATCTTCATGATGATCCGGCGCAGGACCGCGCCGACGTTGCCCTGCTGAATGAATGCACTGACGCGAAAACGCCCGATGCCCTGCGGGTTGATCGCGAAATTGCATTCCTTGGTGGCGTCGAATTCCCGCGCCTGGCGGTCGTTCATGATGGAACGAACCATGATGGCGGCATCATCGGCACCGAGCGGCTGGTCGGTCGCGCGGTGGATGTCGCCATCGATCTTGATCGCCGGCGGGAAGCCCACCGTGATGAAAAGGTCGGAGCCGCCGCGGTCCGCCATCTTCTTCAGCAGCCCCTGCATGAGGCGCGTTGCCTGATCACGTTCCATCGTCTGGCCTCCCCGGCACGCCCGTGCCGTCGCTGATGCCGTTCATGCCGCTCAGAACGCGTCCTTGTTCTGGGCCTTGAAGCGCGCTTCCTCGCGGCTGATCACGCCGCGCGAGAGCAGTTCCTGCAGGTTTTGGTCGAGGGTCACCATGCCGTCCTTGACGCCGGTCTGTATCGCCGAATACATCTGCGCCACCTTGCCTTCGCGGATCAGGTTGCGGATGGCCGGCGTGCCGATCATGATTTCGTGTGCAGCGATTCGCCCACCGCCGATGCGCTTGAGCAGCGCCTGGGAAATGACTGCCCGCAGGGATTCGGAAAGCATGGCCCGCACCATTTCCTTTTCCTGGGCAGGGAACACATCGACGACCCGATCGATGGTCTTGGCGGCCGAACTGGTATGCAAGGTACCGAAAACGAGGTGGCCGGTCTCTGCGGCCGTCAAGGCCAGCCGGATCGTCTCGAGGTCGCGCATTTCGCCAACCAGGATGACGTCGGGATCTTCGCGCAACGCGGAGCGCAGCGCCTCGCTGAAGCCGAGGGTATCCTTGTGGACCTCGCGCTGGTTGATCAGGGAGCGCTTGCTTTCGTGCACGAACTCGATGGGGTCCTCGATCGTCAGCACGTGGTCCGGCCGGTTGTCGTTGATGTAGTCGATCATCGCCGCCAGCGTCGTCGACTTGCCCGACCCGGTGGGCCCCGTGACCAGCACGATGCCACGGGGGTACATCGAAATATCCTTGAAGATAGGTGGCGCCTTCAGGTCATCGAGCGTCTGGATCAGTGACGGGATGGTACGAAAAACCGCACCTGGTCCGCGCATCTGATTGAAGGCATTGACGCGGAAGCGCGCCAGCTTGGGTACCTCGAAGGAAAAGTCAGTCTCGAGGAACTCCTCGAAATCCTTGCGCTGCTTGTCGTTCATGATGTCATAGATCATGCTATGGACATCTTTCGCGGCCAGCGGCGGCATGTTGATCCGCTTGACGTCGCCGTCGACCCGGATCATGGGTGGCACGCCTGCCGACAGGTGCAGGTCAGACGCGTTGTTCTTGACTGCGAAAGCCAGCAGTTGCGTGATATCGACAGCCATCGTGCCCCCGGGAAGGCATGCAGATGATGAACCCCCGGCCGCGACAGCCCAATCGATCGCCTGCCGGGATTGGCAGTGGACATAGTATAGGCAGCGGGAAAGCGCGGGTCGTGACGGGAATCACGGAACACCTTGGCCATTTGCAGGGCCGGATCGCACAAGCGGCGATCGCCTCGGGGCGGACGGCCGATGCAGTCACGCTGGTCGGCGTCAGCAAGGGCCAGCCGATCGAGGCGGTACGCGAGGCGCGCGCGCTCGGCCTGTGCCACTTCGGCGAGAATTACATCCAGGAAGCCCTGTCGAAGATCAGGCAGGTAGATGAAAATTGCACGTGGCATTTCATCGGCCGCCTGCAGTCGAACAAGACGCGGCTGGCGGCTGAGCGCTTCGCCTGGGTGCAGACGGTGGCGACGTCCCGGATCGCCGAGCGCCTTTCGGCTCAGCGCCCCTACTATGCCCCGCCACTGCAGGTCTGCATCCAGGTCCAGGCCGAAGGAGCGGCGGTACGTGGCGGCTGTGCCGGGGCAGACCTCCTCCAGCTCGCCGGGGTCATCGCCGGGTTGCCGCGGCTCGCACTGCGCGGGCTGATGTATGTTCCGGCACCCGGCCTCGATGCGGATGAACTGCGGCGACAATACCGCAAGGTCAAGGGTCAGCTCGACGTACTGCAGCACGCCGGCCACGGGGTCGATACACTTTCGATGGGCATGTCCGACGATTACACCCTCGCCATAGCGGAAGGCAGCACCATGGTACGTATCGGCAGCACGTTGTTCGGGCCGCGGGCGCCGCTGGCCTGCCGGCCGGAGGAGCAGACCGATGGCTGAGCCGCCCGTCATCGGCTTCATCGGCGGCGGACACATGGCTTCCGCCATCATCCGCGGCCTCCTGGATGCGGGACACCCGGGGCGCTGCATCCGCGTGGCCGAGCCCGATGCCGGACGGCGCGCGGCGCTGTCCCGACTGGGGGCGATCGGCATCAGTGCCGAAAACGGCGGCGTGGCCACGGAAAGCGCCGTGCTGGTGCTGGCCGTTAAGCCGCAGGTCATGCCCGGCGTGTCACGCCAGCTGTCCGCAGCCTCCCGGCCGAGAGGCCAGGTGATCCTTTCGGTGGCCGCGGGGACCGGCCTCGGTGCCCTGCAGGGTTGGTTCGGCGCCGGGACGCCCGTGGTGCGTGTGATGCCCAACCAGCCCGCACTGGCCGGTGCCGGCGTCTCGGTGCTGGTGGCCGGCCCGGAGGTGGACAAGACGCAGCGGGACATCGCCGAGCGCGTCATGGGCGCCGTCGGCACGGTCAACTGGATCGACGACGAGGCGTTGATGGATGCAGTCACGGCGGTATCCGGCAGTGGACCGGCCTATTTCTACCTGCTCGCGGAGCTCGTCGAACAAACCGCCGTCGCATTGGGGCTGCCCGCACCGCTGGCCCGCCAGCTGACGCGCGAAACGGCCGCCGGTGCAGCCCGTGTCATGCTCGCCGACGACAGGCCGCTGGCCGAGCTGCGCGCGGCCGTCACCTCGCCCGGCGGCACCACGGCAGCGGCGTTGCGCGTCTTCGCAGACGCCGGCCTTGCAGACACGGTACGGCACGCCCTGACAGCGGCCCGCGACCGATCCCTCGAACTGGGCCGCACGGCCCCACCGGATTGACGGAGCACCTGGCATGCAGAATGCACTGATCTTTATCCTGCGCACCTTGATGGACCTCTACCTGCTGGCCTTCGCGGTACGGCTGCTGATGTACATCGGTCTGAGAGATGGACGCAACCCGCTCGCGCAGTTCATCCACCACATCACCAATCCGCTGGTCCAGCCACTGCAGCGACTGGTCCCGGCAATGGGCCGCTTCCATACCGCGACGGCCATCGTCCTGGTGGTCCTGCAGGGCGTTGCCAGCTTCGCGCTCATCAAGCTCGGCTGCCTCGGCACGCCCGGGCCGGCACAGCTGCTGGCGCTGGCGCTGCTCGGCAGCCTGCAGATCCTGCTGCGCGTCTGGTTCTGGTCGATCCTGATCACCGTCGTGCTCAGCTGGATCAACCCGGGGGCATACAACCCGGCGACAGCCGTGCTGTCAGCGATCTCGGAACCGATCCTCGCACCGATCCGGCGTTACCTGCCGGGCATCGGCGGCTTCGACCTGTCGCCATTGGTCGCCATCATCCTCATCCAGGCGCTGTTGATGACGCTGCCGATCGGCCAGATCCAGGCCGGCCTGCTGTGCTTTGGCCGCGGTGGCCCACTGCTATAAGCGGTGCAGCGGGACGGCGCAGACAAGCCCCTTGGGCTGGTTTATAGTAATCCCGCACCACCGCACGACACGGAGCGCACCATGCCTGACACCATGATAAGAATCATCGTTGCGGGACTCGTCGCCCTGTCGCTGGCCGGCTGTGGACAGGGTCCCCGGCCACCGGCCGGCAACCCGGAAGCGCCGGCGGCCGAGCCGCCCAATGCCACATCGAAAGACTTTGGCACGTATGTGCTGCACTTCAACGCCCTGCGCACCAGCGACCTGACACCCGAGGTGGCACGCACCTACGACATCGTGCGCAGCCCCAACCGCGCCATGCTCAACGTATCCGTACTGAAGAAGGTCGAGGGCGCCCCCGCCGTGCCGGTCAGCGCCGAGGTGCGGGCCGAGGCCGTCAACCTAAACCAACAGATGAAGAACCTGTCCCTGCGCCAGATCCGCGAGGGTGAAGCCATCTACTACATCGGTGATGTCTCCGTGGCCAACGACGAAACGCTGGTCTTCACCGTGCATGCCACACCGGAAAGTGAAAACCGCCAGTTGTCCGTACGCTTCACCAGGGAGTTCTTCGCCAACTAGCACCCTGTCCTGAAGAATTTCGGTGCGCCGATCCACCGGGTGATCCCGGCACGGGACGAGAAGCGAGGGAAATACGCGGCAACGGCGAATCGCGTCGGAAGATGCGGCGCAGTCGTCAGATTGTCGGCGGGGCGGAAGACTGGGCCGCGGACGGATTCAGCCTCGCCCGTCGTTGCAGCCACTGTGCAACGGTGGCCCGCAGCACGGTCAGCCTGCCATGAAAAAAGTGATCGACGCCCGGCAGGATGGCGAGATCCGGTGCAGGCTTCAGCCCGGCAACCCAGTGGCGCACCTCGTCGCACGGCACGACACCATCGGCATCGCCCTGCACCACCAGCCACGGGCAACCGGGGCGGGCACCGTCAGTCAGGCTGGCCATGCGCCGCACGGGTGGGGCGATGCTGACGAGGCGGCTGGCACCGAGCTGTCGTGCCGCCCCGATCGCCACCGCGGCACCAAACGAGAAACCAGCCAGCCACAACGCCGCCCCGGGGTATCGATCCCGGGCCCAGGCCGCCACCGCCAGTACATCGTCGACTTCACCGTGGCCCTCGCCGTGATCGCCCTCGCTGGCACCGACACCCCGAAAATTGAAGCGCACTGCCGGGACGGAAAGGTCGTTTGCCACCCGCGACAGGGTGTGGACAACCTTGTTCTGCATGGTGCCCTGGTGCAGCGGATGGGGGTGGCAGATCACGGCCACGGCAGCGGGCGCCGCCACAGGCGGATACTCGAGCAACGCCTCGATATGACCGGCCGGACCAGCCAGTGTCAGCGCTTCCCGCGTCACGCCGCCGGACATTGACCACCTGCCCCATGGCCAGCGACCGATATCATCACCATGATGTCCCGTCAGAACCGATAGCCGAGTCCGAGTGCCACGACCGGGTACAGCTCGTATTGGTCGAGGTCATCCTCGAGTTCGGACGCTTCGGCCGCCAGCGCATCGAGCAGAACCGGGTTGGCGCTCAGGGTACCGCCGACGGATCGCAACTCGACATCGGGTGAGCCCTGGAACAGCACGCCGAGGTCGACACTGAAGATCAACCCCCCGTCGTTCCGCCCCCACAGCCAGCCCAGACCAAGGAACGGTGCCGAACTACCGAGGTCCACCTGCGCCTGCAAGGTGCCGACCTCGGCCGTCGTGAATGTCACGCCGCCGATGTCGTAGCCGCCGCCCGCACGCGGTCGCCCCGTCCCCTCAAGGCGGTTGTCGGTGGCAAACCAGCCCGCACTGAGACGAAAGGCCCCGGCAAACGGGTGCCAGTCCAGATAAGCGCCGAAGTTGGACAAGTCGAGGTCGGCCTCGTAATCGATGCCGCTTTCCTCACCGTCCTGATCCAGCGAGAACGCGTGGCCGGCAACACGCAGCGCAAGGCGTGCATTGAACGCGTAGCCGGCTTCTGCACCGAAGCCGAGCGTGCTGGCCACGACGCCTGCGGAAAAATCCCCGGCCCTGGCCGCCGGTGCCATGAAACCGGCCAGCAGCAGCGCCGCCAGCCAGACCCGTTGGTGGTGCATCGTCGATCTCCAGCCCAGACCCGGTGCACAGGTTCACGGATCGGCGCATGGCTTGCCGTGAACTGCCCCACACTTGCATGCCCGGCCCCGGAACGGATGACCGGGCACGCACATGGGCGCGTCAGGCTTTCGCTCCCGCGTCCCGGTTGCCCGCCTCCTGAAGAAGGATCCTGTTGAGTCGCTGGACGAAGGCCCCGGGGTCGGCGAGTTGCCCACCATTGGCCAGGCATGCCTGGTCGAAGATCAGCAACGCGAGGTCCGTGGTCCGCTCGGCAACCTGCTCCGCCGCGAGGCGCCGCAGCAGCGGATGCACCGGGTTGATCTCAAGCACGGGCAGGGCATCGGGAACGGGCTGCCCGGCCGCCTTCATCAGCAGGCGCAGCTGCTCGCCCGGGTCATGCTCGCCGACGACCAGGCATGCCGCCGACTCGGTCAGCCGCCGGGTGACCCGCACGTCGCTGACCTGCCCACCCAGTTCGGCCTTGATACGCGACACCAGTGTGTCCGTTTCACCATCGATGTCGTCCGTGGACGCAGCCTCGTCATCGAGCTTCAGCTCGCCCCGCTTCACATCGCGAAACTCGAGATCCTCGAACGCATGCAGGTGCGTCATCAACCACTCGTCGATGGGCTCACCGAGCAACAGCACCTCGATGCCCCGCTTGCGAAACACCTCCAGGTGCGGGCTCGAGCGGGCCGCCTGGAAGCCCTGGGCGCAAACGTACCAGATGTATTTCTGGCCGGTCTGTTTGCGCGACACATAATCCGCCAGGGACTGGTCAGGGGTCTCCTGGCCGGTGTGCGTGGTGGAGAAGCGCAACAGCTTGGCGATGCGTTGGCTGTTCCCCGGGTCTTCGGCCGGGCCTTCCTTGAGGACCCTGCCGAATTGAGCCCAGAAGGTTGCGTACTTTTCCGGCTCCTCGGCGGCCATCCGCTCAAGCATGTCGAGGACGCGCTTGACCAGTGCCGCGCGCATCGACTCGACAGCGGCATCCTGTTGGAGCAGCTCACGGGACACATTGAGAGGCAAATCGGCCGAATCGACGACACCGCGCACGAAGCGCAGGTAAAGCGGCAGGAATTGCTCCGCGTCATCCATGATGAAGACGCGCTTGACATAGAGCTTGAGGCCGCGCGGCGCCGTGCGGTTCCAGAGGTCCCAGGGCGCATGGGCCGGGATATAGAGCAGGCATGTGTATTCGCGCCGGCCTTCGACACGGTTATGGCTCCATGCCAGCGGCTCGCGGAAATCGTGGCTGACGTGGTTGTAGAAACCACGGTATTCCTCGTCACTGATCTCACTTCGGGGGCGCGTCCAGAGCGCCTGTGCGGCGTTGACGGTTTCCTCTTCGCCCGACCCTTCACCGCCCTCCCGCGCCTTCGTCATGCAGACCGGAAAGGCAATGTGGTCGGAGTAACGCCGGATCAGGGCCCTGACACGCTGCTCGTCGGCAAACTCCAGGGCATCTTCGCGCAGATGTAGCGTCACCTCGGTGCCGCGCGCCGGGCGATGCACCGTCTCAACCTGGAATTCACCCTGGCCGTCGGACTGCCAGCGGACGCCTTCCGTGGCCGGCAGGCCCGCCTTGCGGGTCAATACCTCGACCTGCCCGGCGACGATAAACGAGGAATAGAAGCCGACGCCAAACTGACCGATCAGGTTGGCATCATTGCGCTGGTCGCCGGTCATGCGCGACAAGAACTCGCCCGTTCCTGACCGGGCGATCGTCCCCAGATGCTGTATCACCTCGTCACGCGACATGCCGATGCCGTTGTCGGTCACCGTGATCGTCTTGCGATCGGCATCGACGGCAATGCTGATGCGCAGCACCGGATCGTCTTCGAGCAGCGAGGTATCGCCAATGGCCTCGAAGCGCAGCCGATCGGCGGCATCCGAAGCATTCGACACCAGCTCACGGAGAAAGATTTCACGATTGCTGTACAGCGAATGGATCATCAGGTGCAGGAGCTTCTGCACTTCGGCCTGGAAGCCGCGGGTCTCCCGACCCTGTTCGGTTTGCACCTCGGTCATCATCATCCTCTCGGCATCCGGGGAAAGGTCACACCGGCCGTGCTCCGGCACGGCGGAGTACGAAGTATGGGGACAAAGCGCGCCTTTTCAAGGCGCCCGCGGGTTCAGCCGCCGATCAGCAGGAGGGCGGCAAGCGCACAGTGGCGCAAGGAGAGCGGGCGGCGACCCAGCCAGCGCAAGCGCAGAGCGTGCACCAGGCAGTCCACATGGTCGAGGATGCGGACCAGAGATTCCGGGTGCGGCACGGATCAGCGTGGACGGTCGGGACGCACGACCGACAGCCTCGGACGGGGTGGCTGGCGGCACTCGTCCTCATCCATGCGCAGGTAATCCCGCACGCTGTGCAGGACATGCTCGACCCACGCACGCCGGCGCAGCGTGTCTTCATTTTTGAAAACGACGGGGGTTTCGTTGTCGGTATCTGCCATGTGAATGGTCTGCCCGATGGTGTGTCCACATGCTAGGTCAATGGCGCCACGCTCGACCATGCCAGATCTCACAACACCAGCGTGTAGGGCGTGGCGGGGCGGTAGCGTGCTCACGATTTCAGGAAAAGACTTCGTGTTGTTCTTCGTTATCGTCAAATGGCTTGCCCGAGCGCGCCGCCAGTCTATTCTTCCGGATTCCAGTTGCGCCGTACCTTGTCGCTCCAGTTCCTGTAACCCTTCCAGGTGTACAGGCTGGGGTCCATGGCGATGCGACGCTTGTCCGGCAGGTTGACGCGGCTGAGCCAACGGCGATAGGCGTCCCAGTTGCCAGGCTCCTGCCCGGCGGCGGTTTGGCCGCTGGCAGCCTGGCTGCGGTCGCCGAGCAGGGACCCCAGGCGCCTGACGGCGGTAACCGGCTGGCGTTCCTTGTCGGAGATCTCGGGTACGGGCGGCTGGGCTTTTTGCGTCGTCACGAATGACTCCGGCGTGCTGCTCTCGGGGAATCATTGTGGAAGCGGCAGCATCTTGCCGGAAGGAACTGCATCACAGGCAACTTGTCGCCACCTCGCACGCAGCGAAGCGGATCAGCGCTGCGTCACACGACGACCCTGTAGCAGGGCTCGTAGTGGTGCCCTGGCAACCGCATGCGCTGGTCGGCGACGAAGGCACGCAGCAACTCATCGAGCTGGCGCAGGATCGCCGGCTCCCCGCGAATCTCGAATGGACCCCGCGCCTCGATGGCGCGGATGCCGTCCTCACGGATGTTGCCGCTGACGATCCCGGAAAATGCACGGCGCAGGCTCGCGGCCAGATCTGTCGATGGCATGTCGCGACGGATCTCCAGGTTGGCCATCGACTCATGAGTGGCGACAAAGGGCTGCTGGAAGATGTCCGGGAGCGATAGACGCCAGTTGAAGTAATAGGCATCGCTGCGCTGGCGGCGGAAGTCACGCACTGCACGCACACCAACCAGCACGCGACTGGCAACGGCAGCCGGGTCGCCGACGATGATCTGGTAGCGCCCGGCCGCTTCGGCACCCAGCGTCGCGCGGATGAACCTGTCGATGCGGGCAAGGTAGTCGCGACTCGATTCCGGGCCAGTCAGGATCATGGGCAGCGGCACGTCCCGATTGGCGGGATCGAGCAGCACGCCGAGCAGGAAGAGGATCTCCTCGGCCGTCCCGACACCACCAGGGAAGATGACAATGGCGTGGGCCAGACGGACGAACGCCTCAAGGCGCTTTTCCATGTCCGGCATGATCACCAGCTCGTTGACGATCGGGTTGGGCGACTCGGCGGCGATGATGCCAGGCTCCGTCACGCCGACATACCGTCCATGGCGCACCCGCTGCTTCGAATGGCCGATGGTGGCGCCCTTCATCGGGCCTTTCATCGCCCCGGCCCCACACCCTGTACAAACATCAAGACGGCGCAGGCCAAGCTGATAGCCGGTCACCTTGGTGTAATCGTATTCCTCGCGGTTGATGGAATGTCCACCCCAGCACACCACCAGGCTCGACTCGATGCCCGCGCGCAGCACGCCGGCATTGCGCAGGATATGGAACACCGCATTGGTGATCCCGGCACTGCTCTGCAGGTCGAAATGACCGTTGGCAAACACCTCGTTGTTGATATAGACGACATCGCGGACCACCGTGAACAGCAGTTCACGTATGCCCCGGATCATTTCACCGTCGACGAAGGCACTCTCCGGAGGGTTGGTCAGTGAAAGCTTGAGGCCGCGGTCCTGCTGCACGATGCCGATGTCGAAGTCGTGGTAGCGGGCCAGCACCTCGCGCGTGTCATCGGTCACGCTGCCCACGTTGAGCACGGCCAGCGCGCAGCGGCGCAGCAGTTCGTGCTGACCGCCCTCCCCCGTCGAGCGCAGGCGATTGACTTCCTGTTGCGAAAGGACCTCGAGGGAACCTTCCGGCATGACTTCGATGAGCGTCATGGGTGTTCGTCCCGGCAACCACCACCCATCCCGCCGGCTGCCGCAGTCATCATGGGGGATCAGGGCAGGATATCGATCGGGGTGTTATCCGGCGTCATCAGCCAGATATCGACCATCGCCGAGTTGGAGACCGCAATGCAGCCGTTGGTCCAGTCGCGTGTCCGGTAATAGTCGAGCGGGCGGGTTGGCCGGTTGGGCAGTCCGTGGATCATGATCTGCCCTCCGGGCTGGACGCCGGCGCTGGCTGCACGCCGCGCGTCATCGGCATTGGGGTAGGACACCCGGATGGAAAGGAAATAATCACTGTTCGGGTTGCGTCCGGACAGCAAATAACTGCCCTCCGGCGTGCGGAAATCACCCTCGCGCTGTTTGTGACCGCTGGGCGCCAGGCCGAGCATGACATCGAAACTGCGCAGCACCCGGTCTTCCTTGAGCAGCAGCAGCTTGCGGTCGGCCTTGCGCACGACAACGCGATCTGCGGTTTCCATGCTGCCGGCGACAACCGGCGGCGTGCCGGCAAAAAGCAACAACAGCACGGCCATGGCCATTGACCTGGTCACGCTGCGTCCCCCCGTGTGGAATGCCATGCTCATCGCGCGGCACATCAAAGAGGAAAGACGGAGCCGCGTCAAGGCCGTGGTCGACGGGTTGCGGATCAACCGCCACCCTTGCGCAGCCGCAAGCGCTGGCCGGGGTAGATCCGGTGAGGGTCATGAAGGTCGTTGTAGGCAACGAGCTGGCGCTGCGATACACCTGTGCGCTTCGCGATCAGCGCCAGTGAGTCACCCCTTCGCACCACGTAGGTGGCACCCCCGCCGGCTCCAGGACTGACCTCGCCACCCCCTGTCGGGCCACCGGGCAATGTCAGGCGCTGGCCGACCCTGATCATGTGCTTGCTGCGCAAGTTGTTCAGCGCGACCAGTCTCGCCGTCGTCGTACCATGACGCCGGGCGATCGTCGAAAGGCTTTCCCCGGGCCGCACGACGTGGACGGCATCGGCAACCTGTGCCGTCATCCGCTCACTCGCCGGGACGGCGGCGAGGCGTTCGGCGGCAGCGTCCTCGTCCAGCACAGCTGCAGGTAAACGCAGGCCGTAACCGCGCGGCACGTACTTCCTGCCCTCCCAGACAGGCGCCAGCAAGGCCGGGTTGTGCGCACGCAGCGTGCTGCGCGGGACGCCGAGGCGCTGCTCGAGCGTGTCGACACGCATGTAAGCCGGCAACACGATCTCGACATGCGGCTCCGGCACATCGGGGCGGACGTCGCCGAAGTAGCGGTTGGCGGCCTGCTCGACTTCTCGCGCCGCCAGGAAAGAGACGTAGAAATTCCGCGATGCGAAGCCGAAGGCCCGGCCTTCGTAATGCCTGACGATGGTCTCGATATCCCGTGTGCCCATCACATCCACGGCACGCCTCATTCCGTTCACACCGTGGTTGTAGGCCGTGATGGCTAACGGCCAGCTGTCGAGCTGATCGTAGTTGGCACGCAGCAGGCGCGCCGCCGCCACGCTGGAACGGTAGGGGTCGCGGCGTTCATCGACAGCCATATCGACGCGCATGAACTGGCGGCCCGTGCCGGGCATGAACTGCCACAGTCCGACCGCACCGGCGTAAGACCCGGCAGCCGGATTGAACGACGACTCGACATGCGGCAGTGCTGCCAACCCTTCAGGTACCCCGGCCATGCGCAGGCTGTCCGTGATGTGTCCCTGCCAGCGACCGGCCCGGACGAGCCCTTGCTGGAAACGGTCGGCAAGACCCTGCTGGACGCGGACACGGCGGGCCGCCTCACGCAATGCATCGTTGCTGATGTCGGCCGGCCACGGCGCCAGCGCCTTGCGCTGCTCGGCACTGAGGTGTCTGCGGTTGCCGTTGGCGACCGCCAGCAGGACCTGCTCGTGGTGCCTGCGTGCGCCGTCCATGCGGCGACGGCGCTCCGAGTCGCTGACCCCCTGCGGCAACGCGATCCGGGCGTACACCACGTCGAGATGCCGGCTGTCGTGGACGAGAAACGCACTGCTCGGCGTTTCGGCGAATACCCGCTGCCAGAACGCGACGTCCGGCATCAACCCCGGTGGCTTGGGCAGCAGACTATCGGCCAATGCGCCATGCAGGCAGAACAACAGACCGGCCAGCAGGCCGATTCGCCCTTTGCGCACCGCGGCTCCCCGAGACCGTATCGCCATGGGCCAATCATAACCACAGCAAGCCAATCCCGCTTCAGCGAAGTCTGCAAAACTGTTACGGTTTCACGGTAATTCTTCTGGCTTTCACCCATCTTCAGGATCTTCTTCGCCAGCATGGATCATCCGGGCGTGCGTTTGCTGCTGTGTGCAGGGTTGGGACTGGCGTTGCTGCTCACCGGTTGCGAGCGCCGTACCGCGTCAGCACCCGCGGCGCCGCCCGCCGGGCAGGCCGCGGAACACGCCGCCGGGCCAGGGGCGCCCGAGCCAGCCCCCGTGGCGCCGCCGCCGGTGATCGGCGACGAGGTGCAGCACCCCGCCGGCAGTGGCGGCAACGGGGGTGCCCTGGTCCTGCTTGGGCAGACGATCAGCGCGGGATCGACGCGTCGCCTCAGCTGGTCCGGCGGCCAGTCTTTCGATGGGACGGTTGCGGAAACACCCGTGCTGGTGGTCAACGGGGTCGCCGATGGCCCCACGCTATGCCTCACCGCAGCAGTGCACGGCGACGAGCTGAATGGCATCGAGATGGTGCGGCGAACCCTGGAGGACCTCCAGCCGGGGAAACTCAGCGGCGCGGTGATCGGCATCCCGATCGTCAACCTGCAGGGCTTCCGGCGCAGCACCCGTTACCTGCCGGACCGCCGTGACCTCAACCGCTATTTTCCGGGGAATGCCAACGGCAGCGCCGCCTCGCGCATCGCCCGCTCGTTGTTCGACAATGTCATCGTCCACTGCGACGGGCTGGTGGACATCCATACCGGTTCGCTGAACCGCACCAATTTGCTGCAGATCCGCGCTGACCTGCACGACGAGGGGGTCAGGGCGTTTGCCGGGGCCTTCGGCAACATCGTCATCGTGCACAATCCGGGGACCCCCGGCACATTGCGCCGTGCGGCGGTCGATCACGGCATACCGGCCGTCACGCTCGAGGCAGGGGAACCCGGCCGACTGCAGTCGGCACAGGTCAGGGCGGGAACCGCGGGAATCCGGCACCTGATCCAAGGCCTGGGCATGACGCGCAAAGTCCGCCTGCTCAAGGAGCCGCGGCCCATCTACTACCGTGCCAAGTGGATCCGCGCCGACTTCGGCGGCATTCTCTTCTCGCTGGTGCGACTCGGCCAGGTCGTGGCGATCGGCGACATCCTCGGCACGGTCACCGACCCGATCACCAACGAGCAGAACCTGATCTACTCGACGGTCCCCGGCCGCATCATCGGCATGGCGCTGAACCAGGTCGTGATGCCGGGATTCGCCGCCTTCCACATCGGTATCGAGGCCGAAGCAGAGCCGAATGGCTCAGCACTCGAGCCGCCGCCTGCCCCGTTCCAGGCACCCGCCGAGACCAACGGTATGGGCTATGGCGAGGAGCGCCCCGAATAACCCCGGCGGAGCCGCAAACACCGCCCGCGGTCAGCCGGGACCGGGGTTGCTCCTGAGGGCGGCAATGCGCTCGGTCAGCGGCGGGTGCGACATGAACAGGCGGCCAAAACGGCCCCGCACCCCACCCGAGATACCGAAGGCTTTGAGGCTGTCCGGCAACTGGGCCGGCTGGTGGGCCCGCTGCAGGCGCTCGAGTGCCGCGATCATGTTGTTGCGCCCGGCAAGCCGTGCGCCGCCGGCGTCCGCGCGAAACTCACGCTGGCGGGAGAACCAGAAGACAATGGTGCTGGCGAGGATGCCCAGCACCAGTTCGCACACCAGCACGGTGATCCAGAAACCGGGGCCGTGACCCCGCTCGTTGCGGAACACGGCCTGGTCGATGAACCGGCCGATGATCCGTGACAGAAAGATGACGAAAGTGTTGACGACGCCCTGAATGAGCGTCAGCGTGACCATGTCGCCGTTGGCCACATGCGAGATCTCGTGGCCGAGCACTGCCTCGACTTCATTGCGATCCATCTGGCGCAGCAGGCCGGTGCTGACGGCGACCAGCGCCGAGTTGCGCCGCGCACCCGTGGCGAAGGCATTGACATCGGGGGCATCGTAGACCGCCACCTCGGGCATGCCGATACCGGCCTGGGCCGCCTGGCGCTGGACGGTCGCCAGCAGCCAGCGCTCCTCCTCGTTGCGCGGCTCGGCGATGACACGGGCGCCCGTCGACCACTTGGCGATCATCTTCGACATGGCCAGTGAGATGAACGATCCGCTGAAACCGATGATCGCGGCAAAGACCAGCAGGCTGTTCAGGTCCTGCCCGGTCGAGGCGGCATAGCGGTCGATGCCGAGCAGGCGCAGGGACACCGACAGCACGATCAGTACGGCGAGGTTGGTGGCGAGGAAAAGCAGGATCCGTTTCACTGGCATCAGCTCCGTCTGTACAGTTCTCTGGAACGTCAAATGGGCGCGGTCGGGTCGTTTTCAAGGGCTATGACCAGCCCGCGGGCCGGGGGTTCCTGCCGACAGGGCCGCCCGGTGAGCTGCCTTGAGCGCCGTCCATCCGGCCGAAGGAAAGGGTAACCCCTCGAGCCGGCCAACCTTGCGCAGCGAGCGCTCCAGACGCATCAGGTTGGCAGGCCATGCGACCATGCCGGCCGGGTCCCGATGGCCACGGTCGAAGTCAAGCAGATAAACGCGGTCGTCCTTGCCAGCCTGGACATTATAGGCATTGAGGTCGGCGTGCCAGACACCGTGGCGGTGGAAGGTACCGATGCACGTGCCCGTCGCCCGCCACAGTGCCGGCGTGGCCGTACCCCCGATCCAGCGCGCCGCAAGCGACTCGACGCCGGGCAGCCGCTCGGTGAGGATGTCCCCGGTATACCAGACCCCTCGCCGGCAGCAGCGTGCCGCCACCGGGCGCGGCACGGGCAGCCCCAGCTCCGTCAGGGTCGCCAGCAGGTCCCATTCGCTGAACGGGCGCAGGCGCGATGCGCCGGCCCATGCAAAACGATCACCGAGCAGGCGTCCGACCAGACCACCCCGGTGGTAATGCCGCAGGACCCATTCGTGATCCTGCTGGCGCACCAGCCTGACGCCGGCGCGGCCGCCCGCATGCGCGGCATCGAGTTCGCGTGTCGACGGGCCCTGCAGGTCGAAGAGCGCCGGGGTCGCGTGGTCGAGCAGGTCGTCATCGTATACGATGACGCTGTCGTCCTGTTCCGTGATGCGCCGGGTCACTTCTGATGCCGCTCCCTCTGCAGCAACCACCGGGCGAGCTGTGCATCATCCGCCTTTCCGCCATCGGTGATTGCTGTCATGTGCTGCCCGTGGCGCGCACGATCCAGTCGGCATGGCCTGCGACCCGGATCACGTGGATCATCGGCCGCACCGAGCACGGCCTGTTGCACGGCGCGGCGGGCATCGAGTTTATCACCTTCGACAAACGCCAACCCTGGCGCAGCCTCGTCCGCATCCGACGGCAGCTCGCCGGGCGGCGCTTTCCGGTGCTGCTCCACATGCATGCCTCGATGCGCGCCAACCTGGTCAGCCTGCAGGTCAATGCCGATATGCGGCTGGGGTTCGACCGGGCCCGGGCCCGCGACCGCCAGTGGCTGTTCACCAACGCACGCATCGCGGCCCGCCCGTCGCAGCATGTCATGGACGGCATGTTCGGTTTCACCGAGGCACTCGGCATCACCACCCGGACCCTGCGTTGGGATTTTGCCATCGGCGAGGGGGAGCGGCGCTTCGCCGCCGGGGTCGCCGCGGGGCGCCGGCCGATGTGCATCATCAGCCCGTGCAGCAGCCAGCGGTTCCGCAACTGGCGCAACTGGCGCATGGCGCATTACGTGGCAGTCGCCCGGCACCTGGCCGCCACCCACGGCGCATCGATCGTCATCACCGGCGGCAACACGGCCGTGGAACATGAGTATGGCCAGGCCATCGCACACGCCGTCGGCGCCGCAGCCACCAACCTCGTCGGCCAGACCACGCTGAAGCAGCTCTATGCGCTGATCGAGGCAGCCGACATGGTGATCTGTCCGGACTCCGGCCCGGCGCACATGGCGACGGCGGCAGGCACGCCGGTCGTCGGTCTGTATGCCACATCGAATCGCTGGCGCACCGGACCCTACCTCAGCCAGGACCTCGTCGTCGACGCCTACCCGCAGGCAGTATTGCGCGAATTCGGCCAGCCACCCGAGGGCCTGCGCTGGGGACAACGGGTACGACATCCGGACGCCATGGACCTGATCACCCCGCAGGAAGTCATCCGCCGGGCTGAAAACGCCCTCCAGGGCGGTCGCCGTCCAGCCCTGACCTGACCCGCACTCCACATTCTGTGAACTGGTCGCCGTCGGACAACCCGCGCCGGCGCTAGATTCGACCCCTGCGCCCGTGGGGGGCGGCCCAGTCACGGTGACCGGTGTGAACCATGCAACGGCGCGCACGCCGCAGGCCGACACAAGTTCGCCACCGGTACATTACGCAGCGCTGTCTGTCGGGCAGAAAGCACTGGTCTGCGCTTTCATCACCATCGGCATTGCCTACCTGTCGTGGCGACCATCGACTTTCAACAGCGAAGCCCTGCTGTTTTCCGCGGCGCTCTATGCCGCCGAGCTGTTCGGATTTGTCTGCGCACTGCTCTACATCTTCATGTGCTGGCGGCTGCAACAGCGCACGCCGCCGTCGGTCGAGCCGGGAGTACTCGCCGATGTGTTCGTGCCGACCATCAACGAGTCGGTCGACATGGTACGAAGGACGCTGCTGTCGGCGAAGCGCATGGACCACGTCGGCGAGGTCTGGCTGCTCGATGATGGCAACCGGCCGGCCATGCACGCGCTGGCCGACGAGATCGGTTGCCGCTACCTGGCACGCAGCGACAACAACCACGCCAAAGCCGGCAACCTCAACCACGCGCTGGCCCACTGCGATGCGCACTACATCGCGATCTTCGATGCCGACCACGCCCCCGCTGCCGACTTCCTCACCGCCACCCTGGGGTTCTTCCGTGAACCCCGGGTAGCCTTCGTCCAGACACCGCAGGATTTCTATAACCTCGATTCCTTCCAGCACCGCATGGACCGCAAGGACCACCTGGTATGGAGCGAGCAGACGCTGTTCTTCCGCGTCATCCAGCCTGGCAAGGACCGTCTCAATGCCGCGTTCTTCTGCGGCAGTTGCGCCGTCATCCGGCGCCACGCGCTGGACGACATCGGCGGCTTCGCCACCGGCACGGTGACCGAGGATATCCACACCTCGCTGAAGCTGCACAAACGGGGATGGCGTTCCGTCTACTATGCCCGCGCCCTGGCCTTCGGCCTTGCACCCTCCAGCGTCGTCCCGTTCCTCAAGCAGCGCCTGCGCTGGGGGCAGGGCGCCATGCAGGTGTGGCGCCGCGAAGGCGTGCTGACGGCCGGCGGCCTCGACCTCGGCCAGCGCGTGGCCTACCTGGCGACCATGCTGGCCTACTTCGAGGGCTGGCAACGCGCCATGTTCTTCCTCGCCCCGGTCCTGGTGCTGACCCTGGGGGTCATGCCCATCGCCGAACTCAACCACGAATTCCTCCTGCGCTTCCTGCCCTACTACCTGCTGACGTTCTGGGTCTTCGAGGAAGTCTCGCGGGGCTTCGGCCGCAGCCTGCTCACCGAGCAGTACAACATGATGCGCTTTGCCGTGTTCATCACGGCCACCTTTGGCCTGTTCCTCAAACGGCTGCGCTTTGTCGTCACACCAAAACGCATGGGCGAGACCGACGCCACCGCACGGGCAATCTGGCCGCAGTACGTCGTGCTCGGCCTCAACGCACTGGCAATACCGGCCGGGATCCTGCTGCATGCCGGCCGGGGCGCCTTGCCGACCGGCGCACTGGTCGCCAACCTGATCTGGGCTGCCGCGACGGCGGCCATTGCCATCGCCGCCATACGCTTTACCCTGCGGGTGGCGACGTTCCGCCGCCAGGAGTACCGCTTTCCGTTGCCCGTACCCCTTTGCTTCAACCTGCCGTCCGGTACGCTCCAGGCGCTGGCAACCGACATATCGCCACGCGGCTTCCGTCTCTCCGGGCTACCGGACACGGCATTGCAGCCCGGACAGGGCCTCGCCGGCGAACTGCTCCTGCCTTCGGGGCGGCTGCCGATCCGCGCGACGGTGCGCGAGGTGCTGCCCATGGAGCGACGCGATGCGGGCAGCGTGGCGGCTGGTTGTGAGCTGCACTGGGACACGGTCGCACAGCTCAGCCAGCTGGAACTGTTTCTGTTCGGCTCAGACCTCCAGTGGCGGCTCAACGGCCTCGAAGACCGGATCCGCACGCCGCTGGAACGCTTGCGGGACCTCTGGCACCGTACTCCACGAACCACCCGGCGTCTCGCCACACAGCGCTGGCAACCCCTGCTCTATGCCACACGCGGCGATGACGCCTCGCCGCGCATCGGCTTCATCTCGGCGGCCGATACCGGGATTTCGATGCGCACGCTCGTCACGCTGGACGCCCTGCCCGAAGACGCACCGCTCAGGGCCGAGGTCCTCACGGCGAACGGGCCACGTCCCGTTCACGGCACCGTCGGCGCGGCCGAGCGCCTCGAGACGCGGGCGGCACCCCTCTACCTGTACCGGCTGAGCGCATGAAACCCTGGCCTTCACTGCTGCTGATTTCGATACTGGCCGCGGCCGGGGCCCGGGCCGGCGACGACCGGCTGTTCCTCGCGGGTGGCGAGGTGGGCGAAGCGGCCTGGTATGCCTACACCGGCCTGATCCTGCCAGTGCACCACGACGGCCAGGCCACACGCCTCGTGCAACGCTGGTGGCTGGATGCCTTCGGCTATGAATACGACGGGGCGACAGGCCGGGTCGAGGCCGACGCGTGGGGCGGCGAAGCGGCGCTGGGCTACCGCTTGCCCGTCGGCTCCGGCTGGTCGGTGCTCTCCGTCGGCGTGCGCCATACCGACACCGGCCTGTCTCCGGATGATCCCGGCGCGACGGCACGAGGCCGTCAGACGGGCATCAAGCTGCAGATCGAACGCGATTTGCCCCTGACCAGCGGATGGGTCGCCGGTTTCATCGGCTCATGGACGACCACGCAGGACAGCTACTGGGGACGGGTGCGACTGACGCGCCCCCATCGGGCGGGGCACGCGCGCGGTGCCGAACTGGTCATCGGCGGCAACGACGAAAGCCGTGCCACGGCTTTCGGATTGCTGTGGTCCCTGCCTTTGGGCCGCTCCGCCAGCGGCGCCATGACCCTCCGCGGTGGATATCGTGCCGGCGATGGTGACGGCGCCTATGTCGGCATCGAGTACGGCCGGCCGTTCTGAACCTCGCCCGGTCGAGGCCGCGGGGCCGGGTATCGTCCCGCTGAAACCGACAGGCCTCGCGCCCACCACGGTGCACGGACTGGAGGGCGGCAGGCCTCTCGAGGGGCCGGCCCGCTGTCATTCCCGTTACAGGCCGCCTATTCTTGGGCACGGCAACCCGGCGCGCACGCCAACACGAGGCCAAGGAGCGGCAACCATGTACGAAAACCGGTCCCGCGACGCATCGGCATGACGGCCGGTACCCCCGTCGAACGCATCCTGCTGGTCGACGACGATGTCGCGCTCGCGACCATGCTGCGCGAATTTTTCGAACTGCAGGGCTTCGAGGTCGAAATGGTGCACGACGGCAGCGCGGCCCTGGACCGCGTGGCACAAGCAGTGCCTGCGCTGATCGTGCTTGACGTGATGATGCCCGGCATCAGCGGTTTCGAGGTCCTCAAACGCCTGCGCGAACGGCACCAGCAGGTCCCCGTCATCATGCTCTCGGCACGCGGTGAGGAATCGGAGCGCATCCTCGGGCTGTTGGGAGGCGCCGACGATTACCTGCCCAAGCCCTGCAACCCGCTGGAACTCGTCGCACGCGTCCGCGCCGTGCTCAAGCGCGCCCATGGCCGGCCGCCATCCGACCCGCTCGACGAAGCGATCACGGCAGGGCCGTTGCACCTCGATATGCGCAGCCGCACCCTTCACGCGCGCGGCACCGAAGTACAGGTGACGGCCGCCGAGATGCGGCTCATCGAGCAACTGATGCGACATGCCGGCGAAGTCATGTCGCGTGCACAGTTGACGCAGCTGGCCCTCGACCGCCCGCTGGAAGCCTACGACCGCAGCGTCGACACCCTGATCAGCAAGCTGCGCGCCAAGCTGTCCGCCGCCGGCGTCCAGGGCAGCTGTATACGCAGCCTGCGCGGCCACGGCTATGTCCTCGACCTGCCGCCGGACGCCCCCGGGGCCCGGCCACGGTGAACATCCCCTACCGGCGCATCTACTGGCGCATGGCGCTGTTCATCGGCGCCGCCCTCGCAGCCTTCGTCGCGCTGGGCGCCGCCAGTCTGGTCTTCGTCGCCTCCTTCGAACTGCAAAGCTACGTCGCCACCCGCCAGGGCACGCTGGGACAACAGGCTGCCGACATCCTCGGCCGCGGCGGCCGGCCAGCACTCGAGGCCTGGCTGCGCAGCGAGGCGATGCCCGATGACGTGAAAATCTACGTCCTCGACCAGGACAGCGTCGACATCCTCGGTCGGCCACTGCCCCGCTACCTCCAGGGCTTCATCCGCGATTCCGTGGTCGGACCGGCGGAAACCACCCAAACCAACTACCGGCCAGTACGCCTTGCACCGCAGCTGGTCGACCGCAACGGTGACGCCTACGCCTTCCTGGTGCTGCCAAGCCAGATCACGCTGTGGGGCAGCCCGGCGACGGCGATCGGCCTGACGCTGGTCGCGCTGCTCGTCGTCGCCTCCGTGGCCTGGTTGATCGCCCGGACCTTCGGTCGGCCGATCGCCGAACTCCAGCACACGGTGCGCGAGATCGCCTCCGGCCACATCGATGCACGGCTGCCGGCGCGCATCACCACGCGCCATGACGAACTCGGTGCCCTGGCCTCGGACTTCAACTCGATGGCCGACCAGATCGCCGCCCTGCTCGCCGGGCGCCAGCAGCTGATGGCCGAGCTCTCACACGAGCTGCGCTCACCGTTGGCACGATTGCAGGCAGCCCTGGCGCTGGCGGCACACAAGCAGCGCATCGAATCGGCCGACCGCGAGCGTATCGAACAGGAGATCCAGCGCATGGACGGCGTGATCGGCGACCTGCTGCGCTTTTCGCGACTTGGCACGACACCGGCCATCCAGCGCCGCCTCCTGCGCCTCGCACCGCTGCTGGCGGCATTGGTCGCCGATGAGGAAATCGAGGCCGGCGCACGCGGCTGTCGCCTGCAGCTGCGCAGCACGCCGGAGCTGGCCGTGATCGGCGATCCCGAACTGCTGCGCAGCGGGCTCGAGAACATCCTGCGCAACGCCATCCGCTACTCGCCACCCTATGCCGAGGTCGAAATCTCGGCCGGCATCGCAGCCGACAACGTGGTCATTTCATTTGCCGACCGCGGCCCCGGCGTGCCCGCCGATGACCTCGCGCGGATCTTCGAGCCCTACTACCGATCGAGCGGCAGCACCGACTCCGGTGGCACCGGCCTCGGGCTCGCCATCGCCCGGCGGGTTTTCGAGGCCCATGGCGGCAGCGTATCGGCCATGGCGCGGCATGGCGGCGGGCTGGTCGTCACGGCAAGGATTCCGGTGGCCGAGGTGATGGCCGACGACTGAGGCCGGGCCGGTCGCGCCGACGACGCTTACAGCACGCGGGCGTCATAGGCCCAGTGCAGAAGTGCCTGGCGCTGCCGGCGCCGGCAGTGCAAGTCGCCACGCATGCAGTATTTCTTCAGTTGCGCAACATGCCGGCGCATGGCGCGCCAGCGACGGATCTGGCGCTCGTCATCCTCGCAGCGACGGCCCAGGTAATAGCGGCAATACCACTGGAACCAGCCGCGCGGATCGGCTTCCCAGATCCAACCCTTCTCACGCCAGACGGCCAGCGGCTGTGAGGCCCTCACACCGAAGAAATTGAGGGCCGCGTCATGGCCCTGCGGCGACAGCTTCGCGCCAGCGAACCAGTCGGCGGGGAACTCGCGGGTGCAATCCGTCATGTACTTGCCGCCGAAGACGCCCAGCCTGAGCATCTGCTGCGGCGTCAGGTCGGGGGTGAACCCCGGATCGAAGTGCCGGCCCGTTGGCTCGGTGAGCCAATAGACGTAGCCCTGCTGCATGAGGTCATCAACGACGACCCGGCGTCTGCCCATTCCCGCTAAGTCTCCGTGGTTCGCCATTCTGCCTGGTAGCCCAGGCCCAGCGTGATGATCCGGTGGAGAAGCTTCGGATAGCGCAGTCCCGCCGAGTCGGCCGACTCGGCGAAATCCTCGCCGTGGCTCAGGTTGGGATTGCAGTTGGCTTCCAGCAGGTATGGGGTGCCATCCGCCGTCAGCCTGAAGTCCATGCGTGCATAGCCCGTCATGTGCAGCGCCCGGTATATCCGCCGGCTGAGGCGACTCAGCCGCTCCTCCACACCTTCACCGAGGTGACGGGCGCGGCCCGTGCGTATGCCGTGCCGGCGCTGGTAGTCGCCATCCCACTTGACCTTGCGCGTGGCGATGCCCGCCTGCACTGCTGACAAGGTGCCGAAGCGCATCTCCCAGACCGGCAGCGTGGTCAGGCGCGTGTTGCCCAGCACGCCGACATACAGCTCGCGGCCGTCGATGTACTCCTCGACCAGCGCATCGGTGCCGATATGGTCGTGGATGAACGCGACGCGATCACGCAAGCGATCGACATCCTCGACGATCGAAGCCTGTGAAATCCCCAGCGAAGCGTCTTCCACGGCTGACTTGACGAACAACGGAAAGGACAATTTGCGCGGCAGACGCAGCGTGCGGCCGCGGCGGAACACCGTGAAGCGCGGCGTCGGGATGCGGTGGTAGGCGAGTATCTGCTTCGACAGCACCTTGTCGCGAGACAGCATCATGCCGCGCGGGTTGCAGCCGGTATAGGGCTGTTTGAGCAATTCGAGGTAGGCGACGATGTACTGGTCATACGCGCCGATGCCCTGGAATTCCTGCAACAGGTTGAAGACGATGTGCGGTCGCCACTCGCGGACCGTCCGGCGCAACTCCACCAGGCTGTCGTACAGCCCCAGCGGCCGCACGTCGTGACCCGCATTGTGCAGGAAGGTCACGACATCGTACTCGGTGCGGAACACGTCGATCTCCTGTTCCGTCAGTCCGTCGATCGTTTCCGGGGGCACGAGGCTCTCGTGGGTCAGTACCAGGACCTTCCAGGGTCTTTTCATAACGCGTAGCGCTCCCTGCCGCGACGTATGGAATCGAAAAGGATGCGCTCGAGGACGCCAAGTGCCTCGCGCTTGGCACGGCGCACCGGCCGGTGCACGCAGAGGTCGAGTTCACGGCTGCGCTGGATGACGATGCGCATGACGTTGTGTACCAGATAGGGGTGGAGGCGCGAACGGCGAATCAGCAATCGCTGGAATTGTGGCCGCACCTGCCGGAGGAAGGTCGCGGCCAGCGGGCGATGCGGATAGGCTGCGTGCGGCGCCCAGACACGACACAGGCGGGCATCGTAGCGGTTGGTCTCGGTGTTCTCGTAATAACGCCGCTTGCGCACATAGTACTCGCCCAGCGTGCACCGATTGCTCCCCAGCGGTTCGACAAAACGCCGGCTGTGGACGGGTGGGGGCCTGTCGTGGATCTCATCCATCAAGGCATCGACATAGGCGAGCTTGCGCAACGCCGGCCAGTCGACGTAGTCGCTCCGCCAGGTCGAGTTGGGCGCCAGCCAGACGGCAAAGGTCTCGGCGAAATCCTCGGTCGGATGACTCTGCGCATACCAGTGACCGAGGTGCAACACATAGCGGCGACTGCCTGGCCGCGGAACATAGCTCGTCGGGTAAGGCACGGATGCCGCACCGAACACCTCGCGCCAACGCTTGCGCCGCCGCAGCCGGTAAGCGGTATCGAAGGCATGTCCCGCCTCGTGGCGCAGGATTCGCTGCAGCCAGCGTGCGTTACCCCCCTCCACCTCATGCATCATCCGGCGCTCGAGCCGCTCGAGCCTCGGGTGGGCCAGATAAAAGGGGATCGCGATCCCGGGCACGCCATCCGGCGAGAACCAGTCCTCGGCCAGCCAGCAATGCGGCCGAAAGCGCAGTCCGCGGCGTGCAAGTTCGGCATCGAGGCGCGCCAGCGCCGCGGGGATCTTGCCCTGGTGCGTGTCGACCTCGAGGTCGCACAGGCGCACGTCGAGGAGCGCTTCGTCGGGCAGGTCAACCCACCACCAGCGGCGGCGCACGGCAACCCCGGCGCGCCGTGCGCCGCCCGCGCGGCGGGCCTTCGTGCCTTTGCCTGCCGGCGCCTTGCCGGCCTTGCGTCGCGTCTTCCTCGTGCGGACCATGCCATCACCGCGGGGGCATTGGGGCATCAGTCTACCGTCAATCAAGCGCCGGAACGGACCCGCCGGTCTTGCACCACCGGTGGCGTCGGCAGGTTCGGGCCTTCACTCCACCGTCCCCGCGTCGGCAGTCGGTGGCACCGCAAGCTCGACCAGCAAGCCGTGCGGTACCCGCGGCGAGGCGCGCACCGCGCCCCCGTGCAGGGCAATGGCACGCGCCGCGATCGCCAGGCCAAGGCCATAGCCACCCCGCGGCCCGTGGCCCGTCTTCGCCTGGTAGAAAGGCCTGAATAACCGGTCGAGCGCCTCATCGGGCACGCCCGGTCCATCGTCCGCGACCGTGAGCATCCAGCCACCCGGCGCCAACAGGGCCAGTCGCACGGCGACCTCGCTGCGCGCATGCGCGACGGCATTGCGGATCACGTTCTCGAAGGCCCGGTGCAGCAGGTCTTCATCGCCGGCTGCGGCGATCTCCGGCAAGGACGCGAGATCAACCCTGACACCACGGGTACGGGCCTCGAAAGATGCGTCAGCGACCACACCCTGGACCAGCCCGGCCAGATCGACAGGCTGACGCACGGCCGTGCCCTGGGCCTGAAGCCGCGACCATGACAGGATCTGACCGATGAGGTGGTCGAGGCGCTGCGCTTCGCGCTCGATGCGGTCGAGGTCCTCGTCCGGCGTGTCACCGCTGCGCTGGCGAATCAGCCCGATGGCCGCCTGGAGCCGCGTCAGCGGGGAACGCAACTCGTGCGACACATCACGCAGCAGTTCCTGCTGTGTATCCAGCAACGATTCGACGCGGGCAGCCATGCGGTCGAACTCGCGCGCCAGCGCGCCGATCTCATCGCGGCGCCGGCCGACGCCCGCGCCGACCCGGGCGCCGAGGTTGCCCGCTGCGATCTCACCGCCAGCCTGGCGCAGCGCACGGATCGGCTGCGTCAGCCACCGCGCCAGCAGGAAGCACACCCCGCCACTGGCCAGCAGCGCGGCGATGAAGAAATTCCGCTGGGCCTGCTGCTGCAGCCGCCAGCGGCGCACCGGCCCGTCGTGGGGCGGCACGAACAGCAACCACGTCTCGTTGGCCTGCCCCTGCAGCGCCCGCAGCGGCAGCCGGCGGAGGCCGCCCTTGCCCGTGGCGGCATGGCGCAGCGCTTCGCGCAGGCGCGGCGGCAGTGGCGGCGCCCGCCGACCCAGCAGTTCATCACCCGCAGGCGTGATCACCAGCAGCGCCGGTTCGGGGCGCCCGGCCACCTCGGCTTCGAGCCAGCGGCGCAGGCCTCCGGCGCCGTCGCGGTCGAGCGCCTGCTGGGCCTGGGCAGCCAGCGCATCGAGCGTCGAGCGCAACATCGCGACCTGGGCCCGTCCGACCTCGGCCCTGTGGTCCGCACGGGTGACGAGCACGGTCATGACCAGCGCCAGGGCGATGACCAGCCAGAAACTGACGAAAATGCGGATCCACAGTCGCGTCATGGCGGCAGCACGTACTGCCAGCCGCGACCGCGCACGGTGCGGATCAGTGGCTCGCCATCGGGGCCGGGGCCGAGCTTGCGCCGCAGGTTGGCGACATGCGTGTCGAGGCTGCGGTCGAGCGGCGACGCCCGACGGCCAAGCGCCTCGCGGGAGAGCTGCTCGCGGCTGACCAGTTGGCCGGCCTGGCGCAACAGCAGGAAGATGATGGCCAGTTCGGTGGCCGTGACGTCGAGGCCCTTCCCGCCACGCTGCAGCATGCGGCTGCCGGTATCGAGCGTCACGTCGCCCACCTGCAGGTGCCGCGGGGTGTCGGTGCCATCGGCGGCCGCCGGTCGGCTGCGGCGCAGGATGGCCCGCAACCGGGCGCTCAGCTCGCGTGGATTGAACGGCTTGGGCAGGTAATCATCGGCACCGAGCTCGAGGCCGACGATGCGGTCGATGTCGTCACCGCGCGCCGTCAGCACCAGCACCGGTACCGTGGAAAAGGAGCGGATGCGCCGCAGGGTCTCGAAGCCGTCGATGCCCGGCAGGGTGATGTCGAGGACGACGATGGCCGCACCATCGCGCTGCAGCGTGTCGATGCCCGACAGACCGTCCGGCGCCGTCACCACGGCGAAAGACGCCCCCACGAGGTAGCGGTCGAGCATTTCGGCCAGCTCGGTATCGTCGTCGATGATCAGTACCTTTGCGACGCCGTCTTTCATCCGCGCTTGCCGCACATCCCGCCACGCCGCCTGGCCCCGATGGCAGCGGCCCGGGGGGCAGTATTCCATGGCCGGGACGGCGCTCAAGACCCGGACACCTTTTCTTTGCACTTCTTTGCCCTCCGCGACACCTCTTCGACGACCGGATCGCCTAGGCTAGGCCCTCACACATATGGCCCACCGGCACAATCGAGGAGACTGCGATGAACAAAGCACGAAACCGTCTGGCCGCGGCGATCGCGGCCACCAGCCTGCTGGGCGTTGCCCTGCCGTGGCAGGCCATCGGCGCCGAAACCCCCACGGCGCGCGAGCCGCGCCACGCCGTCATGCACGGCCCGATGGGCATGCACGACGCCGGCATGATGGGCCCCATGCGCGGCATGATGCGCGACCTCGGCCTGAGCACCGAGCAGCGCGAACAGATCCGCGCGATCATGGCCAACGCGTGGCAACAGGGCGACGCCGAGCGCAAGGCACTTCAGGACATCCGCGCACAGGTCGAGGCGGCCATCGCCGAAGGGCCCTTCGACGAGGCCCGGGTCCGCACGCTGATCGAGCGCGGCGCACCGCTGATGACCGAAGCTGCCGTGCGCATGGCCCGTACCATGGCCGAAGTGCGCGCCGTGCTGACGCCCGGGCAGCGTGTGCAGATGGATGAACGGCGTGCCGAGATGCGCGAGCGCATGGCCGAACGCAGGGCGCACCGCGACAAGAACTGACGGCGATAAGATGTTTGCTATATTCATCTTCTACGGAGGCATCGTCCGCAGGAGGTCAACCCCATGGGTGAGATTCCCGATCACGTGGTCCGGTACCAGCGCACACCCGTGTTCGACGAGGAGAGCGTTTCGGAGGCATGGTTGTGCCCGCACTGCACCAAGCGCGGCGTGTGGGCCCGGATCACCGTACTGGAAGGCCGCCTGCGCTATGTCTTCGACGAGACGCGGGAAGAACGGATCCTTGACCCCGACAACCCGGGCATCGTCGAGCCCCGTGTGCGGCACTTCATCCGGCCCATGGGCAAGGTCAAGTTCTACATCGAGTTCTATCGCTAGGATGAGACCGGCGAGCGCCTCACCCACGCCCGCCCTGCACGCCCCGGACCGGGCTACAGCATCGGCTTGAGCTTGCGCGCGACGATGCCGTGCCGGACGAGCCGGACGATCAGCGCCGACAACCCGCGGGCGACCAGGCGGGTGCGGCACGGATAGTAGTAGCGGGCATCGACCAACCCGGTTTGCGCCCAGTGGCGGTGGTCGACGGGCGATTTGTCCGGGTTGAGTTCGACGACGAGCTTCCAGATCCGGAATGCCGTGAGGTCATACAGCCCGACGCGCGGGCGCGGGTCAGCAATCGCCTGCGGCACACGCCGGCGCAGCGTGTCGAGCGCCGCAACCAGCCGCGCCTCGTACCACGGTTCATCGATGACGCTGGTGTTGGCGCCCAACCGGCCGACGAGCCGAAACCCCCAGCTCTTGACCACGTCGCCGAAGTAGCGGAACACCCGGTCCTGACCAGCACCCATGGCCGTGGCGACGATGAGCGCCGACCTGCCCATGAAACTGGGTCGGTGGGACTCGAACACCATCAGGTCGATGAGGTTCTTGAGCAGGGCTGGTACGGTGAAATTATGCACCGGTGCGGCGAACACCACCACGTCAGCCGACTTCATGGCATCGTATACCGGCGCCAGCGCGGCGATGGCGCGCGCCTGCGCCGCTTCCCGGGTCACACAGTCGAGACGGCCGTCACAGGCGGGCAACGCGAGGTCCGCGAGGTGCAGCACCCGACAGTCGGTCGATGGAAACACGTGGTCGACGAGACGCTTCGCCAGCGCAAAGGTCGCGCTGGCGGCACCGCACGGGCTGGTGCCGAGGACCAGGACATTCATGCGCCTGACGCGCTCCCCGGCGCGGAAAGATCCTGCAAATGGTTCACCACGGCAGGACCGTGCCATCGAAGGTCCAGAAGGTGCCCGAGTTATCGACGGACAGGTCATCGGTGATGCGGATGAGATCGGCCGCTGCCTCGGCGGCCGGCCGCAGCATTTTCTTCGGCAGGCCGGCCATCATGTCGGTATCGACCGGCCCGGGATCGATCAAGGCCACGGACACCCCTTTCTTCTTCATCTGCAGCGCGACATTGCGCATCACCATGTTCAGCGCGGCCTTGCTCGAACGGTAGATGTACAACGCACCACGCGTCGTCGCGCCGATCGAGCCCTGACTGCTCGACACGTTGCTGATCTTCTTCTGCTCGCTGGCGAGGAGATGGGGCAAAAAGGCCTCGGCCATCTTCAGCGGGCCGACGACATTGGTGCGATAGACGGGGTCGAACAGATCCCATTCCATGCGCACGCCAAATTGCTGGTTGGCGCCACCGCCGGAGATACCGGCGTTGTTGAACAGCACATCGATCGGCTTGCCGGCATGTTTGGCCGCCAGTGCGTCGATGGCCGCATGATCCATGACGTCGAGCATCTCGACGAGCACGCGCCCATCGCTCGCCGCGGCCAGCGCGTTGAGCTCGGCAGCGGTCGCTGGGCGGCGCGCCGTGGCAATCACGTGCCAGCCGCGGGCCGCGTACTGACGGGCCAGTTCGAGCCCGATACCGCGGTTGGCGCCAGTGATGAGCACGGTCGGGACATGGCCCGCACCATTCCCGACCGGCGCATCGGCGGCCCGAAGGCCCGGGCCGGCGGTCATGACCAAGAGCAGTGCAAGCACAAAAACACGGATCAACGACGGCGAAACCCCCGACACGCGCATCACGGCCTCTCCCACGATGGAACACCTTCTGCGATCATAACCGCGCAGGGACGCGCGGGTCTGCGTCAGGCGGCCGCTGGCCGGACGACATGGTTTGCCCGTCCTGCCCGCAAACCACCAGGACCCCGACACATGGCACCCCGGCCTGCCAGGAAAACCTTGATCACCCCGACGACGGGCCGCTATTTCTGTCCTGTCGCACTGCCCTGGTTCGGTTTCATGCGCGATGCCTCACCCGCCTCGCGGCTGAGGGCGGCGGCCTACCCGCACCTGCCGGCACGCAGTGCCTGGCCGCGGCTGACGTGGCTGCGCTACCTGGTGCAATGGCCGCTGCTATGCCTGCGCAACGCCACCTCGGCCGTACGCCGATGGGGCCCCGAACTGGCGGCCCACGCGGGCACCAGCTACTGGCGGCAGTGGCGCGACTGCTTCATGCTGGCCCTGACCTGGAACATTCCACCCCACACCTACTACCTGTTCCGCTTCTGGCAGTCGGAGCGGCGCAGCCTGGCGCCACACTACCTGTGCGAATTCGAAAGCCAGCCGCTGCTGCGCTGGATCAACCGTCGCACCGAAGTGGCCTTGTTGCTCGACAAGGCCGCCTTTCATGCCGCATGCAGGCGCCACGGCGTGGCAACCGTGGACAACATCGCGGTATTCCATGCGGATGGCCGCGAGGAGTGGGCAGGCGCGGCAGGGGAACTGCCCACCGGCACGGACCTGTTCCTCAAGCTCACCGATGGCATGTGCGGCAAGGAAGCCGAACGCTGGCAACACGATGCGGCCACCGGCAGCTGGGTCAACGGCGTGCTGCGGCTGGATACGGCAGCACTGGTTACCCGCTGCAGGGAACTGGGTCGGCGCCGGCCGCGCCTCCTCCAGCCCTGCCTGCGCAACCACCCGCAGCTGGCCGCGATCGCCGGCGACGTGCTGTCCACCCTGCGCATCGTCAGCTACCGGCTACCCGGCGGGAGCAGCCGGTATTTTCTCAGCTGCCTGCGCATGGCCTGCGAAGGGGCCGTGGTCGACAATTTCACCCCCGGCGGCATCGCCGTCGGCGTCCTGCCGGACGGCTCACTGCTGCGCGGTGCCCGCGCTGTCGTCGGCGAGCCGCTCGACACCCACCCGGAGACCGGCGCACGCATCACCGGCACCCGCGTGCCCTGCTGGAACGAGGCGGTGGCGCTGGCACTCCAGGTGCACGACGCGCTGCGGCTCGACGGCATCATCGGCTGGGACATCGCCATCACTCCGGAAGGCCCCGTGGTCGTCGAGGGCAACCGCGTGTGGGGCACTGAACTGACGCAGGCCGCCTACCACGCGCCTCTCGGCACGACGGTCCTGCCGGAGATCGTCGGTCACCTGGCCGAAGTCACCACCTGATGGAGGTGCCGGCACCTACCAGTGGCCGGTGTTCGGCATCGACAGCCACGGCTCGCGGGGTGGCAGCGCAGCGCCCTTCTGCAACAGTTCGATGGAGATGTTGTCGGGCGAGCGCACGAAGGCCATGCGGCCATCGCGCGGCGGGCGGTTGATCGTCACACCGTTGCGCATGAGCCGCTCGCAGAAGGCGTAGATGTCATCGACCTCATAGGCAATATGGCCAAAGTTGCGCCCTTCCCCGTAGACCTCGGGGTCGTGGTTGTACGTCAGCTCAAGCACGGCCGACTCATCGCCGGGCGCAGCGAGGAAGACCAGCGTGTAGCGACCAGCCGGGTTGTCATGACGGCGCAGCTCCTGCAAGCCGAGTTGCGAGCAGTAGAACCGCAGGGCGCGGTCGAGGTCGGAAACACGGACCATGGTGTGCAGGTATTTCATCCGTTCACCTTGCCGAGCGGGGCCTTGAACCCATGCGTCTCACCGGGATCACCGACCGGCACCGCGCGAACCTCCGGCCTTTCTGCACCCTGCCAGTGACCCTGGTGACGAAGACCATGCACGGTTCGTACGGGTTGCCGGGCCGCACGGCAGATCACTCCACACCCGGCTCGTCATGCCGCGTGTACTCGATGCGCTCGACATCAAAACCGAGGCTGGCGGCACGGGCCAGCAGCCGGGCGCGCACCGGCTCGTCCAGCAGCGGTTCGCGGGACAGGATCCACAGAAAGCGTCGCGATGCGGTGCCGACCATCGCATACCGGTAGTCGTCATCGAGGGCGATGACCTGGTAATCGCCGCCGAACAGCCAGAAGAACCGCACCTCGAGGCGTGCGTTGCTGCCCGCGTCGACGACGCGCGCCTTGCCGTTGACGCGCTTTTCCCTGCCATCCACGGTGCAGCGGTTCTGCACCGCGATGCGGTTGTCGGCACGCAGGGTATAGGTGGCCGTCGTGTTGGTGCACTTGCGCTGCGGCTTGTGCGGCAGGTGGGCGACGTCGTACCAGACGCCCGTGTACCGGCCGAGATCGACGAAGGGCACGGTCTCGAGCGGCGTGGCGGCCAGCACCATCGCGGGCAGGACCCCGGTGATGATCGGGACAAGCAGGCGACGCATATCGGGCAGCCCTGTGCGACAGAGGGTACCGCCAGTCTACCCGTGCATGGCACCGGTTGCGCGGCACCGGGACCTCGGGCATCGCGGGCCCCAGCCCTGCTGCACGCAACTGCCACGGTACGGACACCTCGGCGGCCCCGGGCCCCTGCAACAGCTCGTCGATACAGGTCAGCGCGCCGGCCGTTGAAGACCTGATGGATGCGCTGCGCGATACCGGCGCTACCATGGGCACATCGGACGCGACGCTACGGACTGCAACCCCGACCGAGGACATTCGCACATGACGGTGATCAGGAAAACGAGCGCGTGGTCCAGCGCGGAAATCGGCGCCTTCCTGCAAGACGCCCGGATCCCCCTGCGGCTGGCCTGCGCCACGCTGGATGGCACGCCGCTCATCTGTTCGCTGTGGTACCTGCACGATGCCGAAGGCCTGTGGTGCGCGACACAGAAACGCGCCCACCTCGTCCGGCTGCTGCGCCGTGATGCGCACTGCGGTTTCGAGGTCGCCGGCGACACCATGCCCTACCGCGGGGTTCGCGGCCAGGGTGAAGCGCGGCTGTCAGAAAACGAGGGACCCGCCGTACTGTTGCGCCTGATCGACCGCTACCTCGGGCAGCGTGACAGCGGCTTTGCGCGCTGGTTGATTGCACGCAGCCACGATGAAGTGGCCATTCATATCCGCCCCGCGTGGCTGACCTCGTGGGATTTCTCGCGGCGGATGACCGGCCGCTAAGGCAATGCGACAGGGCAAGGACTGCCCTGTCGCACCTCAGTCATCTCGTGCGCGACGGGCAACGCCCGTCGCCTGGCAGCACGCTCAGTAGCGGCGCTGGCCGCCACCACCGTAGCCGCCGCCACCACCACCGCCGCCGCCGTAACCGCGGCCACCACCGCCGCCGGAGCGCTCACGCTCCTTGGCTTCATTGACCTTCAGGGTACGGCCACCGAAATCGGTGCCGTTGAGGGCCTGCATGGCGCGAGCCGCATCACCGCTGGACATCTCGATGAAACCGAATCCGCGCGGCTGGCCGGTGTCCCGGTCCGTGATCAGCGCCAGCTTCTCGATCGTGCCATGCGGTGTGAACAGGTCGCGCAGGGCCTCTTCGGTGACACTGAAGGGCAGGTTCCCGACAAACAATTTGGTCATTTAAATCACTCACATACGATAGAACAAGGGGTTGCGGGCCCGGCACCCCGAATGGGTCGGAACGCGCTTCAGGGATTACAGTACCTGACCTGGGAAAAGCGCCGATAGGCGGGAGCGATCAGGGGCGGAAATGCCGAGAAGTGGGCCATGCCCGGTCACGATACATCATTTCGCTGGCCACGGTTGTGGCTTTCTTGCCCGGCGGCAGGGGGGGGTCGAGCCGCACCCGCGCCGGGACACGCGGGATTCAGGACGACCCGACCCGGGTGAGCCGGTAGCGGTTGAGGATGAGGACGCTGCCGGCATGGAGGGTGGCCGGCGCGACGACGTAGGCCAGCGCGATCCAGCGCAAGACGGCATCGCTCTGCGGCGCCAGGCTGCCATCGCTGGTTTCGACGAAGCCGACCAGCGACAGGAAAGCCAGGAACAGCGCCGAGCCCAGCGCGTTGCCCACCTTGTCGACCGCCGAGTAGACCGCTGACAGTGCACCCTCGCGGCTGATGCCGGTGCACTCGCGGTCCCAGGCGATGGTGTCAGTCAGCACCGAGAACGACATGAGGATGAAGCCACCATTGAACAGGCCGATGGCCCCCGCGATCAGCCAGACGATCCACAAGCTGTCGGCATCGGCGAAGAAGTAGCCCTGGATGCTCAGCGCATAGAGCACCAGGCACCATTTGTAGAGCCGCATCCGGCCGAAACGTGCGGCAGCGCGGACCAGCAGCGGCATCGACAGGATCGAGACCACCGAGATGATGACGATCCACACCGGGATGACGTCGAAGACCCGGTAGCCCAGCCCCAGCGCGTAGGCAAAGAAAAAGAAACCGCCGGCATAGCCGATGCCGGCGCTCAGGTACTGGACGATATTGGCGGTGATCAGCACCACGAAGGGCTTGTTGGCCCATGCGATCCGCAGCTGCTTCATCAGCGGCACGCTGGCCACGGCAGGCGCCCCGGCCGGCACCTTGCGGGTACCGAAGAACGCCCACAAGGCGGACACGGCGATCACGCCACCCATCACGAGGCCCATGAGTGCATAGCCGCCGCGCGGCGACCCCCCGGGGGCCTGAGCCACCCAGCCGACGATCTTCGGCGCCACCGCACCACCGAGGATCAGGCCGATCGCCAGGCAGCCGTTGCGGAAGGACAGCAGCCGGGTGCGCTCGTGGGGGTCATCCGACATCTCGGAAGCCATCGTCAGGTACGGCACCGAAAAGGCCGAGTAGCCGGTATTGAGCAGCAGATACACCACCGTTATCCACGCGAACAACGCGTACTGGCCCGGCAGTGACGGCACGATGAACAGCGCGATGAAGCACAGCGCGGCAAGCAGGCCGCCACCGAGAATAAAGGGCCGGCGCCGGCCCCAGCGCGTCGGCGTCCGGTCGGAGAGGATGCCGGCGATCGGGTCGGCGAACACGACCCACGTCTTGGCGATCATGATGACCAGCCCGGCCAGCGCCGGCTCGAGGCCCAGCACCGTCGTCATGTAGATCGGCAGGATCAGTGCCGGGGTGTCGCGCAGGATCTGGCCACCGATCTGCCCGGCGCCATAGCCCACGCAAGTGGCAAGTGGCAGGGGTGCGGCAGCGGGCTGGCCGGCATCGCCAGCGGGATCGTCCTGCAATGCCACGTCATCCGGCCCCGGTACCCTTCGACCGGCGACACGATAGCAAACTGCAGGCCAGCGGCGACCACGATCCGGCCGCACCCCGGTCGCGGCGGGTATACTCGCGCGCTTTGCCGGATACGCCGCGATGTTGTTCCGCAACCTGGTGCTGTTCCATCTGCCTGAAAACCCGCTGCCCGATGCCGCCGGCCTCGAGGCACTGCTCAGCCACCGGCCACTGCAGGCGTGCGGCCCCTTCGACCTCCAGACACAGGGCTTCGTCACGGTCGGCCACGCACACCGCTACCTCCACAGTGCCGGTGGCCAGCTGCTGTTCGCGGTCGGATGCAACGAAAAGATCCTGCCGGCCTCGGTCATCAACGACGAAGCCCGGCGCCGCGCCGACGCCATGGAAAGCCAGCAGGGGCATCCGCCCGGGCGCCGGCAACTGCGCGTGATCAAGGCCCAGGTCGCCGACGAGCTGCGCGCCCGGGCGTTGACACGACAGCGGACACTGCACGGCTGGATCAACCCCGCCGCGGGTTTTCTCGCCATCGACACGGCGAGCAACGCGCGCGCCGAGGCGCTCGTCGAACGGTTGCGCGACGCCAGCGGGGGGCCGGCTGCCCTGCGCTGGCAGAGCCCACGCCCCGTGGCCGAGACGGTGGCCAGCTGGCTGATGGCCGGTGAGGCACCCGGCGAGTTCATGCTCGATGACGAACTGGAACTCCAGGCCCCCGACAACGGAGCGCTGGTCCGCTATCAGCGCCACCCGCTCGAGCGACGCGAGATCGAAGCACACCTTCGCGCCGGCAAACTGCCCACGCGCATCGGCCTGGTCTGGCACGACCGCATCGCGTTCATCCTCCACCGCGACCTGCGCCTGACACGCATTCGCCTGCTCGATGTCTATGACGAAGCGGTGGTGCAAGGCGAGGACGCCGCTGAACAGTTCGACCTCGACTTCGCCCTGCGCACCGGCGAACTGACCCTGCTCTGGCAGGCGCTGACGGCCGTCCTCGGCACCGGTGCAACGGCCGGCACGCAGCATCCGGCCAGCGCCGCAGCCTGAGGTCCCTTGCACCAGCGGGTAAGCGTGAATGCCGTAGAAAGCGGCCAGGTAGCACACGAACCAGACCAGCAGTGCGACCGCCGCGGTACGGCCGTCACTGCGCAACGAGCAGGCGATGCCTGTCGCAGGTGCCGAAGGCGATGCCGGACAGGAACCCGGCAAGCGACACGCCACTCATTGCTGCAACCGCCTGCCGACGCCGTTCAGCGGAACCAGCGCGAGCCCGGATGGCGGCGCAGCAGCCGGCCGTCGAAGCCGAGCCAGTGACCCGAATTCCACGCCATGTGGATGATGCTGAGGATGAAGAACGGGATCAGCGAAGCGTCGTAGTAACCGCCGAGCGACAGATTGACGAGGATGAAAAAACTTGCCGCCGCCGCCCAGCGCGTGGTCAGCCCGAAGAGCAGGCCGAGCCCGACGTAGATTTCCCCGACCGTGACCACCCAGGCCACCAGCTTGTAGAGCGGAATCGCGAAAGACTCGAGGTACCAGACCGGGAAACTGTCGGGCGGCATTTCCGTGAGGCGGTCCTCGAAAACCCGCTTGAGGATGTCGCTCTCGAGCCAGCCCTTGTTGATCTTGTTGAAGCCGGCGACCAGCCAGAACACGCCGAACAGCGTGCGGAACAGCAAGTGCAGGATGATGCCGGCAAATCGCAACGGATGACGGCGAACCCAGTCCCAGGACCAGACGCGCGTGATGACGGCGGGACTGTCGTTCATCGGGATACGCCTCCATCGACATGCTGGCGGATGGCATCGATCGAATCCCACAGCGGCAGGCGCTGGCAGTAGCCGAGTTCGGCGATCGGCGCGGAGCGCCGCCAGCGGAAACCGATGCGGTCGATCTCATGGCCGTCGCTGAGCGTGAACAGCGCTGGTTCCAGGGAGACGTGGATCTCGCCCTCCACGACAGGCTGCCAGCGCCCCTCTTCGACCCGGTGGATCGTCACGGGGCGCGAATGGCCGGAGAGCGGCGTCGGACTGAAGTTGCGCACGAACCATTCCCAGATCGTCGCCACCTGCGACCAGAACGTCCGCGTGTGGACGTGGTAGAGCGTGAAGCTGCCCGCGGCCGGCACCACATCGCGGGGGACCGGTTCCTGACCGGCCTCGCAGAGCACGATCGCCTCGCACATGGTGCAGATCTCGCCGAACTGCCCGAACAGGAGGTAGTCGGCATAGGCCTTGTTGACCTGCGCCGCGGTGGGCAACGGCAGTGACACCAGTACGGTCAGCAGCCACGCGGCGGAGCCGGAGGGCCGGAAATTCGGTAATCGTCGCACCATGGTCACCTACCTCTTCCTTGCCGCAGCCGGCTTGCGTCGAACCCGGACCTTCAGCGGCGCGCCCGTATCCGGACCGGACCCACCCATCGTCGTGGCGATCTCGCGCACCATCGCCATCGCGTCCTGCCAGCCCGCCTCGCTGTCGAGGCGCAGGCCCATGAAGACCGGTGCACGCCGCGAGCGCATTGCCAGATAGACCAGCGCGGCATACAGCACGATGATCGTGCGCCGGTGGTCGCGGCGTGCATAGCGCGGATCAGCGAGCATCTTCCTGAGGAAGGGCCGGCGCTGCTGGTCGCGGGCCGCGGCAAATCCCTCGGAAAGGTCCGATGGCGCAGTCAGTTCTTCGGCGAGGAACTCGAGGCTGACCGGGTGCGCACGCAGCAATTCGGCGCTGGCGACGAGTTCGTCGGCCACGCGCATCCGGAAGGCCATTTCGTCTTCCGGCGCCGCGTCGCCGTCCGCGCCGGGTGGGGCACCACCCAGACCCTGCTGGATGCCGGTCCATGGGCCGCGCCGCTCGCCGTAGGCACGAACGAGCCCGGAGAGGCCGCCGAAGTAGCGATACAGCAGCGGCTTGCCGACGCCGGCCGCGTCGACGATGGCATTGACCGTGAGGTTGCGCAGGCCGTCGCGCTGCAGGACACGCTCGAGGGCATCGAGCAGCGCCGCCTCGCTCGCGGCGCGGCCGCCTTGCGACGCCGGCCTCTGTGTGGTCCCTTCCATGCGCGATGAAGTTACCAGTCAGTAACGACGAGCGCAAGACGGCCACCGCCGGTGCCCGCATCACGGTGCGGCAATCCTGCTATCTTGCCCGCGCACGGTACGGCGCGCGGGGAGGCGTCACATGCATCGAACCTACTCCAACCAGCGGCAGAGCTTCAGCGCCTTCGGCACGGCCGTGCCGGACCACTTCGGCGACGACATCATCTGGATCGACCTTGAGAACCCCGATGCCGAGGAGGAGCGGGCCCTGGAGCGCTGCCTGGGCATCGAACTGCCGACCCGCGAGGAGATGAAGGACATCGAACCGTCGAGTCGGCTCTACCAGGAAGACGGCGTCACCTACATGACGACCGCGCTGGTGTGGAAAGCGGAGGCCGATCTCAGCGAGCTGACCAACGTCGGCTTCGTGCTGGCCAGGAACCGGCTGGTGACCATCCGGTATGCCGAACCCAAGTCGTTCCGCTTGTTCTCCGCACATGCCGAACGCGAGAAGACGGTGCTGCCCGATGGCGTCGTGACGCTGGTCCGGCTGCTGGAAGCGGTCGTCGACCGCACGGCCGAGATCCTCGAGATTGCCGGTGCGCAGGTCGACCAGATTTCTCGCGAGGTTTTCCAGGAGCGCAAGGACCCGAAACGGCGCCGCTCAGGCCGCGAACTCGAACTGGCGATGACGCAGATCGCGCTGCGTCAGAACCTGACGGCCAAGGTGCGCGAGAGCCTCGTCAGCCTGGGGCGCATGATCAGCTTTCTGATGGTCGCTCCCGAGGTCGTCGGTGACGGCGGCATCCGCGAGCACCTCAAGAGCATCAGCCGCGATATCAGCTCGCTGACCGACCACGCCAGCTTCCTCATGACCAACATCACCTTCCTGCTCGATGCCTCGCTCGGCCTCGTCAACATCGAGCAGAACCAGATCATCAAGATCTTCTCCGTCGTCGCGGTGATCTTCCTGCCGCCGACACTGGTGGCGTCGAGCTACGGCATGAACTTCCGGCACATGCCGGAGCTGCGCTGGCTGTTCGGCTACCCGATGGCGCTGGTGATGATGGTGATCTCGGCGGTCCTCCCCTACCTGTGGTTCAAGCGCAAGGGCTGGCTGTAGGCGCGACGCCGGTCGGGCGTCAGTATTCGACCGGCAGGGGGTCGAGGCTGCGCCACAGGTACCACGTCGCCACGCTGCGCCACGGTTGCCAGGTCCGGGCGAGCACCTCGACGCGGCGGCGGCCCTCGCGCGTGGCCAGCGAGGCCGGCGATTCGCCTTCGAAGTAGTGGCGGCCGATGGCGCGCAGCAGGCCGATGTCGTCCAGCGGCAGCACATCGGGCCGCAACAGGGTGAAGATCAGCAGCATCTCGACCGTCCAGCGCCCGACGCCGCGAATGGCCGTCAGTTCGGCGATGAGTGCCTCGTCGCTCATGGCATCGAAGCGCCGCGGGTCGATCCGCCCTGAACGAAAGTGTCCAGCGAGGTCCTTGAGGTATTCGACCTTGCGCGCCGACAGTCCGCAGGCCCGCAGGCTCGTTGCCCGCGTGCGGGACAACGCCTCGGGGGTGAACACCGGCAGCCGGGTCTGCAGCCGCTGCCAGACGGCATCGGCAGCACGCACCGAGATCTGCTGGCCAACGATCGAACGGGCCAGCGTCACGAACGGCTCGCCGCGTGAGCGGAGCGCAACACGCGGATGGCATGCGATGATCGCGGCCATGCGCGAATCGCGCGCCATCAGGCTGCGCCGCGCGCGCTGCCAGTATGGGGGCTTCATTCCAGGCCGGAGGCAGACATGACGGACCATTATGACGTGATCATCGTCGGTGCCGGCAGCGCCGGGCTGACGGCCCTTCGCGAAGTGAAGAAACGCGGCATGAATTGGCTGCTGGTCAACGACGGCCCGTGGGGTACGACCTGCGCAAGGGTCGGCTGCATGCCGTCCAAGCTGCTGATCGAGGCGGCCAATGCCTGGCACCGTCGTACGGCCTTCGATGAGTTCGGCATCACCGGCGCCGATCGGCTGTCGCTCGACCTGCCGGCCGTGCTGCGCCGGGTACGTCGCCTGCGTGATGGCTTCGTCGCGGGCGCGCGCAAGGCCACCGACACACTGGGCGAACGGGCGGTCGCCGGGCGGGCGCGCCTGCACGGGCCCGGCCGGCTCGTCATCGATGACCGGGAGGTAACGGCGCGCAGCATCATCCTCGCGCCGGGTTCGCGCCCGGTGGTGCCGGATGCATGGCGGGCGCTCGGCGATCGGCTGCTGACCACCGACACGCTGTTCGAACAGGACACGCTGCCCCGGCGCATGGCCGTCATCGGCCTCGGCGCCGTGGGTACCGAGATGGCGCTGGCCTTGTCACGGCTCGGCATGGCGGTGACGGCCTTCGGCGGCAATGAGTGGATCGGCGGGCTCAGCGACCCACACGTCAATGCAGCGGCCGCCGCCGTGCTTGGTGATGAAATGACGGTGCACAGGGGGTCCCGCGCCGAACCGCATGACACCGCCGAGGGCATCCGTGTGCGCGCCGATGGCCAGGAAGCCACCGTCGACGCGGTGCTGGCGGCCCTGGGTCGCCGGCCCAACACGGACAACCTCGGCCTGGAAACCCTCGGCGTGCCCCTCGACGCACACGGCCTGCCGGTTGTCGATCCGCACACACTGCGGGTCGGCGACCTGCCGATATTCCTCGCCGGCGACGCCAACGGACATGCGCCCCTGCTTCACGAGGCGGCCGACGAGGGCCACATCGCCGGCATCAACGCCGCACGGCTCGCCGCCGGCGACAACGAACCGGCGTGCTTCACGCGCCGCACGCCGCTGGCCATCGTCTTCAGCGAGCCCGGCATCGCCGTGGTCGGGCGGCGCTGGCGCGACCTCGACACCACGGAGACAGCGAGCGGTGAAGTCGATTTCACACACCAGGGCCGCGCCCGGGCTGCACAACGCAATCGGGGCACCCTGCGGGTCTACGCCGCGCGGGACGACGGCCGGCTGCAGGGTGCGGAAATGTGCGCACCGGCGGCCGAACATCTGGCCCACCTGCTGGCGCTGGCCATCGGTCGGGGCCTGACGGTAGCGGACTTGCTGCGCCTGCCGTTCTACCACCCGGTACTCGAAGAAGGGCTGCGCAGCGCACTGCGCGACCTGGCGAAACAGCTCCCCGGTGGCAGTCAATCAGACCTTGCCGGCTGCCAGGGCACCGGCATTGAAGCCCTCGACTGAAACCCGCCTCACCGGCTGCAGGCCATGGCCACAATGATGCGACGGGTTGTCGCAGCAGGCATCGAAACAGGACCGTCGGCGCCAAACTGCGTATATCGCTCCGGGACAGGCGCATGGCCTGTGCCCCGGAGAGCCCGCCATCCACGGAGCACGAAGATGTCGAACCTCATCCTGCTGTCGGTCGTCCTGATCACGCTGGCCCTCATCCTCTACAGCACGGCCGTGTGGCTGAACTGGCGCGCGCGGCGCCTCACCGTGGCCTACATCGTCACCTTCTGGTGTGCCGTCGCCTCGGATGCGCTGGCCACGCGCATGATGGGCGCACGGGTCGAGACGATCACCTGGGACCTGCACACCATCAGCGGCTATCTGGCACTCGCCCTGATGGCCGGACTGACGCTGTGGGGCACGCTGGCATTGGTCCAGAAGCGCGAGGACTGGCTGACCACCTTCCACAGGTTCGCCATGCCGATCTGGGTGATCTGGGTCGGCTCGTACATCACGGGCGTCTACCTCGGCGTGCAGCGGGTCAGCGGCAGCTGAACGACCCGCGGCACGGGACCCGCGATCAGCGACATCCCGCCGCCGGCTGCGCGCTGCGGGACTGTCGATGGGCGGCCACCACCCCGCACACCGCACCCGGCGCCGGATTGGCGCACTGTTGACGTCCGGGGTCGCGGCACCGCGGACGCCGCACCAGCCGTGCACCACCGGCACATCGTGCGAGGTCAGCGGTGGCGCAATCGCTTGCAGCAGCGCACGTCGCACACGGTGCAGCGGGGCGCCGCGGCGACGCAGACCGCCGCATGGGCGTCGCCGGCGAAAAGCCCAAGCAGCTGGCCGACGGCATGCGGCGCCTCTCCGGCCGCGCGCGCCCACTCGGCCAAACGTGCCGCGGCGGCCGCGTCATCCAGTTCTTCCTGGTGCGAAAGGCCGAGTCGGCCCGGACCGACGATGCGGGCCAACAGCCCATCCGGCAGCGGATCGGCAGCCGGCACCTGCGCATCGGGGTCGATACCGTGGCGCGAGAGCGTGGCCCGGAGCTGTGCCAGCAACTGCTGCGGGCGGTGCACCGCCGGGTTGCGACGGAACCAGTAATAAGCCTGCGCCATGCCGCCGCCGACGATATCGGGCAGGTCCTCGAACTCTTCGCGAGCGTGATAGCGCTCCTGGAGCTCCGGGGCGAAGAAATCACGGATCTCCGCCCGGCTGGCACGGCGCGGCCCCATGCGGCCGTTGGCCTGGCCGGAATACCGTGGGTGCCAGTGAAGCAGGATGAAATCCCCCTCGTCGGCCAGGGTATCGAGCACCCGCCGGCGATAGGCGGCGTGATGGGCGGGTACCACGTTGTGCAGCAGGCCGTGGTCAAGGACGAGGTCGTAGCGGCCATCCGGCTGCCACGTCGTGATGTCGGCCTCGACCGGCGTGACGCTGACGCCGGCTTCACGCGCCCGGGCCATGGTGTACTCGAGCGCCTTCGGCATGAAGTCGAGCGCGGTGACATCCCAGCCATGGCGTGCCAGGTAAACCGAATCGGTACCGGCCCCACAGCCGATGTCGAGCGCGCGGCCCGGCGGGCGCCGTTGTATTGCCTCGGCGAGGAACAGGGTCGGCTCGTCATGCGCCCAGGGCAGCTCGTGCCATGACTTTGCCCAGGCATAGGTGGCCTGGAACGTGTCCTTTTCCTGCGTCGCGCCCATCGATGGGCCCCCTTCAGCGCATCACGCGGCGCACGAGGGACAGCACCATCAGGGCACCGACCACCGCCGCGCCGCCGCCGGCCGCGACCTGCACCGGTGCACTGACATCGACCGTCTGCTGCACGATGCCGATGGCGGCCCAGATGAAGACCGCGGCGTAGACGATATCGAGCGTCAGCGCCAGCATCGTCGCGTAGACCGCCACGGCGAGCACCAGGCTGACCAGCGCCCACTCATCCATGGCCAACCCGAGCGGGTACCAGGACAGGTCATGGAGCAGGTTGCCGAGGTTGGCGATCGTCGCCGTGGTGACCCAGCCGAAGTACAGGCTGAACGGCAGGTCGACGGCGAGCCGCTCGGTCGTCCCGGTGGCCGAAGCCCGCTGCAGGCGCAGATAGATCACCGCGAGACTCGCCAGCAACAGCAGCATCATGGCGAAGCTGGCACTGATCTGCCGGTAGTGCCAGCAGAAGATCCACGCCGAGTTGGCAATGCAGCTGACCACGAATGGCCAGGCCACGCCGTGGGCGCGCCGCTGGGCGACCGGTCCGGCGAAGGCATGCCAGAGCGAAAAGCCGATCAGCGCGAGATAGATCAGGCCCCAGATGCCGAACACGTAACCGGCGGGCGTGAAGCCCGTCGGGTAGAGCGCCGAGAGTTCGCCGGTGTTGTAGCCGTTGATCGGCACGATGTTGGCCGCGGCATTGACGGCAATGGTGGCGACGGTCGCGACGAGAGGCGCGAAACGGGCAGACCGGACGGTCATCGGCGACTCCCCCATGTGGATGCAGGCCCGGCCAGCCTACCGGTGATCAATCGGCGATTGCAACGGGCGGGAACACCTGCCGATAGCCGGCGACAGCGGGGTCGAGGCGCAGGTCGCGCGGGCGGACCGGCGCGGCGAGACGGATCCCGTCGAGCGAGCGACAGCGGCTCAGCGCAACGTAGACCTGGCCATGGCCAAAGGCGCCCCGGCCGAGGTCGATGTAGACGCGGTCGAAGGTTTGCCCCTGGCTCTTGTGGATGGTGATCGCCCAGCCGAGGCGCAGCGGCAGCTGACGGAACGTGCCGATGACCTCGCGGCTGATCTCGCCGGCCGTGCGGTCATACTGGTACTGGATGTTCTCCCAGCTCACCGCGCCGACCTCGTGCCGTTCGCCGTTCTCCATCTCGACGAGTGGCCCCCGCTCGGTAAAGCCAAGAACCACGCCCCACGAACCGTTGATCCAGCGCTTGTCCGGATCGTTCTTGAGGAACATGACCCGGGCGCCGGCCTTGAGCACCAGCGCCGGCTCGGTCGGGAAAGCGCCGGCGTCAAAGGTCCCTGTCACCACCGCCGGCCACTGTCGTTCGGGGCCACCGAGCGCAGCGAGCCGGCGCGTGTTCTCGCGCAGCGCTGCGTCGTTGGTCGCGGTGAGCACGATGTAGCTGTCCGCCTCATCGAGCGCAGCGCGGGACCGCACCTGGGCCGACAGCGCCGCCAGCGCTTCGTGTGCACCGTCGCCCGTCCTGATCTGCTCGAGGATGGCGCGGAAGGCGGGGTCGCCCTTCTGCCGGTAGATCGTCTCCAGTTCGACCGACACGGCACTGGTGTCCTGCCAGGCCTTCGCCTGGAAGAAATACGGCCCGCCGTACACGGTATCGAAGTAGGCCTTCAGCTCTGCCTCGCGGACGATCGGTGCGAGCTGCCACAGGTCGCCGAACATCGCCAGTTGCACGCCGCCGAACGGCTGTTCGCACCGGCGGTTGATGCGCAGCGCCTGGTCGATGCCATCGATGAGGTCGGCGCGCACCATCGACACCTCGTCGATGACCAGGAGTTCCAGCGCACGGAGCACATCGGCATCGCGCCGCCGACGGATGTCGCGCAGGTCGACAAAGCGCGGCGCGATGCGGAAGAAGGAATGGAGGGTCTGGCCGCCGACCTGGATGGCCGACAGACCCGTCGGCGCGACCACTGCCGCTGCACGCGCCGTGTGCCGGACCAGCGCGTGCAGCAGGGTGGTCTTGCCGGTACCGGCACGACCGGTGACGAAGACATGCCGGTCACCTGCGGCGATCAGGTCGAGGATGCGCCGGGCGGGTGCCGGCAACCGTGGCAGGCTCATCGACGGGATACTCCGGGTGCGCGAGACGCCGCGCGCGGTCTGTGAGACAGTGACGCCCCGGAGCCTAACCCACCCGGGCGCCGTGTCGCAAAGCGACGCAGCACCAGGCAGCCAGCGCATGGTCCACACGGAAGCAGACGGCAACAATCCGTTGCGCGACATCGAGCTGCCGGCAACCGACCGGCTGCTGCGCGATGACGTGCGGCGCCTCGGCGCGCTGGTCGGCGAGGTGCTCGCCGAGCAGGCCGGGCCGGCATTCCTCGCCGAGGTCGAGCGTGTCCGCATCGCGGCGATCAGTCGGCGCGAACGTGGCGCACCGGTCGACGCCCTGGCCGGCCTGCTGGCCGGCGCCGGCACGGCGCATGCCGAACGGCTGGTGCGTGCGTTCCTCAGCTACTTCCAGGTCGTCAACATCGCCGAGCGGGTCCACCGGATCCGCCGCCGGCGCGACTACCAGCGCAGCGTGACCACACCGCAGCCCGGCGGCCTCGAGGACGTGCTCGGCCAGCTGCGCGACGACGGGGTCGGCCTTGACGAGGTCGTGGCCCTGGTCGACCGGATGCGCATCGAACCCGTCTTCACCGCCCACCCCACCGAGGCGGTACGTCGCGTGCTGCTCGACAAGGAGCGGTTGATCGTCAGGCTGCTGGTCGCCGACATCGACCGGCAGCAGACACCGCAGGAGCGCGAGGCGGCACTCGGCCAGATCCGCCAGGTGCTGACCACGGCGTGGCAGACCGACGAGATGCCGCCCGACCGGCCAACCGTCGCCGACGAACTGGACCACGTCGGCTTCTACCTGTCCGAAGTGCTTTATGCGGCGGTCCCGGTGTACTACGAGGATTTCACCCGGGCACTCACCGCGGTGTGGGGCGAAGCCGCGACATCCATCCTGCCCGGCACGCTGATCGGCTTCGGCAGCTGGGTCGGCGGCGACATGGATGGCAACCCCAACGTCGGCGCGGCGACGATACGCCACGCGCTGGCGACGCTGCGCCGGCTGGTCCTCGGCGCCTATGGCGACGACGTCCGCCACCTCGCCGCACTGCTCACCCAATCGGCCCACCGCGTCGAATTCAGCCCCGCACTGCGGGCTCGACTCGCCGCATACCAGGCCGGCGATGCCACCGGGACACCCCACGCCGACATGCCCTACCGGGCCTTCCTGCACCATGTCGGCCGGCGGCTGGCAGCAACCCTCGACGGCGATGCCGGCCACTGCTATCCGGATGCCGCCGCATTCCGCGCCGACATCGCCTGCATCGACGAAAGCCTGCGTGCCAACGGCGGCGGGCACGCGGGGCACTTCAGCGTCCAGCGGCTGCTGCGGCGGATCGACACCTTCGGCTTCCACCTCGCGACGCTCGATCTGCGCCAGCACGCCGACGTGCACGACGCGGCGCTCGCCGCGTTGTTCGCTGACCCGGACTGGCCTGCGCGCGACGCCGTCACGCGGGCCCGGCAGTTGCGTGAATACATCACGACGGGAGGTCCCGTACCGGACCTGGACCCACCCGGGACCGAGGCGACGCTGGCCGTCTTCCGCGCCGTGCACGAGGCCCTGCCGGCCCACGGCGGCCGCGCCTTCGGCGCCTGCATCATCAGCATGAGCCGCAGTGCCGCCGACGCACTGGCCGTGCTGGTACTGGCCCGCAGCGCGGGCTGCCTCGATGCGGGTGGAAACGTGCCGCTCGACATCGCACCACTGTTCGAGACCATCGCCGACCTCGACGCCGCAACCGACACCCTGCGCGCACTGTTCGACGACCCGGTTTACCGCACACACCTTGCGGCACGTGGCAACCGCCAGGTCGTGATGCTGGGCTATTCCGACAGTGCCAAGGATGGCGGCCTCATCAGCTCGCGCTGGGCGCTGCAGCAGGCACAGATCGCGCTGCATGCGCTGGGCCGCGAGTCCGGCGTGCGGGTGCTGTTCTTCCACGGCCGCGGCGGCTCGCTGTCCCGTGGTGGCAGCAAGACCGAGCGCGCGGTCATCGCCGCACCGCGCGGCACCGTCGACGGCTGGCTGCGCCTCACCGAACAGGGTGAAGTGATCCACCGCAAGTACGGCATCCGCGCCATCGCCCTGCGCAACCTCGAGCAGGCCACCGGCGCCGTGCTGCGCGCCACCCTGCGGCCGCGCCCGCCGGAGCCGCGCGAGGCCGGCTGGCGGCAGACGATGACGCAATTGGCGGAGCACTCGCGCACGGTCTGGCGCGGACTCGTGCAGCGGGAGGATTTCGTCGACTACTTTCGCGAGGCCACGCCGATCGACGTCATCGAGCGGCTGCGCATCGGTTCACGCCCCAGCCGGCGCACGCCGGGCGGTCGCATCGATGCCCTGCGCGCGATCCCGTGGGTCTTCGCCTGGTCGCAGAACCGCGCCGGGTTGACCGGCTGGTACGGCGTCGGCAGCGCGCTGACCGCAGTCATCGGCACGAACGGTATCGAGGCACTTGCCGACATGGCCCGCGACTGGCCCTTCTTCGCCACGCTGATCGACGACGTCGAGATGGTGATGGCCAAATCCGACATGGCGATCTTCGAACGCTACTCGCGGTTGTCGGCCCTGCACGACCGCTTCCATGGCGATATCGCCGCCGAGTTCGCGCGCACCCGCGACGCAATCCTCGCCATCCGGCACAGCGACGTGCTGCTGGCCGGCGATCCGCGCTTGCGCATCTCCATCCGCCTGCGCAACCCCTACGTCGACCCGATGAGTCTGCTGCAGGTCGACCTCCTCACGCGCTGGCGCGCCGCCGGACGGCCCGAGGAAGGCCCGCTGTTCCACGCTCTGGTTGCCACCATCAACGGTATCGCGGCGGGCATCCAGAACACGGGCTAGGGTCGCGACGCGACGACCGACCTTTTCATCGCCCCCGCAGGCGGCGCTCGCCGTCGGGCCGGCGCCAGGCGCTACCGTCCGCTCGCGCGACGCGCCTTCTGCCCGGCCTACTGCACACGCAGCGTGCGTGTCAGGGTGCTGGGTGGGCGGTTCTCGCCGGGGTTGCTGTCGACGTAGCGGAAGGTGAAGACATTGGAACCGACGTCGGGGCTCGCCTCCAGCAGCTGGTTGTTGGGCGTCACGCTGGTGAAAAACCCATCGACGGCAAGGATACGGAACACGCCCGGGGACACCGAGGGCAGCACCAGGGTTTCACGCTCGCCGGCATTGCTCGTCACGGTGATGCGGACATTGGCCAGCCCAGCCATGTCCGGGTCGGTGACCTCGACACGGAGCGGGATGGTGCCATCCCAGTCGTTGACACCGATCATCATCGGCGTGATGGTCAATCGGGCAAGCGTACCGGAGGCGCTGGAAAACGGATTGTCGCGGGCCACGGCAGCGAGTCGCCAGTGCTCGCCATCGCGGTGCATGAGGATCGTGCTGCGACCGGTGAACAGGCCCGGCGTGAAACTGCTCGACGAGACGAAGCGCTTTTCCCAGGCGACCTGGATGACAGCAAGATCGGGGCCCGCCGTGATCTGCGTGTCGGTGAGGTTGATGCGCAGGTTCTTGTAGGCGTTGACATCACGCCGCACGCCGTCGAGGAACACCTGGTAACCCACCATCGCGGGATCAAGGCGACGCTGGATCAGCGACACGTTACCCGACTCATACGCCCGCAGCAGCTCGTCGAGCGCCTCGCGGGCCTTCTGCAGGTCGTCGAAACCACCCGTGCGTGCCTCGGCGGCAACATCCGTCGCCGCGTCCTCACCGAGCGGCGCGATCCGGGTACCGGGCGGCAACGGGTAATCGTCGCGTGGCACGCCCTGCGCGGCGACACCGGCGGCAGCGAGTGCGAGCAGGCTGCCGGCGAGCAGGCGGGGACGGAGGGTCATGGTGCGCATGGTGACAGCCTCGCTGGTCAAGGTGGGTCGCATCAGAAGGTCGACAGGAACTGCAGGCCCAGGGTCCGCTCTTCGTAGCTGATCGCGGCATTGCCCTGGAAGCTGTCGTTCTTGCTGTAGTAGACCTTTGCCGAACCATACCGGCCGAGCTGCCGCCCCGCCTCGAACTGGATCCCGGTATGGTCGAGGTTCTGGCCGGTGGCCGGATCGCGCACCCGCCCGTCATACCACAGCACCGTGAACTGCCCCCAGCGGACATGCTGGCCATTCAGCGACAGGGAGTAGTTGTCGTTGCTGGTGCGCGTACCGGCGTCGAGCGACTGCCGCTGGTGGTTGTAGGATGCGTTGGTGCCGATGCTCCACAACCCTGACTCGGCTTCTGTCCATTGCCGGCCAAGGAAACAGCTCCACGTCCGGGTCTCGGCATCGCTGTCCGGTGTCGCGCTGTTCTCGAGGTCGCCACGCTGGTAGCCGAGCCCGGTCGACCAGCCGCCGCGGCCGTACTGCAGGTTGAGCCCCGTGTGGTCCTGGTCGTTCTTGCCACCCCCTTCGTTCTCGCCATCCGATCCGGAGTGCGAGAGCTGCAGGTTGAGCCCGTCGACCGCCAGCACGGCGACATCTGCACCCAGCGACCAACTGTCGGCGCGGTAGGCATTCGGGGTATAGGGCGTCTCGCCGGGCGGCGTGACCACCGGCGGCAGCGAGGCGCGCTCGTTGACGGTGTGCCGCAGGTCGCTGTTCAGCGATAGCCAGTTCGTGGCCAGCCAGCTGGCGTTGCCATAGGTCTCGCGCACACCCGACAGCGCATCGCCGGACAATGAGGTGTAGTAAAGGCCGATGTCGTGGTGGCCGAACTGCACGCCGACACGGTCACCCTGCCAGCCGGCATCGACGATCCATGCGTCGTCGGTCTCGTTTTCGAGACCTTCTTCCTCCCAATCGCTGAAACCGCCCTCGGCGCCGAGCGTGAAACGACCGCGCTGGAAGGACAAACCGGCCGTGGTGGCACGGCCCTCGGCCGTTGCCAGCGATGTCGCCACGGCGCTCTGCACATCATCGTTGTCGGAAAAACCCTGCGTCGTGACGAACATCGACAGCGTCTCCGTGACCGGATGCTCGGCCTTGAAGGCGTAGCTGTTGCGGATGTAGCGCGTGCGCCGCTCTTCCTTGGCGAGCGACTCCCAGGTGTCGGTCTGCACGCCGGCCACCGCCTGGACCAGGGTGCGGCCGATGTAGCGTTCGCCGAGCAGGCCGCGCAGGCCGGTGTTGGCGCCGAGCGTGGAAAAGTTCACCGGTACATCACCCAGTGCCACGCGGTAGTCCTCGCCGGCATGGCCGATCTGCAGGGTGTTGATCAGCGTCGGGTGGCCGAGCACGGCACGATCGTCGCTGGCCGTGATGCCGAAGGTGAACCAGCTTTGCGAATTGTCGGGGCCGGTTGACAGGAACTCGGTCTGAAGCTGTGCGGTATTGCCGGCGTTGCCATCACGCACCGGTGTCAGCGTGAAACCGCCGCGTGAGTCGGTCTGGTAGTAGTCGTAGGCGATGCTGGTCCGCCATTCGAGCCGCGTGCTGCCCCCTTCGCTGGCGATGATGCGCGGTGCCGGTGCGCCGCTGGCCTGTGCCCACTGCGCCAGCACCGCGTCGTTGCCCGTCAGCACCGCCCGGCCATCGCTGCCTGCCGCCATCACCGGCAGCGTCAACGCCAGCAGCATGCCCCAACCGGCGTGCCCGATTGCCTCATTCTTCATGTCGAACACCTCTGCCCCCCGGGGCATGGCAATTCTAGACGGCCGGGCTGCCGCACCGCCATATCCATCAACTGCCGCCGACCGCCACGGGCGACGACGGCGGTCCGCTGGCCCCATCTGCCGTGCGATAGGAGACGCGGTACTCGAGCGGACCCGCGGGTGCCGTGGCATCGATGGTCAGTTCGCCAGACAGCGGGCCGGCGACGACACGCCACGGCGCCTGCCCGGCCGCCCGCCGTTCGATGACCAGCGCGAGACCGGGCGGGGGCGTGGTGAAGCGCAGCTCGACCCCGCTGAACGGCCGCACGACGCGACGTGCCCGTGGCACCGGCGGTGTCCCGGGCTCGGCACTGCCGACGCGCACCGCGACGGCGGCACCCGGCACACTGCGGTTACCGGCATCGTCGACGGCCACCAGCCGGTACCAGTAGGTCTCGCCGGGCAGGACCCAGGTGTCCTGCCAGTCACGGGCCTCGCCCGGCAGCGGATCACCGATGACAAGACCGACGTCGTCGGCCGCCGCGCCGCGCAGGACGAGCATCCGCACCGTGTCGTCCGCCGGCAAGGCAGGCTCGATGCGCAGCAGGGCACGGCCACCGCTGCCGTCCGCTGCGATGATGCGCGGCGCCCCCGGCGGTGCCGCATCGGGCAGCACCACGCTGACGGGTGTGCTCGGCGGGCTTTCGCGGTTGTCGTGGGCGACGGCAACCACGCGATAATCAAAGCGCGAGCCGCCGGCCAGGCCCGTGTCGTCATGGCGCGGCTCCGGCGTGATGGCGTCATTGAGCAGCTGCCAATCCGATGTGCCGGTCACGCGGCGTTGCAGGTAGTAGCCCGCCACCCCGGGCAGCGGGACCCAGCGCAGCGTCACCGCGCTGGTGCCGGTCTCCGCCTCGAGCCCCTCTGGCACCGGCGGGGCCTGCGTCGGAACGATGCGTGCCGGCACCACCAGCGACGGCTCGCCCAGCTCACCACGCGGATCCATGGCGCGCACGCGATAGAAATACAGCAGGCCCGGCAGCGCGTCGCCATCGACGAACTCCAGCGTGTCGCGCGGCACGCCACGCGCCGTCAATGCCTCGTAGGGGCCATCGCGCAATTGCGCACGCTCCGGCACATACCCGGTGGTGTGCGGGCTGGGATTGCCGGCCCAGCGGATGCGCAGGCCCTCTCGATCCGCATCGACCCTGACGTCGAGCGGCGCATCGAGCGCCGTGAGATCGGGGACGAACAGCGCCAGCTCGCGCCACGGCCCGTCGCGACCGAAGACATCGAGCGCAGCGACGCGGTAGCGGACCGTCGCCTCGACCGGGGCAGCCGCATCGACGAAGGCGGCATCCTCGACGAGCCAGCGTTCACCGAGCGTGGCCGGGCTGCCGACCACCGGCTCGCCATCGCGCTCGACACGCCAGGCGATGGTCGGCGGTGCGCGCGACGACGTGCCCGGCTGCCAGTACAGTTCGACACCCTCGCGCGTCGCCACGCCGCGCAGCCCGACGACCGGCGGCGGCAGCGGGTCGGCCTTGCGGCTGTCGAGCGGACGGCTGCGCAGTGGCTCACCGAGCGGCTTGCCATCCGGCCCGAGGGGCACGACCCGCCAGCGGCGTTCTCCGCCCGGCACGTCGCGCAACTGGCGTGCAATGCCCATCGCCTGGGCCATCTCCCAGTCCCCCATGGCCTGCATGGCGAGAAAGACCTCGCCAAGGGCCTTGAGGTCCGGTTCCGCCACGCCTTGCGTGCCGGGTACCGGCATGCCGGATTCGGCCACGATGCGCGCCTCGACGACGCGCGGCGGGCCGGCGGTTTCTTCTTCGAGGCGCCAGGCAGACGGCACAAGGCCGGTGGGCGCAAACCACAGCAGGCGGACCCCGCCTTCGCCATCGCTGGCCGCCATCAGTGCACCGCGCGACTGGGCCATGGCGGGCCCTGCGACGAGGCCGCAGAGTCCGGCGATGACAAGACCGGCCAGCACACGCGAGAAAATCATGGAGGGGTCCTTGATCACCATAGCGGGTTCAAATCGCACCAATCGAGGCCGGGTGTCACGCCAGGCGGCGATGGCAGGACCTTCAGCGTCAGGTCGACGTCCGGCAAGGGACAGGGCAGGTCGATGGCAAAACCATAGCGGATGACCGGGCTCGGCAACTCGCCATAGGCATCGACCTTGCCACCGACACCGGCGCAGTGGTCGTCATAGCAGCCACCGGCCTTGACCTTGACCTTGGTGCTGCCTGCCAGCTTGAGCGGCGCGGTATACAGGGCCATGCCGGCGTCGGCATTGCCGCTGACGTAGGCGCAGACATCACCGCAATCCCCGATCGATTCGAACATGTCGGCACCACCCCCGAGCGCCATCTTCGCCGGGCTGAGCATCAGGTAGGCGTTGCCCTTGACGAACAGCGCATGCCCCTGGACGCGCGGGCCACTGTCCTTGCCAAGGTACGCATACCAGTCGCCGCCGCCGAAGTGCAGTCTGGCAGCACCCTTCGGCACCGTGACACCGGCCTTGCCGCCGAAGAGCGTCATCCCGCCCCACAGTTCGCCGTCGAAGCTCTTGGCCTGGTATTTGAGGTAGCCCTCGAAGGGCGCACTGCCGCTCCAGCCGCTGGTCAGGGGCCAGGCGGCAAAATCGATGCGCGTGCCGGGATCGGAGCCGGCGACCTTGATGGACAGGTCGCCGCGCAGGCCGAGCGTGAAACCATCCGGCGTGCCCACCGTGGTCAATGCATTGAACACCGGCACACCCCCGCTGGCGGAATAGGCCAGTGCCTCAAGCCCCTTGCCCTTGAGCGATTCCAGCGAGACGTTGAAACCAAGCCCGCCACCGACCGCAAACACATTGAGGAAAGGCGGCGCCAGCGGCGCGCCGCCCGGGCCAAAGCCCTCATAGACGGCCTTGATGGCCCAGAAATCGTGGCTGCCCTGGTAGCCGAGCGCAAAGTCGGCCGTCACCGGCAGGTCAAACATGTGCATGTCGACCGAGCCCTTGAAACGCATCGTGTCGGGAGCTGCATGGGCAGCGGGGATCCAGCTGAGCGGCGGGGGCAGCGCCGCCGCCGTGCCGCCCGCAGGCGGCACGTAGACCGCATTGATCTGGCCCTTGACGGTGCCCTCGGCCTTGGGGAAAGTCACGGAAAACGGTTCAGCGCTGCCGGCCACCGGGCCGCTGCCGGCATAGCTGCCCGACGCCACCTCGTCGATGGCGTAGGTCACGGTCATCTTGGCGGGTTCCAGCGCCTTGGAGATCGATACCTTGCCGGCGAATTCGAAGGCCAGCCGCGCACTGTCGCCCGCCGGCGCGCGCACCACCAGATCATCGAGTGCCAGCGATGCCTGGCCGATGGCGCCCGATTGGCCGGCAAGCCCGACCGTGACCTGCGCCGTGCCGGGTGCGAAGTAGGCCTTGCCATCGAGGCCGAAGTAGAGGTCCTTGAGCCACACGTCCTTGGCGAAGGCCTTGTCCTCGCCGGCAAACGTGAAGCGGCTGTCGCTGCGCACCGCCGGCACCATGCCTTCTTCCTTGACGAGCTTGAGGTTCTGCGCCTCGAAGCTGATCGCGCCGTGTTTGCGCAGCGGTGCGTTGCCGGTCAGGTTGAGGCTGATGCCCGGCTGGCCGACCCCTTCCCCGGCGACGAGCAGCGGATCACCGGCGCCCTTCAACTCCACGTCGAGCCACGGCACCTTGACGCGCAGGTTCTGGTAGCGGGCACGGAACTGCCCGTCGCCGGCCTCGACCTTGACACCATCCCAGCGGAACTCGCCCTTGTACTGCTTGGCGCTGAAGGCGCCGAGCTGTGCCGTGCCGCACAGCCCCTTGGCATCGACGGCGAAGCCATCCACCACGCCGCTGTTATCGCCGGGCAGGTCGAAATCATAGGCCGTGAGCGTGGCCCCGACACCGAAGTGCAGGCCCGTCCACCCCGCACCGCCGGTGGTGCAGGCCGGGTCGGGCGCCGTCCCTTCGCTGGCGCTGAGGTCGATGGTCACGGCCTTGGGCGCGAGGCGGAAGCCCGAGTCGTAGAGCCGGATCTCGTCCAGCGCCACGCCGGTGGCGTACCAGTCACCCTGCGGCGACAGCACGGCGGTGGTGGCCGACCACGGTGGTGGGCTGGTGCCAGTGGTGGATCCCGGCAGGCTCGATGCGCCGAGGCGGCCGGCGAGCGTTGCATCGACCTTCACCTTCGCGCTGCCGGCCAGCTTCTGGATGGTATAGGCGAGGCCCGAAGCCGCGACCTCACCGCCCGGTACCGGGCCACCTTCAAGCTTGCCCTGCTCGACGGTGTACCCATCGTCGGCAACCGTCCAGTTGGTGAAAGTCAGCGGCAGCGGCACGCGTTTGCCCGGTTGGCCCGGGATCGGCAGCTGCAGGACGCCGCTGCCGGAAAAGACCTTGCCGTCGTGGGTGACCTTGGCCTTGCCACCCTCCTGCAGGCCGCCGATCAAAAAATGTCCGCCCGCCACGGGGAACTCGAAGGTACAGGGCAATTCGACATCATGGCCGACGACCTGGTAGGACACCGGCTTCGACTCGACGAACGCGGGTGGCGACTTTTTCACCGCCAGCGACCCTGCGACCTTCTGCAGCGCCCCCTCGACGGGCTGGCTCTGCGGCATCATCACACCGGCCGCGGCATAGGTTGCCGGGCGCGGGATGGCGGCGACGCGTACCAGCGCCCCGTCGACGTCGTGGACCAGCGGCAGGCCGGAACCGGATTGCGTGTAGGGCGACAGCACACCGATCTTCGGCCCCCCCTGACTGCCGAGCAGGATGGCCTTGGCGGCATCCGCGTCGGGCAGGCCGCCCGAAGCGCCCAGCGCCTGGGCCAGCGCCGTGTAGAGCTGCGGATGCTTGGTCGAATAGATGACCTCGGCCTCGACGCGGAGCTCGCGGGCGCCCGTCTGGTCAAGCGCCATCGGGCTGGACAGCAGGTTGGCCCGGACCCCCTTCACCGGCGGCCCCCATTGCGCCGGGTCCTTGGCGAGGGTCTGGTCCGGACGCCCGGGCGACGGACCGATGTCGTCGTACACCTCTTCGTGGAACACGCTGCCGCCGAGCCGCCAGCGCAGCCGCGCCGCGCCCTGACCGATGTAGGTGAGCGCGGCACCGGCGGTGAGCGACACGTCGCAGGCGCTGAACGCGGGGCTGCCGCCGCTCCCGGTCCCGAACAGCGACGACGCAACCGGAGTGACCTGCAGGCCCGATGCCGTGCCGAGCGGCATTGCGGCCGTGCCACCGGCCGGCGCCTCGGCAACCTTGCCCTTCAGCTGTTTTTCCAGCCCGGCGAGCGGATCCGCTGCCGAAGCCTGCGGCGCGGCCCACGGAAAACCCTGCACGTCGATGTGCACCAGCTTCAGCGGACCGCCGGCATCAGGGTCGTGGCGCGGGGCGATGTCGACATGCTGGCAATAGAACATGTAGGCGCTGTCGGCGGCCGACTTGCCCACCGCCAGCGTTTCCTGCGCCCCGGCCTGACCGAGGCTGCCGTCGAAGCCACCGGCCTTGAAGTACAGCCCCTGCTGCTCGCCGATCGCCGCCGTCAGCACGGCGGTACCGCCACCCTGCACATCCGCATTGGCCAGCTGATAGACGCGCACCACGTAGGCACCGGGTTCCTTGTACTGGTGCGTCCAGCCTTGTGGGCCCGGCGACAGGACGGTGGTCGAGTCAAAGGTGCCGGCATCACCGGACTGGACGATGGCCAGCGGCTGCCGGGTGCCATCGCCCCAGTCGACGAAGACATTGTCGAAGTTCCACGTCGTCACCACGACCTTACCCATGAACGTCGGCTTGCTGGTCGAAGGTTTCGACAGGTAAGGACTCTGGGCCAGCGAGAATTGCCCGGTGAGACGCATCACGTCCCATGTCTGGTGGCCCCCGAAGCCGGTCTTGCTGACGTTGATGAGGTCGAACTTGCCCTTGTGATCCTGCCCGCAACCGAGCCCGGTGGGCCGGTACGGCGTGGCCAGCGGCCAGCGTTCGGAGATCTCGACTTCGACGGGGACCAGTGCCGTGGCGGTCGATTTTCCCGCGACTTCCATGGCCCCCGGGACGGCGACGGGCGGCAGGCCGCCGTTGGCCGCCAGCAGGATCGGCAACGGTGAGACCTCGCGCCGGGCGCTCTGTGCCACACCGCTTTTCGGATACTGGCGAAACCCGGCCACTTCCCAGTACAGGTCGGCGAGTGCGGCGGCCTGCGCCTCTGGCGCCGGCGGTGTGGACGACGAATCGCCAATCTTGGCGGCCGCGGCAGGCTGCGGCACACCACCCGACAACACGAGCTTGCCGTCACCAGCGGCCTTTGGCGTGATGAGCTGTGTGACGAGCGACGCATCGGCACGGAGCCATGTCGGCAACAACGTACCCTTGAATTTGCCAATCGTCTGCGGATCGATGCGCCGCGAAGTGACGAGCGCATCACCACGATAAAAACGGACCTCGAACCACTCGGCGACCCCGGGATTGACCTCCTTCCAGGTGAAAAGCTGGTCTTCGCGCAGTGCCGGCACGTCAACGCTCCACACCGGCTGCGGCGCACCGAGCGCCGCACCGCTGACGGGATCCTTCGGCGGCGGGATGCTGGCGGTCTGAACCTTCCATTGCGGTGAGGCGAGTTCGATCTGCCCCTTGGGAAACTTCGCCGGCTCGAGTGCGGCGATCCTGGGCACGGGCAGTGCCACCGGCTGGGCAATGGCCATCGCCTGAACCGTATAGCTCGCCGCCTGCTCGACGGCGGGTGCACCGACGTCTCGCGCCACGGCCAGTTTGCGCATGCCGGGCGCAGCCAGCGGCGAGACCTTGACGACCAGCGTCACCCGGCCCGCACCATGCAACACAGGTGTGCCCTGGACCTCGATGCCCGGCCCGAACAGGAACTGCGTCCGTGGCGTCAGCCCCATGCCCTGCGCCTCGACTTCGAGGGTTTTCCCGGCAGCCCACCGGTCCGGCACGAGTCGCCTGACCTGCGGCCCCATCACCGGCATCGCGGGCTTGCGCAACGGCAATGCACCGATGTTCTGGTCCAGCACCGTGCGCCCGCCTGCCGGTGCCTCCGACGCGCCGTCCGGCGGTGGGGCACCGAATGGCGACGCCACGTCGGTCGCCGGGGCGACGATGCCCGCAGGGGCCGCCCCGACGATCTCCACCGCACGCACCAGATCGGCCTGCAGCGGCGTGCCCGGCAGCGCGACCATGCCGAGCCCCGGGGCGGTCGTGGGCACCGTGGCCCTGAGCGTGCGAAAGCCGGGTTCGGCGCCTGCGACAACCCGGACACGGACCATGGCCAGGCCTGCTGACTGCACTGCCACTGGAGAAGGGACGCTGATCCCCGGCGGCGCAAAGGCGAGCGTCATCCCCGGAGCGAAGCCATGACCGGAGAGCGTCAGCGTATAGGTGCCACCGGCCTCGAGGCGGTTCGGTGTGACGCGCAGGAGGGAAAGGCCCTGCGGCGCCATGGGCGCAGCGGTCGACGGGGTGGTGGTCGAAGCCGGCGGCGTGGCCGGAGCCGAACGGCTGTCGCGCGCAGCCGGCGCCGTGCGCGCCTGCGCCCCGGCCTTCTGCACCCCGGCGGAGGAGACCATCACCGCCAGCACGATCGGCAGCCAGGCCGCATGCCATACCCCCCGGGAGACGGCACGCAACCCGCACTGAAGATATCTGGACATCACCCCCCCTGCTGGCCCGGTGGCCGGGCGGGCGCCGTGCCGGCGCCTTCCCCAAGAGCCGGCCCGCGACACCCGAAGCCATCTTCGGCCAATCCGCCGGAAGAATAAAGACCGGATGCGCCAGGGTAGCCCCCTGCCCCCGGGGAAAGGCGATAACGGCCCCGCTCCGGGAAAGCGTCATGCGTACTGTTGCCCCTGCGTCGTCAACCCGTGCAGTATCGACCCGCCTCCCCCGGCAACATGCCTCGGGGCGCGACGGCTTCCGATGGAGCCTCAATCATCAAAGCGATCGCTGTTCATGGCCTTGGTCCAGGCGCGCACGACGTCTTCGACGAACTTCTCCTTGCCCTCGTTGATTGCCCACGCGGGCGCCCCACGACAAAACCCGTGAACCATGATCGGATTTCCCGATAACATCAGGGCCCATGCGCGATCTGCCTTCGCTCAAGCAGTTGCACTATCTGGTGGCCCTGGCGGAACACCGTAATTTCACGCGGGCAGCGCGTGCCTGCTTTGTCACGCAGTCGACGCTGAGCGCGGGACTCCGGGAACTCGAAGCACAGATCGGGACGCTGCTGGTCGAGCGCGACCGCCGCAAGGTGCTGTTGACGGATGCGGGACGGGAAGTGGTGGAGCGCGGTCGCGCAATTCTGGCGCAGGCCCGCGATCTGGTCGATTGCGCCGCCGCGCAGCCCATGTCCGGGGTGCTGCGATTTGGCACCATCCCAACGATTGCGCCATTTCTGTTGCCGCGCATCCTGCCCGAACTGCGCGAGCGTTATCCCGCGCTGCGCCTCGGGTTGCGGGAAGATTTCACTGCAGCGCTATTGCAGCGTCTGGCCGATGGCCGCCTTGATTTTGCCCTGATTGCCCTGCCGTACGACACGGGGACGTTGCGGGTGGAGCCGCTGTTCGAGGATCCGCTATGGCTCGTGGCCAGCCGTGATGAGCCGTTAACCCGGCACCGGCGCCTGCAACTGACGCCGACGATCACGGATCGACTGCTGTTCCTCGAAGAAGGCCATTGCCTGCGGGATCACGCTTTGCAGGCCTGTGAGCCAGCCGCACCACAGGTCGCGAATGAGCACGAGGCCACCAGCCTGCTGACGCTGATCGAGATGGTCGACTACGGCCTGGGCGTCGCGTTGATTCCCGCGTTGGCACTGGACAGCGGACTCACCGGATCGCCACGCCTGCAAGTGCGCGAGCTGGCGCCGCCTGCCCCGCGGCGCACCATCGCGCTGGCCATGCGCAGCTCCTCGGCGCGCCAGGCGGAAATGCAGGCGCTGGCCCAGGTCGTGATGCGCTGTCATCCGCAGGGGTGACGGTGTCAGGTCGGGGTTTCCGGGCGATTGACGGTTCACAGGGCGTGCCCTGCCATGCCGGTGACGTCGCGCAGGATACGCGCCATGCCCCGCTCCGCCGGAGTGACCTGAGCGCGCGGCCACCAGCCCACCGCTCCAGCTGCCGGGCAATGCGTGCCACGGGCTGTCCGGGCAGCACACCTCGAACCCGGCTGGCGTCGAGACCTCGTGTCTGTGTGGAAGGCGTCAACATGGGCGATGATGAAACTCACGAGGCGCCGGATGATGCGCACCAGCAAAGCGCACGGCTGCCGGAGCGCGTTGCCGACGCCGCACACCGGGAAACGAACGACAGGAGACGCTCATGGGACTGCTGGTTGACGGCACCTGGCATGACACGTGGTACGACACCGATTCCACCGGCGGCACGTTTGTGCGCAGCGAATCGCGGTTTCGTAACTGGCTGACTGCCGACGGACAACCCGGGCCAACAGGATGCGGCGGCTTTGCGGCGAAGCCCGGGCGCTACCACCTGTATGTGTCGCTGGCCTGCCCATGGGCACAGCGCACACTGATCTTTCGCGCGCTGAAAGGCCTCGACGACATGATCGGCATGTCGGTGGTCAACCCCTTGATGCTGTCGAAAGGCTGGGAGCTGAACCGCGAATTTCCCGGCGCCACCGGCGATGCGCTGTACGGATGCCATCGACTGTACGAGCTGTATCTGAAAGCGGATGCCAGCTACAGCGGGCGCGTGACGGTGCCGGTGTTGTGGGATCGCGAGAAAGAAACCATCGTCAGCAACGAATCGGCAGACATCATTCGCATGTTCAACTCGGCGTTCGACCATCTCGGCGCACGAGCCGGCGATTACTATCCGGATGCGTTACGCGCCGACATTGATGCCTGGAATGAGCGCATTTATGACCGCGTCAACAATGGCGTATACAAGGCTGGTTTCGCGACAAGGCAATCCGTATACGAAGAGGCCGTTCAGGCACTGTTTGCCGAACTGGATGTACTGGAAAAACACCTGTCGGGCAACCGTTACCTGGTCGACGGGCGCATTACCGAAGCGGACTGGCGTCTGTTCACCACGCTGATCCGTTTTGATGCGGTGTACGTCGGGCACTTCAAGTGCAACCTGCGCCGCATCGCCGATTACCCGGCACTCAGGGGTTATCTGCGCGAACTGTACCAGGTGCCGGGCGTGGCGGAGACGGTGAACATGGCGCATATTCAGCACCATTACTATCGCAGCCACAAGACCATCAACCCGACCGGCATCGTGCCGGCGGGGCCGATACAGGATTTTTCGGCGCCGCACGGGCGGGACGCGCTGGCGGCGCAGCAGGATTGAGCAGCGAACAGGACTTCAGATCCCCTGTTGCCGACGATGTGGCCGTCCGGCGCGGTGTCAACGACCGGTGAGGGCGCGACCGGCCCATGCGGCGGCGGGTTGCACGGCAGGAATGCTGGCGTGAGGGCGGGGTTCCCGAAGGGCACGAGGCCGCGGGCACAGGCGGCACTCCACTCCCGCCGTCCCGGATGCAGCGGGACTTGCGCTCACAGGCGGGTGGCGGGGCCGGGCGTACCATAAAAAAAGCCCCGCCGAAGCGGGGCTTTTTCCGTCTCTGGCGTGGACGATGGACGTCGTTACATGTCCATCCCGCCCATGCCGCCCATGCCACCGCCCGGCATCGGGGGGGCTTCCTTCTTCGGCGCCTCGGCGATCATCGCCTCGGTGGTCAGGAGCAGGCCGGCAACGGAGGATGCGTTCTGCAGGGCGCAGCGCGCGACCTTGGTCGGGTCGATGATGCCCATCGACACCAGGTCACCGTACTCGCCGGTGGCTGCATTGAAGCCGTAGTTGCCCTTGCCTTCGGCGACCTTGTTGAGGACCACGGAGCCATCTTCGCCGGCGTTGATCACGATCTGGCGCAGCGGCTCTTCGAGGGCGCGGCGCAGGATGGTGATACCGACGTTCTGGTCTTCGTTGGCACCCTTGAGGTCCTTGAGGGCCTCACGGCCGCGCAGCAGCGCCACGCCGCCGCCGGGGACCACGCCTTCCTCGACCGCGGCACGCGTGGCGTGCAGCGCATCTTCGACGCGCGCCTTCTTTTCCTTCATCTCGATTTCGGTCGCGGCACCGACCTTGATCACGGCCACGCCGCCCGAAAGCTTGGCAACGCGCTCCTGCAACTTCTCGCGGTCGTAATCGGAGCTGGTCTCGTCGATCTCGCGGTTGATCTGGTCGACGCGGGCCTTGATGTCCTTCGACTTGCCGGCACCATCGATGATGATGGTGTTTTCCTTGGTGACCTGGACCTTCTTGGCCTTGCCCAGATCTTCGAGGCGGGCCTTCTCCAGCGACAGGCCGACTTCTTCGGCGATGACCTGACCACCGGTGAGGATGGCCATGTCCTGGAGCATGGCCTTGCGGCGATCACCGAAGCCGGGCGCCTTGACGGCGCAGACCTTGACGATACCGCGGATGGTGTTGACGACCAGCGTCGCCAGGGCCTCACCCTCGACGTCTTCGGCAACGACCAGCAACGGCTTGCCGGACTTGGCCACGGCCTCGAGCAGCGGCAGCAGCTCGCGGAGGGTGGAGAGCTTCGTGTCGTAAAGCAGGATGTAGGGCGCGTCGAGTTCGGCGCTCTGCTCCTGGGCGTTGTTGATGAAATACGGCGAGAGATAGCCGCGGTCGAACTGCATGCCTTCGACGACGTCGAGCTCGCTCTGCAGGCCCGAGCCGTCCTCGACGGTGATCACGCCCTGCTTGCCGACCTTGCTCATCGCCTCGGCGAGGATGTTGCCGATCGACTCGTCGCCGTTGGCCGAGATGGT
>CAYQIV010000013.1:0-33426 GCA_964417725.1 uncultured Chromatiaceae bacterium
CCACCGCGGTCTTGCCGGTCTGGCGGTCGCCGATGATCAGCTCGCGCTGGCCGCGACCGACCGGCACCATGGCATCGATGGCCTTGAGGCCGGTCTGCACCGGCTGGTTGACCGACTGGCGGGTGATGACGCCCGGCGCGACCTTCTCGATCGGCGACGTGCCGGCGGCCTCGATCGGGCCCTTGCCGTCGATCGGATTGCCGAGCGCATCGACGACACGGCCGAGCAGGCCCTCACCGACCGGCACCTCGAGGATGCGGCCGGTCGTCTTGACGGTGTCGCCTTCGGAGATGTGCTTGTAGTCGCCGAGCACCACCGCACCGACCGAGTCCTGCTCGAGGTTCAGCGCCAGGCCGAAGGTGTCGCGCGGGAACTCGATCATCTCGCCATAGCGCACGTCGGCCAGGCCGTGGACGCGGCAGATGCCATCGGTGACGGCGATGACGGTGCCGACGTCGCGCGCCTCGGCTGCACCTTCGAAGTTCCTGATGCGCTGCCGGAGGAGATCGGAAATCTCGGATGCCTTGAGTGCCATGGTTAAAGTCCTTGTTGCCCCGGGGCTCAGGCCCGCAGGGCGGTTGCCAATTTGTCGAGTCCCGTACGCACGGAACCATCAATCACGAGGTCGCCGACCTGGAGGCGCGCCCCGCCGATCAGCGTTTCATCAAGCGTCACCTTGAGGCGGATCTGCCGGCCGAAGCGCTTTTGCAGTGACGCGACGATGCTGCCCTGCTGGGCCTCGCTGACCGCCACCGCCGAGGCCAGCGTCACGTCGAGGACGTTCTCGGCTTCGTCGCGGAGTACCTGGTAGCGGGCGGCGATGTGCGGCAACAGGCCCAGGCGGCGGTTCTCGGCAAGCAAACGCAGGAAATTCCCGGCCACACCCGACTGCAGCGGCTGCGACTCGCCGGCGTGGTCGCGGCAGATGCCGGCGATGGCCCCGGCCAGTTCGCCGAGGTCGGCACCGGGCTGGGCCAGCGCACGGCGCACGTCGTCGTGGGTGGCGATGCCGGCAGCCATGTCGAGGAAGGCTGTCCACGCGGCAAGCTGACCATCGGCGCGGGCGATCTCGAATACCGCCTGGGCGTAGGGTCGGGCGATGACGCCGTCGTTGGCCATGATGCTCGTGGTTCCCTAAAGTCAGATCTGCGTGGCGAGTTTGTCGAGCAGGTCCTGGTGGGCGCGCGCGTCGATCTCGCGGGCCAGGATGCGCTCGGCACCGGCCAGCGCGATGCCCGCGACCTGCGCCCGCAGTTCGTCGCGGGCGCGGTTGATCTGCTGCTCGACGTCGGCACGGGCCGACTCGATGATGCGCTCACGCTCCTGGTTGGCCTCGCCCCGCGCCTCCTCGACGATGCCGTTGGCGCGGGCCTGCGCCTGATCGATGATCTGGCGTGCCTGGCCGCGGGCTTCCTCGACCATGCTGGTGGTCTGGCTGCGGGCTTCGTCGAGGGAACGCGCGCCCTTCTCGGCGGCAGCGAGGCCGTCGGCGATGCGCAGCTGGCGCTCCTCGATGACCTGGATGATCGGCGGCCAGACGAACTTCATGCAGAACCAGACGAACACCGCCATGGCGATGCCCTGGCCGATCAACGTGAGATTGATATCCACCGCGTTACTCCTGATCCGGCGAGCGGGAAGCGGGAACGGCCGCTCAGCCGCCGACGGCCGCCGTCATCTGGCCGACGAACGGGTTGGCGAAGGCGAAGAACAGCGCGATACCGACGCTGATCATGGCCACCGCATCGAGCAGCGCGACGGACAGGAACATCTTGGTGGTCAGCATGTTGGCCAGTTCCGGCTGGCGTGCGCACGCTTCGAGGAAGCGGCCGCCAAGCAGGCCCATGCCGATACCGACGGCGAGAGCGCTGAGGCCCATCATGAGGGCGACGGCGATCGCGGTTGAGGCAATGATAGTTTCCATCGGGTACTCCTGAGATGCGGAAGCGGGATGTTGCGGTTGGTTGGGACGACTAGTGGTGCTCGTGGGCCTGGCTCAGATAGACGATCGTCAGCATCATGAAAATGTAGGCCTGCAGGGTGATGACAAGGATGTGGAACACCGCCCACGGGAAGTGCAGCACGCCCTGCCACCAGCCGAGCAGCGCGATGAGGATGAACATCAACTCGCCGGCATACATGTTGCCGAACAGTCGCAGGGCCAGCGACAGCGGCTTGGCCAGCAGGGCCACGCTCTCGAGCAGAAAATTGAAAGCGATGACCAGCGGCCAGATGAGCACCGGCAGGCCGAGGGTCCTGGGGTTGAGCGGCTGCATGGTCAGCTCGGCGAGGAAGCCGCCGGCCCCCTTGATGCGGATGCTGTAGAAGATGACCAGCGCGAATACCGACAGCGACATGCCGAAGGTGACGTTGACGTCGGCGCTCGGCACCACGCGCAGGTAGCTGGCGACGCCCGTCGTCTCGGCGGCGAAGGGCAGGAAATCGACCGGGATCAGGTCCATGAGGTTCATCATGAAGACCCAGGTGACGATGGTCAGCGCCAACGGCGCGATGAGCTTGCTCTGCCCGTGGAAGGTGTCGCGGACACTGCCGTCGACGAAATCGACGATCAGCTCGATGGCCGCCTGCAGCTTGCCCGGCTTGCCGGCCGAGGCGCCGACGGCGACACGGCGGAACAGCCAGCACAGGAACAGGCCGAGGACCACGGAAAAGAACATCGAGTCGACATTGACCGCCCAGAAGTTGCCGTGGCAGTGGTTCCACACCCAGCCGTGTTCGTCACGGCAAACCTGAAGGTGGGTCAGGTGGTGCTGGATATAGCTGCCCGGCGTATGTGTCGCGTCTGCTGCCATGTTCTCGACTTGCCGTAGCCCTCGTCAGCCGGCCAGGGGGTCATCCGCCGGGGTCCGGCGGGTCATTTTCTTGTCTTCCCGTCGCCCGGAGGCCACGGGAAGCCGGTCCCGAGCGCCACCCAGTAGACGATGAAGGTCGCCGCGTAGGCGCCGATCATCGGCACGAAACGCGGACTCAACGTCTTGATCGCCAAGGTGAAGAGCGCCACCGTGAGGACGATCTTCACCATCTCGCTCAACCACACGCCGCGGTAGAAGGCATCCGGGTCGACGGCGGCGTCGACCCTGAACATCCGCAGGGCCTGGTACAGCCCGGCCACGATACCGATGCCTCCGCCGAGCAGCGCCGATTTCACGGCGCCCGGATCCCCGGCGAGCCCGGCCACTGCGGCCACCGCCAGCGTCAGGGCGGCCTGCCAGGCTGCAAGCCTGAAAGCGGCTCTTTGCAGCACGTCGGATTGCCTGCACAGGGCGCCCATCGCCGGCCGGGCACGCAGCATGGGAGCAAAAAAACCACCATTCGCCGCGTTCGTCGATGGTGGCCAATACCTAACCGACGCATGGCGCCGGAAAGCCGCGGAATTCTAGAGACGATGGCCTGCGCAATCAAGCCAGATGCGAGACATTCTCGGAAATTACCTACGCCGGCGGGGCGATGCCGGACCGCACGACCACGCCCTGCGCCTCAGGAAATGTGCGCGAGGATGCCCTCGAGTTCGTCGACGCTGTTGTAGCTGACGACGAGCTTGCCGCGCCCGCCGCGTGCGTGCTGGATGGCGACGGTGGCCCCGAGCTTCTCGGCGAGCTCCGTCTCGAGCCGGCGGATGTCGGCGTCCTGTGGGGCGCGGCCTGGCGGGCGTCTCGACGCGGGACCGTCCTGCATGCGCTTGACCAGCCGCTCGGTTTCGCGCACCGACAGCCCCTTGCTGACCACCAGCCGGGCAACCTCGGCCTGCATGCGGCCCTCGGTGAGGCCGAGCAGCGCGCGGGCATGTCCCATTTCGATCTGGCCGCGCTCGAGGCACTCGCGCGCCTCGGCACCGAGCTGAAGGAGCCGCAGCAGGTTCGACACGGCGACGCGCGAACGGCCGATGGCACTGGCCGCCGCCTCGTGGGTGAGGCCGAATTCGTCGATGAGGCGGCGCACCGCCAGCGCCTCCTCGAGCGGGTTGAGGTTCTCGCGCTGGATGTTCTCGATCAGGGCCATGGCGATGGCCGCGGAGTCGGGGATGTCGCGGACCACCACCGGCACCGCCTGCAGGCCGGCCAGCTGCGCGGCGCGCCAGCGGCGCTCGCCGGCGATGATTTCGTAGGTCGTCTCGCCCGAAGGGCTGCGCCCGGCCAGCGGCCGGACGATGATCGGCTGGATGATCCCCTGGGCGCGGATGGAGCTGGCGAGGTCCTCGAGCGATTCGAGGTGCATGTCGTGGCGTGGCTGGTAGGCGCCGCGCACGAGGAGGTCGACGGGCAGGGTGCGGGGTGGCTCGGCCGCGGCAGCGGCGGTTGACCCCGCCGCTGGCGGCGTTGGCGCCGGCACCGCACCACCGAGCAATGCCTCGAGACCCCGCCCGAGACCGGTCTTCTTTGCCGCCATGTCGTTCCTGCCCTGCTGGACGGCCACCGGGCCGCCGTCGCGGCATTCTATCCCGATCGGTGCGCCGCGCTCAGCCGGCCGCCCGGGCCGGTGCCGGGCCCTGCGCGGCGATCTCGGCAGCCAGCTCGACATAGGCCTGGGCACCACGCGAGCTGCGGTCGTGGAGCAGCGCCGGCAGGCCGAAGCTCGGCGCCTCAGCGAGGCGCACGTTGCGCGGGATCATGGTGCGGTAGACCTTGTCGGCGAAGAGCCGCTCCAGCTCGGTGGAGACATCGATGGCGAGCCGGTTGCGCGGGTCGTACATGGTGCGCAGCAAGCCCTCGATGTTGAGCGCCGGATTGACGCTGTTGCGCACCTGACGAACGGTTTCGAGCAGCGACGACAGGCCTTCGAGGGCGTAGTACTCGCACTGGATGGGGATGAGCACGCCGTCGGCGGCCGTCAGCGCGTTCAGCGTCAGCATGTTGATCGTCGGCGGGCAGTCGATGAGGATGATGTCGTAGAGGCCGCGCACCGCCTCAAGCGCCTTGCGCAGGCGCAATTCGCGGCCGATCTCCTGCAGCAGGCGGATCTCGGCGGCCGTCAGGTCGCCGTTGGCCGGCAGCAGGGAAAAGCCGGCATTGGCCACCGGCACGATGGCATCGAGCGCACTGGCCTCGCCGAGCAGCACCTCGCAGGTCGAGGCGCCGAGCTGCTGCTTGTCGACGCCGCAGCCGGTGGTGGCGTTGCCCTGCGGGTCCATGTCGATGAGCAGCACGCGCCGGTCCAGCGCGGCCAGCGCGGCGGCAAGGTTGACGGCGGTCGTCGTCTTGCCGACACCGCCTTTCTGGTTGGTCACGGCGATGACGCGCGTCATGCGCCCGCCCCGGCTGCCCGCTCGAGGACGACGATGTGCCGTTCGGCGTCGAGGTCAGGCACCGTGACGCGCGTGACCTGCACCGCCCAGTCGGCGCCGAGGGCCTCGCGCTCGGCCAGCGGGTCACAACCCTTCATCGCCACCAGCCGGCCGCCCGGCGCAAGGAGGGGCGCGGTGCGGTCGGCGAAATCGGCCAGCGCCGTCCACGCCCGGCAGATGATGCTGTCGAAGGGCCCGTCGGCCAGCGCCTCGACACGGGCGTGCCGCACGCTGATGTTGGGGATGTGCAATTCGGCGATGGCCTGGCGCACGAAACGTACCTTCTTGTTTCCCGAGTCGACGAGGCAGAACTGGCGCTGCGGCTCGGCCAGTGCCAGCGGGATGCCCGGCAGACCGGCACCACACCCGACGTCGAGGACGGCCTGTCCGGCGAGGAAGGGCCGCGCGCTGAGCGCATCGAGCACATGGCGCACGGCCATCGCTTCCGGTTCGCGGATCGCCGTCAGGTTGCAGGCGCGGTTCCACTTGTACAGCAGCCGCACGAATCGCGCCAGCGTGGTCACCAGCGCCTCGCCCGGCGCCACGTCGAGCGCGGGCAGGGTGCGGCGGAAAAGGGCTTCCAGCCCGTCGTCGGCCATGGCGCCCATCGCTCAGCCGGCCTGCAGCCGGACCAGGCAGCGGCCGGTGACGCGCCCGGCGATGTAGTCGGGCATCGCCGCAGCGACCTCCGCCAGCGGCAGCTCGCGCTGCGCGATCCGTTCGAGGTTGGCGGGCTTCAGGTCCGTGGCGAGGCGTTGCCAGATGTGCAGGCGCAATGCGCGCGGCACCTCGACGGAATTGATGCCGACGAGGCTGACCCCGCGCAGGATGAAGGGCATCACGGTGGTGTGGAGCGCGGTGCCACCGGCCAGGCCGATGCTGGCGATGCTGCCCCAAGGGCGCACGGTGCGCGTCAGCCAGCCGAGCAGGTCGCCGCCGACATTGTCGATCGCCCCGCCCCAGCGGGCCCGCTCCAGCGGCCGGGCGGCGGTCAGCCAGTCGTCGTCGGGCACGAGGATCTCGCTGGCGCCGAGCGCACGCAGGTAATCGGCGGCTCCGGGCTTGCGCGTCAGGGCAGTCACCGCGTAGCCACGCGCCGCGAGCAGGGCGATGGCGACGCTGCCGACCCCCCCCGTGGCGCCGCTGACGGCGATGGGGCCGAGGGCCGGCGCCTGGCCGAGCTGCTCGAGGCGGTGGATGGCCAGCGCCGCGGTGAAACCGGCGGTGCCGAGCGCCATCGCCTCGCGCAGGCTGAGCCCCGGTGGCAGCGGGTTGACCCAGTCGCCGGGCACGCGCGCCATGCCGGCGAAGCCGCCGTCGTGCGTCTCGCTCAGGCCGCAGCCGTTGACGACCACTGCGTCACCGGGCCGGAAGCGCGGGTCGTCACTGCGTTCGACGTGACCGGCGATGTCGACACCGGCGACCAGTGGATGGCGGCGCAGGATGCGGCCGGCACCGGTAACGGCGAGCGCATCCTTGTAGTTGATGCTCGACCATTCGCCACGGATGACGACGTCGCCGGGCGAGAGCGCCTCGAGCGTCAACGACTCGAGGCGCGCCTCGGTGCCGCCCCCGACCTCGTGGACGCGCAGCGCGGGAAAGGCCGTCATGCAGATGTCGCGCCGGTGACCGCGGTGCAGGCCGCCGGCACTAGGGCCGCGACCGTGGCGTGAAAAGACCCGTCTGCGAGGAAAAGTGCAGTGCCAGGGCTTCGATGTCGGCGTCGCCGAGACCGGCGGCCTGGCCGCCCATCACCGGGTCCGCACGGCTGGCATCGCGATAGCGCTGCAAGGCGTGCACGAGGTAGTCGCGGTGCTGACCGGCGAGGCTCGGCCAGATCGGCGTCGCGCTGATGCCGTTCTCGCCGTGGCAGGCCGCACAGACGGCGGCCTTGTCAGCGCCGGCCGTGGCCACCGGCGGGCCGGCCTGGATGGCCCCCTGGGCGGCGAACCAGGCGGCCACGTCGCGGCGGTCCTGGTCGCTCAGCGGCGCGGCCTGGGCGTGCATCGTCGGATGGCCGCGCTGGCCGGTGGCATAGGACTCGAGCGCCAGGATGATGTACTCGGCGCGCTGGCCACCGATCTTTGGCACGCGGAACGAGGGGTAGGCATTGCGGTAGCCCTCGATGCCGTGGCAACCCATGCAGCCGCTGGCGAGCCGGGCGCCGCGCTCGGGGTCGGCCTCCTCGGCGGCGGCCGGCAAAGCCCACGCCACGGCCGTCACCATGATCAGCACAGCGAGTGATTTCTTCATGGATTATCCAGTGTTACGGCGTTGCCGCCCGGGGAGGTCGCCGGTATGGTAGTGAGTCATCGAGACGAATTCCAGACACCGGGAGGTGATGACCATGCGCTGGCGTACCCTGCTGCCCGGCCTCTGCCTGATGGCACTCCTGCCGCTGGCGCACGCCGACGAGCCACGCACGATCTCGGTGTCCGGCAGCGCGACGCTGGGCGCCGTGCCCGATATCGCCCACCTCACGTTTGCCGTCCAGCAACGCGATGCCGACATGCGGGTGGCGCGGGACGCCACGCTGCGTGTCAGCCGCGATTTTCTCGCCCTGTGCCGGCGCCTGGGAATTGCGCCGGAGAAGGTGCGCAGCACCGGCCTCGACGTGCGGCCCGAGTATCGCTGGGACCCGGCGCGCGAGATGCAGGTCTTCACCGGTTATTTCGTCTCCCGCCAGCTGGAGGTCGAGCTCGGCGACATCGACAGGCTCGGTGAACTGGTCGAGGGCGCCATGGACGCCGGGGTCAACCAGGTCTCGCCGCCGCGGCTCGACCACAGCCAGCGCCGCACCCTGCACCGCCAGGCGCTGGCCGAGGCCGGTCTCGATGCGCGCGCCAATGCGCAGCGCATCGTTGAAACCCTCGGCATGAAGCTCGGCCCGGTGCGGCTCATCCGCACCGAACCGGTCGCAGCACCGCCGTCGCCCGGTGGCGCGCTGCGCATGGCGGCCATGGCCAGCGATGGCGCGGCCGAAACCCACCAGCCCGGCGAGATCACCTTCGAGGCCCGCGTCGAGGCGGTGTTCGACGTGCGGGTGGAATGACCGCAGCGACCGTGCGGGGGTCAGACGAGCACGTCGAGGCGCGAACCCAGTCGCTGGTCGTTGCGGCGCAGGGCCGCGGCATTGGCTTCCGCCGCCTGCTTCTGCGCGGTGCTGCGCACCAGGGCACCGGTCAGGTCGGCACCGGCCCCGTCGACCACGCCGCGTGCCACGGTGTGGGCCTCGCGGCGCAGCGCGTCGAGGCTGCGCCGCAGGCCGTAGAGGCTGCTCGACATGGCACTGAAACCGGCATCCATCGGTGACACCCGCCGCTCCCGGAACGATGCAGTCAGCTTGCCGCATCGCCCCTGCCGCCACCATGCCTTGAGAACATAAGCCGTGACCGGCCACCCAGTTCCAGCAGCCGGCGCGTTTCGGGTGCCCCTTGAGCGCGTGGATGTTCCCGCACGGCGACCACCGCTACCGGGGTGGCCGCATGGCCTGTCGCGCTCCACCCGGTGCGTCGTAATGAGCCGCGCGGCCTGCGGCAGCACCGGAAACCTGGCGGTACAGCATCTACACAAGGCAGGGACCGGGAAGACGGCCCATAATGGCCGGGGGACAACAGAGGGGGACGACCATGAAGACCTGTGGCGCATCATTGACGCTGCTCACCACGCTGCTGCTGGGCGCCTGCGGGGGCCAACCGCCGCCGGCGGTGTCATCCACCGACGAGTCGGCGGACGGTGACCGCTTCGGCATCTGCCGGATGCTCTCCGCAGCCCAGGTGGCCAGCGTCATGCCGGGCAGCGATGAAGGCATGGTGGCGAGCAATGGCGGCAGCCTCATCGAAGGCGTCGACACCTATCAGTGCTCGTATACCGCGGCCCGCGACGGCGACGTCGACCTGCTCACGGTGATCGTCACGGTGGCCCGTGATGACGAGCGCTTCGCGCAGATCGAACCCAGCGGCTTCGCCTTCGACGAAGAGGACAAGGTCGATCTCGGCGACGGCGGCTGGATCAAGGACGAGCAGGCCGACCAGTTCGGCATCGTCGCCAGGAAGGGCCGTTCGGTGCTGCGCATGGAGCTGATGGCGAGTGGCGCGCAGGACCGGTCGGCGACGATGATCGAGCTGGCGCGCGCGGTGGTCGACAAGCTCTGAAGCCGCGGCGGGGCGCCCTCCCCGCACGCGCTCACGGCCAGTGCGCTTCGGCGTGATGGCAGGCAACCTGCGATTCGCCGACGGCGCGCAACGGCGGCGGCACCTCGGCACAGCGGGCATCGGCCCACGCGCAGCGCCCGCGATAGGCGCAGCCGCCGCCGTCGGCCGGCAACACCGCGATGTCATCCACACCCAGCGCCGCGCGGCGGTGCTGGCGCGCCCGCTCGCGCACCGGGTCGGGGATCGGCACCGCATCGAGCAGTGCCCGCGTATACGGGTGACGCGGCCGTTCGTAGAGCGCCTCGCTGTCGGCCACCTCGACGATCCGCCCGTGATACATGACCATCACCCGCCGGCTGATGCGGCGCACGACGGCAAGGTCGTGGGCGATGAAGAGAATCGCCAGCCCCAGCGTGCGCTGCAGTTCATCGAGCAGCGCGATGATGCCCGCCTGCACCGTCACGTCGAGCGCGCTCACCGGCTCGTCGCAGATCACCAGCGCCGGCTGCGTGATGAGCGCCCGGGCGATGCCGATACGCTGGCACTGTCCGCCGGAGAACTGGTGCGGGTAGCGGTTCATCGCGGCGGCCTCGAGCCCGACCCGGACGAGCGCCGCGGCCACGCGCGCATCGCGTGCCGGGCGCGACAGATCGGGTTCGAACACGGTGAGCGGCTCGGCGATGATGTCGCGCACCGTCATGCGTGGATCGAGCGAGGCCAGCGGGTCCTGGAAGACGAGCTGCAGCGGCCGGCGCGCGTGGCGCAGCGCCTCGCCGTCGAGTACGGCGAGGTCGCGGCCCAGCACGCAGATGCGCCCGGTGGCCGGGGCGAGGAGGCGCAACACGGCGCGCGCCAGCGTCGACTTGCCGCTGCCAGACTCACCGACGAGGCCGAGCGTCTCGCCGGGGGCGATGACGAAGCTGGCGTCATCGACGGCACGGTGCGCATGCGGTGAGCCGCCGGGCGAGGTCGCGCGGTAATCGACCGACAGGCCCTCGACCGCGAGCAGCGGCGTGCCATCCACCGGCGGGCGCGGCGGGCATGGCGCGTCGAGGCGCGGCACGGCGGCGAGCAGCGCCCGCGTGCCGGCGCTGCGCGGCGCGGCGTAGAGGTCTGTCACCGGCCCCTGCTCCAGGCATGCCCCGCGGTGCATCACCAGCACCCGCTCGCAGGTCCCGGCGACGAGACCGAGGTCGTGGGTGATGAACAGGATCGCGGTGTTGAACTCGCGGCGCAGCGCCAGCATCAGCGTGACGATCTGCGCCTGTACGGTGACGTCGAGCGCCGTGGTCGGTTCGTCGGCGATGAGCAGCGCCGGGCGGCACAACAGCGCGCTGGCGATCATGACCCGTTGGCGCATGCCGCCTGACAGCTCGTGCGGATACTGGCCGAGGCGCCGGTGCGGCGCACCGATGTGCACGGCATCGAGCAGGCGTGCGCACTCCGCCAGCGCGGCCCGGCGGCCGAGACCGCGATGTCGGCGCAGCACCAGCGACATCTGCGTGCCGATGGTCAGGTACGGGTTGAGGGCCGTCATCGGGTCCTGGAAGACCATCGCGAGGCGCGAGCCGCGCAGCCGCGCCCGTTCGGCATCCGGCATCGCCAGGAGGTCGTGGCCCTCGAACGATGCCCGGCCCGCCGCCCGGCCGTTGTCGGCCAGCAACCCGAGCAGTGCCAGCGCCACCTGGCTTTTGCCGGAACCGGATTCACCGACGAGGCCGAGGACGTCGCCCGGCGCCATGGTGAAGGACAGGCCGCGCACCGCATGGATCTCGCCGTCGCGCATCGCGAAACGCACGTCGAGGCCTTCGACCGCCAGCAGCGGCGCACCGGCCGGCACGTGGCCCGCGCCTTCACCCACGGCGCCCTCAGTCATGGCGCGCCCGCGGGTCGAGCGCATCGCGCAGGCCATCGCCGAGGAAGTTAAGGCACAGCAGCGTGGTGGCGAGGCACAGCGCCGGGAACAGCAGCATCCACGGCGCGGTCTCCATTTCCAGTGCGCCCTCGCTGACCAGTGCGCCCCATGAAGTCATCGGCTCCTGCACGCCGAGGCCGAGGAAGCTGAGGAACGATTCGACGAGGATCACCTGCGGGATGGTCAGCGTGACGTAGACGACGACCACGCCAAGCAGGTTGGGCACGATGTGGCGGGCGATGATGCGCGCCGTCGGCACGCCGGCGACCCGTGCCGCCTCGACGAACTCGCGCCGGCGCAGCCCCAGCGCCTGGCCGCGGACGATGCGCGCCATGTCGAGCCAGTTGATCGCGCCGATGGCGACGAAGATCAGCACGATGTGGCGACCGAAGAGCACCATCAGGAGGATGACGAAAAACATGAAGGGCAGCGCGTAGAGGATGTCGACGATGCGCATCATCACCCGGTCGGTGAGCCCGCCGACGAAGCCGGCCACCGCGCCCCACAGAATGCCCAGCACCAGGCTGACGAAGGTCGACACCAGACCGACGAGCAACGAGATGCGCCCACCGTGCAGGGTACGCACGAACAGGTCGCGGCCAAGGCCATCGGTGCCGAAGACGTGGCCGTCGGCCAGGCGCGGCGCGGCGGCGATGAGGTCCCAGTCGGGGCGGTCGGGCGGGTACGGGCTGAGCAGCGGCCCGAAGACCACCAGCAGGACGATGCAGGCGAGGATCGCGGCCGCGCCCATCGCCGCGCGATTGCGGGCCAGCGCGTGCCCGGCGTCGTCCCACAGGCTGCGCGGTACTGGCGCTGCCGTGCCTGCTGGCCCGTTCACCGCTGCCGGACCCGCGGGTCGAGCCAGCCATAGAGCACGTCGACGATGAAATTGGCGACGATGATCAGCACGCCGTAGAAGATGACGATGCCCATCACCAGGGTGTAGTCGCGGTTGAGCGCCCCCTGGACGAAGAAGCGGCCGAGGCCGGGCAGCCCGTAGATCTGCTCGATGACCACCGAGCCGGTGACCAGCGCCGCGACTGCCGGGCCGAGGTACGACACCACCGGTACCAGCGCCGGCTTGAGTGCATGACGCAGGATGAGGGTGGCGGGGCCGAGGCCCTGGGCGCGCGCGGTGCGGATCCACGGGCTCTTGAGCACATCGATCATGCTGCCGCGGGTCAGGCGCGCGATGTAGGCGACCTGGGTCAGCGCCAGCGTCGTTACCGGCAGGGCGAGGTGGGCAAGGTCACCGTCACCAAAGCCGCCGGCCGGCAGCCAGCCCAGGGTGACGGCAAAGAGCAGCACCAGCAGCGGCGCGGTGACGAAGTTCGGCACCGAGATGCCGGTCATCGCCAGCGTCATCAGCACGTGGTCGAAAACGGTGTTCTGGCGCACCGCGGCCAGCGTGCCGAGCGCCACGCCGACCAGCATGGCGAGCAACATGGCCAGCCCGCCGACGCGCAGCGAGACGCCAAAACCGGTGCGGATCAATTCGGTGACGCTGCGGTCGCGATACTGGAACGACGGCCCGAAGTCGCCGCGCGCGATGTTGCCGAGATAGCGCACGAACTGCCGCGGCAGCGATTCGTCGAGGTGGTAGGCCTGGCGCAGGTTGGCCTCGACCTGCGGCGGCAAGCGCTTTTCGCTGTCGAAGGGGCCGCCCGGCGCGGCGCGGATCATGAAGAAGGCCAGCGCCACCAGCACCAGCAGCGTCGGGATCGCATCGAGGAGTCTTCGCAGCGTGAAGCGCAGCATGCGGAGCGGTTCAGTGGGCGAGGATGCGCAGGTGGCGCGAGTGGTGATGGTCGAGGATGTTGGCCGCGTAGCCGTCGACCCATGGCTTGACCAGCTTCTTGCTGACGTAGAAGTACACCGGGATCAGCGGCTGGTCGGCGAGCATGACGCGCTCGGCCTCGGCGAGCAGGTTCATGCGCAGCGCCGGATCGCCTTCGCGGGCGGCGCGCCCGAGCAGCGCGTCGTAGTGCGGGTTGCTGTAGCCCATGTCGTTGATGCCGTGCTGCGAGTGGAGGATCTCGGCGAAAGTGTACGGGTCATCGTAGTCACCGATCCACGCATAGCGGAACACCTCGGTGTCGATGCGCTCGCGGCGCGTCTGGAGGAAGACCTGCCACTCCTGGTTGGCGAGCGTGGTCTGCACGCCGAGCACCTCGCGCCACATTGCCGCGATGGCCGCCGTGAGCCGCCGGTGGTTGTTGTCAGTGTTATAGAGCAGCGTGACACGCAGCGGCTGGCGCGCCGAATAGCCGGCCTCGGCATACAGCCGGCGCGCCTCGGCATGGCGTTGCGCCGGCGTCCAGCCGGCCCACTCGGGCTGTGGCGGGGCATAGCCGGTGACCGGCGGCACCCATGTCCAGGCCGGGATCTCGCCCGCCCCGCTGATGCGTGCGGTGAGGATCTCACGGTCGATGGCCAGCGCCAGCGCGCGGCGCAGCGCCAGGTTGCCGGCGAACGGGGGGCGGGTCATGTTGTAGCCGAACACATAGCTGCCGAGGTACGGCGCGATGTGCAGTTCATCGGGCAGGTGGCGGCGCAGCCAGCCGATCTGGCGTGCCGGTACGCTGCCCGTCATGTCGAGGGCCCCGGCGCGGTAGCGACTGAGTTCGGCATCGGCATTCTCGATGGCGAGGTACCAGACCTCGTCGATGACGGTCGAGACGTCATCGCGGTAATGCGCGTTGCGTTCGGCACGGATGTGCGACTGCATCGACCACTCGACGAGGCGGTAGGCGCCGTTGCCGACCAGCGTGCCGGGGCGGGCGAAGCGCAGGCCATGCGCCTCGACCGTCGGCCGGTGCACGGGGTAGGTGCTGGCATGGGTCAGGAGGCCGAGGAAATACGGCGTCGGCGCATCGAGGCGGATTTCGAGGGTCAACGGGCCGAGGGCGCGCACGCCGAGCGCTGCCGGCGGCCGCTCGCCGGCGATCACCGCCGTGGCATTGGCGATCGGCGCGAGGATCGCCGAGTATTTCGACAGCGTGGCCGGGTCGGCACTGCGCCGCAGGCCATACTCGAAGTCCGCGGCGGTCACCGGGTCGCCATTTGACCAGCGCCCATCCGGGTGCAGTTCGAAGGTGTAGACGAGGCCATCGGCGCTGACCGTCCAGCGCCGCGCCGCGCCAGGCACCAGCCGGCCATCGGGCGCCTCGGTGACCAGGCCTTCGTAGAGGTCCCGCAACACGTTCGAGGCGGTGACGCTTTCGGCGCGGTGCGGGTCGAGCGTTTCGGGTTCGGCGCCGTTGCCCCGCCGCAGGACCTGCACGGCGGCCAGTTCGCGGCCGCTGGCCCCACCGATGCGTGGTGCCGGTGCGGCGGCTTCCGGCTGAGCGGCGGCGGGGCCGGGATCCGGGGCACCACAGCCGGCGGCGAGCAGCGCGAGCGCCAGCCCCACCGCAGCGCGTGGCGCGCGGACGGCCCGCCGCCCGCCGTCAGTGCCCGCCACGGCCGCGCTTTTTCAGGTGGACGAGCAGCATCGACACCGCCGCCGGCGTCACACCCTGGACACGCGACGCCTGGCCGACGGTGAGCGGGCGCACGGCAGCGAGCTTCTGGCGCACCTCGTGGGACAGCCCGGCGACGCGCGCGTAGTCGAGATCCGACGGCAGGGACAGCGCGGCGTAATGGCGGGCCCGCTCGACTTCCTCGTGCTGGCGCCTGAGGTAGCCGTCGTAGCGCGCACGGATCTCGATGGCGGCGATGACCTGCTCGGCGCACTCGGCCGGCTCGTCGGCCGGCGCCGGGCGCGGCCCGACCGGCTGCAGCGCCGCGAGCTGCGCGTGGCCGATGCCCGGGCGGCGCAGCAGGTCGAGCGCGCGGGCATCCTGGCGCAGCTCGCCGGGCAGGACCGCGCGCTCCTCCGGTGCGAGGTGTCCGGGACGCACCATGATGGTGGCAAGGCGCGCGGTCTCGGCGGCGATGGCCGCCACCTTGTGGTTGAAGGTGACCCAGCGGGTCTCGTCGACGAGCCCGAGCTCGCGGCCAGTCGGGGTCAGGCGCTCGTCGGCATTGTCCTCGCGCAGCAGCAGGCGGTGCTCGGCGCGGCTGGTGAACATGCGGTAGGGCTCGTTGGTGCCGCGGGTCACGAGGTCATCGACGAGCACACCGAGATAGGCCTGGTCGCGACGCGGTGTCCACGGCGGCAGGTCCTGCGCCGCGCGGGCGGCATTGAGCCCGGCGAGCAGGCCCTGCGCCGCGGCCTCCTCGTAGCCGGTGGTGCCGTTGACCTGCCCGGCGAAATACAGTCCGGCGAGGGCGCGCGTCTCGAGGCCAGGCCACAGGCCACGCGGGTCGTACCAGTCGTACTCGATGGCGTAGCCGGGCTGGGTGAGCGTGGCGTGGGCGAAACCGGGCAAGGTACGCACGAACGCCAGCTGCACGTCGGCCGGCAGGCTGGTCGAGATGCCGTTGGGATACAGCTCGTGGCTGTCGAGGCCTTCCGGCTCGATGAACACCTGGTGGCTGTCGCGGTCAGCGAAGCGCACCACCTTGTCCTCCACCGACGGGCAGTAGCGCGGCCCGATACCCTCGATGAGGCCGGTGTACAGCGGCGAGCGGTCGAGCGCGGTGCGGATGATGTCGTGGGTCTGCGGCGTGGTGCGGGTGATGTGGCAGGGCACCTGCCGCGGGTGTTCGCTGCGTCGGCCGAGGAACGAGAACACCGGGCGCGGCTCGTCACCAGGCTGGACGCGCAGCTGGCTGAAATCCACCGTCCGCGCGTCGATGCGTGGTGGTGTACCGGTCTTGAGCCGGCCAACGCCGGGCGCGAGCTCGCGCAGGCGGGCCGCGAGGCGCTGCGCCGGGGCATCACCGACGCGCCCGCCCGGACGGCTGTCGAGACCGACATGGAGCCGCCCGGCGAGAAAGGTGCCGGTGGTCAGGACGACCGCGCGGGCGCGCAAGTGCTCGCCGGCGGCGGTGACGACACCGACGACCCGGCCGTGCTCGATGATCAGGTCGTCGACCGACGCCTGGCACAGCACGAGGCCGGGCTGCGCGGCGAGCAGGGCCTGAATGGCCTCGCGGTAGAGCCGACGGTCGGCCTGGGCGCGGGTTGCGCGCACCGCCGGACCCTTGCTGGCGTTGAGGGTCCTGAAGTGGATGCCGGCACGGTCGGCGGCGCGGGCCATCAGGCCGCCGAGGGCATCGACCTCGCGCGCCAGATGCCCCTTGCCGATGCCACCGATGGCCGGGTTGCAGCTCATCTGGCCGAGGGTGTCGAGGCGCTGGGTGACGAGCAGCGTGCGCGCGCCGGCCCGCGCCGCCGCGGCCGCGGCCTCAGTGCCGGCGTGGCCGCCGCCGATGACGATGACGTCGTGGCTGTCTCCGGGCATCGCGTGGGGAATCCGCTGCAACGGGCGCGCCGGCATTGTAAAGGACGCCCGCCACGGCCCGTGCCGCGTGTCACGCACCGGTTATGTCAAGCGTGGCGCGACTGTGAACTGGGTCACGGTCCGGCCGCGCGTGGGCGTGCCAGCATGCGTCGCAGCGGTGCCCCGCGCACCGTGCCAGGCCGGCGCAACACCCCATAACCATAAAGATGCGCGAACCCATGGAAGACCTTCCCGCCCGACCCGCCGTGGCCGGCACGACTCCCGCCAACGCGGGCCGCCCTGCCCTGCCGGCGCCGCCCGCAGGGCTGGCCACGGGCCTCTACATCCTCTGGGCCGGCATCGCCTGGGGGGCACACGTCTCCGGACTGGCCGTACTCCAGACCGGAACCGGCTGGATCCTTGCCCTGGGTGCGGCGCTGACGGTCGCCCTGTTCCACAACCTGGTCATGCTGCCAGCCGGCGAACAACCCGGCCGCGGGGCCGGCTGCATCGCCCAGTCGCTGATGGGCCTCATCTGGGCCGCGCTCTACGGCCACTTCGCGGCCGGCGGCACCCTGCTCGCGGGCGGCATGAGCCTCAGCGCCGTGCTGCTGGCCCTGCCCGCCGGGCAGCGGCGCGTGTTGCGATTCCTGATGGGCGGCTCGCTGTGCACCCTGGCCGGCGTGCAGTCCCTGCCACTGCTGGCCGGCGACTTTGCGGTCGCACGCCTGGTCGACATGCTGGTGCTCGGCGGTGCGCTGGCCGTGGTCTACATTGCCGTCGATGCCTTCGCCGGCTGGCTGGATGAGTGGCGCCGCGAAGGTGACGAGCGCCTGCGCGACATGCAGGTGGCGCTCACCCGACTGGTGCGCCGGATGGAACGCGACCAGCAGAGCAATGCCTGGAACCGGCACCAGATCCTCGACGCCGTGGCGCGCGAAAAAGCCCGGGCCGAACGCGGTGGCGAGGCCTTTTGCGTGCTGCTGCTCGACATCGACCACTTCCACGCACTCAATGACCAGCTCGGGCCGGAGGGCGGCGAACGCATCCTCGCCACCTTCGCGCGGCGCGTGCGCAGCGTGCTGCGCGGCGTGGATCTCGTCAACGCCAACCAGATCCCCGGCGCCCTCGGCCGGCTCGGCGGCGAGGAATTCATCATCATCGCTCCGGCGACGACCCTCGGCGGCGCCCTGCGCTGCGCCGAGCGCATCCGCCAGGCCGTCGTCCGCAGGCCGTTCAGCGGGCTGCACCAGGTGACCGTGTCGATCGGCATCGCCGAATACCATGCCGGCGAATCCGTCACCGAACTCATTGCCCGCGCCGACAAGGCGCTCTACAGCGCGCGCAGTGCGGGGCGCAACCGCGTTCACTGCGCCACCGCCGACGGTGCCCGCAGCAAGGTCATCATGCCGGAGTTCCCCGCGGCGTCGTGACGGGCAAGCGGCGGCGGACAAATCGAATGACGCGCGCCCGTTCACCGGCCTGGCCACCGAAAGCAGCGTCGGGCATGCTGGCGCTGACAGGCCCGTCAAATCGATGGCAGGACCGGCATGGAAGAAGTCGTCCTCGACACCAATGTGCTGCTCGCCCTGTGGATCTTTGACGACCCGGAAGTGGCGCCTTTGCGGGCCAGCCTGGAAGCCGGGACGCTTTCGCCGGTGCGCTCCGCGGAAACCGATGCCGAGCTGGCCGAGGTCCTCGCCCGACCGGCGCTGTTCAACATCACGCCGGAATGCCAGGCCGAATTGCAGCAGGCCTGGCAGGCCCGGGCCCGCCTGGTGACCGGGGTGGTGGCCGCCCTGGCCCGCTGCCGGGACCCTCTGGACCAGAAGTTCGTGGATCTGGCCGTCACCGTCGGGGCCCGCTGGCTCATCACCCGGGACAAGGCCCTGCTCAAGCTGAACCGCAAGCTGAAGGGCCGGATACCGACCATCGCGACGCCGGCAACCTATGCCGCCCGGGTTAACGGGGGGTAGGGACACTTATCAGGGTCCCCTTCCGATGCACCGACCCGCTCCCGGCCGCGACGTCACCGTCACGACCAACGCCTTGCTCGCGCTGGTCAACGCGGATCGCGACCGCATCGCCGGCCTGGGGCGCGCGGCAGCCTCCGCGCTCGAGGTGCACCACGCGCTGCAGCGCCGGCCGATTGCGACGTCCGCCACGCTGGTCAAGGCCACGCGTCTCACGCCGGCCACGGTCAACAAGTCGCTGGCGCACCTGGAGCGCATTGGCATCGTGGGTGAAATCACCAGCCGGCAGCGGGGCCGCGTGTTCAGCTATCGCCAGTACGTCGGGGAGCTGGCGGCCGAACTGGAGACGGCCATTGCGGCATGAGCGCACCGGGCGCGCGGCGTCGGGCCGATGCTCCCACAGGAGGGTTCATGTACTGAATCGCCTGCCCGCCGGCCTTCTTTCGGTTGGTCTGCCGGTCGTTGCCGGCCCGCTCACGAAGATGGATCTCTTTTCGACGATGACTTGCGGCACGAGATCGGCACGCGCCGGGCCTTCGAGGAAGCGGACCTACTTGCCGATGCAGAAGCCGGCGAAAATGCGCGCCAGGAGGTCCTCGGTGCCGAACTCGCCGGTGATTTCGCCGAGGGCGGCGTGCACGGCGCGCATCTCCTCGGCGAAGAGTTCCGGTGCCCCGCCCGGGGCAAGCAGGCTGCGGCCGGCCTCGAAGTGCCGCCGGGCGCGGCGCAGGGCGTCAAGGTGTCGCTGGCGGGCGATGAGGGTGCCCTCGGCGGCACTGTAACCGACGCGCTCGCCGACCCGCGCGCGCAGTGCGTCGAGGCCGGCGCCGGTCAGGGCACAGACACCGACCGCCTCGTCTCCGCCCGCGGCTTCGCGGTGCCCGGCGGGCTGGCCGCTGGCATCGATCTTGTTGAGGACAAGGATCACCGGTACACCGGCGGGCATCGCGGCACGCAGCGCCGCGTCATCGCCGGCCGGGTTCGTGGTGTCGATGACCAGCAGGATGAGGTCGGCGTGGCCGAGCTCGGCGCGCGTGCGGCGCATGCCTTCGCGTTCGATGGCATCGGCCGCCTCGTGCAGGCCCGCGGTGTCGATGACGTGGACCGGCAGGCCGTCGAAGTCGAGCTCGGCGCGCACGAGGTCGCGGGTGGTGCCGGGGACATCGGTGACGATCGCGGCATCGTGGCCGGCGAGCGCGTTGAGCAGGCTCGACTTGCCGGCATTGGGTCGTCCGGCGATGACCACCTGTACCCCGTCACGCAACAGGCGGCCGTGGCGCACGGTGCGCTCGAGGTGGTCGAATGCCGCATCCAGCGTGGCGATGCGCGCAGCGAGGCCGGCATCGTCGAGGACATCGATGTCCTCATCGGGGAAATCGAGTGCCGCCTCGACCCAGGTGCGCAGCGCCGCAACCTGTTCGTCGAGCTCGAGCACGGCCGCCGAGAAGGCCCCGGCGAGCGAGCGTCGGGCGGCGCGGGCTGCCGCTTCGGTCGACGCATCGATGAGATCCGCGACGGCCTCGGCCTGCGCAAGGTCGAGCCTGTCGTTGAGCCAGGCACGCTCGGTGAACTCGCCGGCGCGCGCCGGGCGCGCCCCGCAGGCGACGATCGCATCGACCAGCATCCGGGTGAGAAGCGGGCTGCCGTGGAGCTGGAACTCGACGACATCTTCACCGGTATAGGAGTGCGGCGCCGGGAAGTAGAGCAGGAGGCCGGTATCGAGCGGCTCGCATCCGGCAGGGCCGAAAGGCCTCAGCACCGCCCGGCGTGGCGGCGGCGGCCCGCCGGCCAGCTGCGCGGCGATGGTTCTGGCAGCAGGACCGGAGACGCGGACGATGGCCACCCCGCCGCGCCCGGCAGGGGTGGCGCGGGCAACGATGGTGTCGGGGGCGGGGGCGTTCACGGCCGGCTGCGTGGCGCCTGCGGCACGGGCCCGCTCAGTTGGCGCCGAGCACCTTGTTGATGCGCCACTGCTGGGCGATCGACAACACCGAGTTGGTCAGCCAGTAGAGCACCAGCCCCGCCGGGAAGAAGGCGAAGAAGCCGGTGAACACCACGGGCATGAACTGCATGATCTTGGCCTGCGTCGGGTCGGGCGGCGGCGGGTTGAGCGACTGCTGGAACCACATCGCACCACCCATCAGCAGCGGCAGGATGAAGTACGGGTCGCGCGACGACAGGTCGGTGATCCACAACAGAAACGGCGCCTGGCGCATCTCGACGCTCTCGAGCAGCACCCAGTAGAAGGCGATGAAGAACGGGATCTGCACCAGCATCGGCAGGCAGCCCGCAGCCGGGTTGACCTTCTCGCGCTTGTAGAGGTCCATCATCGCCTGGCTGAGGGCCTGGCGGTCTTCCTTGTAGCGCTCCTGGAGGGCCTTCATGCGCGGCGCGAGCGTGCGCATGCGCGCCATCGAGCGACCGCTGGTTTCGCTCAGCTTGTAGAAGGCGAGCTTGATGAGGAAGGTGACGAAGATGATCGTCAGGCCCCAGTTGCCGACCACCGACTGGACCTTCTCGAGCAGCCAGAAGAGCGGCTGGGCAAGCAGCGTCAGCTTGCCGTAGTCGACCGTCAGCGGCAGGCCTTCGGCGGTTTCGGCGAGCTGGCGCTGGAGCTTGGGGCCGACGAAGAGCTGCGCAGTGAAGGTCGCCGTATCGCCCGGCGCGACGTTGGCCACGGGGCCGATGGCGCTGAGCTGGAAATGGCCATCGTAGAACCGGCCGTCGTAGTTCCAGACATCGCCCGGCGGCGGCACCGCGGCGACCAGGAAGTGGTGTTCGATGGCTGCCAGCCAGCCCTGGTCCACGGCCTGCGTGACGGGCGCGCTGCGCAGCTTGTCGACTTCGAGCTTCTGGTATTTCTGGCCGTCGTAGAGCACCGGGCCGTAGAACGAGTAGCTGTCGACGTTGAACATCGAGCGTTCGAGCGGCCGGTAGAGGCGCTTGATCTGCAGGTAGCTCGCCACGCGGTAATCGACATCACGCGCATTGACGACACGGTACTCCAGCTCGACATCGTAGCGGCCACGGCGGAAGCGGTAGATCTTCTCGACGGTGACGCCGTCGGCGCCCTGCCAGGTCAGCGGCACGACGAGGTCGCTGGCCCCGTCGGCCAGTTCGAAGCGCTCGGCAGCGGCCTCGAAGGTCGCGAGATGGTTGGCCTCTTCGGCACCATCGGCGGCGCGCAGGCCGGTCTGGAAGACAAAGTAGTCGTCGGCCGACGGGCTCAACAGCCGCACCGGCACGTCGGGTTCGTCCTTGTGCTTCGGGTAGCGCGGCAGGGTGGCGGACCGCACGTCGCCGCCTTGCAGGTCGATGGCCAGGTCGAGCACGTCGGTGCGCACCGTGACGAGACGCGTGGCCGGCGCCTCGGTGGCCGCAGCATCTGCGGCGGCATTCAGCGCGGGCGCATCGCCGGCCTGTGCCGTGCCGGCTGTCGGCGTCGGCATATCCGGCAGCGCCGGCAGGGTGGCGTCGGTCGTGCCGCTGGCGGCGATCGCCGCCGGGCTGCCCGGTTCGGGCGCCTTGAAATGGTCGCGCCAGGTGATGACGCTGCCCCAGATGAAGGCCACCAGCGCAACCCAGAGCAAGAGACGTAAGTTTTCCATTACTGATCTGCTTCAAGCGTCCCCGGGGACGGTCTGCTCATCTCACGGATCCTGGCCCAGTGGCGGGCAAGGCTCGCAAACAAATCGGCATTGGCCGTGGCAGCGGCGCCCTCGCGCGCCATCACGACGATGTCCAGCGGCGGCAATTCGGCGCTGCGGTGGCGGAAGCTCTCGCGAACGATCCGCCTCAGCCGGTTGCGCCCGGTCGCCAGTCGCACCTTGCGACGCGAAATCGCAAAACCGAGCCGCGGACCGGAGAGCGAATTATGGCGGAAGAGGATCGTGAAGAAACGATCCGCGGATCGCCGGCCCTCGCGGAATACCCCGTCGAAGTCCGCGGCGCTGTTCAGGGATCGCTGGCTGCGCCTCGACTTGCGCTCGGCGGGGGTCGACGTGGCCGGGTCCTGCGCGGGATCAGACGGTCAGGCGGGCGCGGCCCTTGGCGCGGCGCCGCTTGATGACCAGACGACCACCGCGGGTCGCCATCCGCGCACGGAAGCCGTGCGTGCGCACGCGCTTGAGCTTGCTCGGCTGATAGGTTCTCTTCATGGTTTTTTTCGCTGAAAAACAGAAACATGGACCCGCGGCGGGACGGCAAGGTTAGACACCGGCCCGGATGGTGTCAATAGCGCGAGGCCGCAGGTGGCCAAGCCCCGAGGTGCAGGCTAGACTGCGCGGCGTCCCCTCATCCCCGACAACCTTGACCGGATTCACGGGAGTGTCCGTGCAGTCTTCGATCTGGAGCCGCTGCGTCGCGCACCTGCGGTCCGACCTGCCCGAGCAGCAATTCAACACCTGGATCAGGCCACTGCAGGCGATCGAGGACGGCGCCGGACTGCGTCTGCTGGCGCCGAATCGCTTCGTCATCGACTGGGTCACCCATCATTGCCTGGAGCGGATCAACACGCTGCTCGGCGAGCTGGGCGCCGGGCGGGCCACGCTGGAAGTCGGCAGCCTCGTCGAGCCGGCGGCCGGGCCGGGCCCTGAAGCGCCGGCGGGGCCTGCGCGCACGGCCGGCCGGGCCCCCGCCCCCATCGGCGCCAAGCTCAACCCCGACTATGTCTTCAGTCGCTTCGTCGAGGGCAAGAGCAACCAGCTCGCCCGTGCCGCCGCATTGCAGGTGGCCAACAACCCCGGGCGGGCCTACAACCCGTTGTTCATTTACGGCGGGGTCGGCCTCGGCAAGACCCACCTGATGCACAGCATCGGCAACCAGATCCTCGCCAACCATCCCGGTGCGCGGATCGCCTATGTGCACTCGGAGAAGTTCGTCGGCGACATGGTCCGCGCCCTGCAGCACAACACCATCAACGACTTCAAGCTCAACTACCGCTCGCTCGACGCGCTGCTCATCGACGACATCCAGTTCTTTGCCAACAAGGAACGTTCCCAGGAGGAATTCTTCCATACATTCAATGCGTTGCTCGAGGGTCAACGCCAGGTGGTGCTGACCTGCGACCGCTATCCGAAGGAAGTCAACGGGCTCGAGGAGCGGCTCAAGTCGCGCTTTGGCTGGGGCCTGACGGTGTCCATCGACCCGCCCGAACTCGAGACCAGTGTGGCCATCCTGATGAGCAAGGCCTCGTCGGAACACGCGGAGCTGCCGGAAGAAGTGGCCTTCTTCATGGCCCAGCGCATCCGCTCCAACGTCCGCGAGCTGGAAGGTGCGCTGCATCGGGTGATGGCCAATGCGGCCTTTACCGGCCGGCCGATCACCCTCGAGTTTGCCAAGGAGGCGCTGCGTGACCTGCTCGCCCTGCAGGACAAGCTGGTGACCATCGAGAACATCCAGAAGACCGTCGCCGAATACAGCAAGGTGCGCGTCGCCGATTTGTTGTCGAAGCGCCGCAACCGCTCGGTCACGCGCCCGCGGCAGATCGCGATGAGCCTGGCGAAGGAACTCACCAACCACAGCCTGCCGGAGATCGGCGACCAGTTCGGCGGACGCGACCACACGACCGTACTGCACGCCTGCAAGCGCGTGAAGCTCCTTCGGGAAAGCGACACCCGCGTGCGCGAGGACTACCAGAACCTGCTGCGCATCCTCACGGGCTGATCAACGATGCGCGACATCCCGGGCATGGCCGGTGCACAAGCTGTGGATGGCTGGAAAGGGGGGAGAAATGCACAGCCGGTACACAGGTGATACAGTGGCGGCGCGGCCCTTTCTGCACAGCACCTGCGAGCGCGAACCCGCTGATTTCCTTCGGTTCGCCGCGGGTTGTTCGTCTTGGTGGGGTGGGCCGATAACCAATACAGGTTCAATAAACAAAACCTATTTCTGAAGAGTCAGGTGGCGTGGATGAAATTCACCATCTCGCGTAGTGCGTTACTGAAACCGGTGCAGGCGGTGATCGGCGTGGTCGAACGGCGCCAGACCATGCCGATCCTGGCCAATGTGCTCATCGGCGTGCACGCCAAGGCCCTCACGGTGGCCGGCACCGATCTGGAAGTCGAACTCGTTGCCCACGGCACCGTGGGCAAGCTCGACAAGCCCGGTGAAATCACCGTGCCCGGGCGTAAGCTGCTCGACATCATCAAGGCGCTGCCGGACGACGCCCAGGTTCAGGTGCAACTCGACGGCGACCGGGTGGTCATCAAGTCGGGGCGTTCTCGCTTCGTGCTGGGTACCCTCGCGGCCGGCGACTTCCCGGTCATCGAGGACGTCAAGGCGGCACACCGGGTGGTGATGAGCCAGAGTGACCTGCGCCAGTTGCTGGACAAAACCCATTTCGCCATGGCCCAGCAGGACGTTCGTTATTACCTCAATGGCCTGTTGCTGGAGACCAGCAAGGGCCGCATTCGCGCGGTCGCCACCGATGGCCATCGGTTGGCGCTGTGCGAAATCCCGCTCGGCGACCAGGACCCGGGCCCGCAGCAGGTCATCATTCCCCGCAAGGGCGTGCTCGAACTGCAGCGCCTGCTGTCGGACAGCGGCGACGTCGAGCTGGTTATCGGAAGTAATCACGTTCGCGCCACGATCGGCGATATTCGCTTCACTTCGACGCTGATAGAAGGAAAATTCCCCGATTACGAGCGCGTCATCCCGAACCCGGCCGGCAATGTCCTGAAGGGTGATCGAGACGCATTGCGGCATGCCTTGCAACGTGCGGCGATCCTGTCGAATGAAAAGTACCGGGGCGTGCGCTTCGAGATCAGCGACGCGCTGCTGCGCCTCCAGGCCAACAACCCGGACCAGGAAGAGGCCACCGACGAGGTGGCCGTGGAGTACGCGGGCGCACCGCTTGAGATCGGGTTCAACGTCACCTACCTGCTGGACGCGCTGTCGGCCATCGATGGCCCGACCGTGGCGATCGGCTTCGTCGACGCCAACAGCAGCTGCCTGATCCAGGCGCCGGACGACAGCCGCTGCCGTTACGTCGTCATGCCGATGCGGCTTTGACGGCGGCCGGCGAGCCGCACCGTACCGGAGGGCTCCGCGAGCTGCGTTTGGCGCAGTTCCGCTGTTTTGACACGGCAGTCCTCGAGCCCGGGCCGGGCATCAACCTCCTCATCGGTGAGAACGGGGCGGGGAAAACCTCGCTCCTCGAAGCCATCTGCTTGCTGGGACGGGGTGCGTCGTTCCGCGCAGCGCGGCCCGACGTGGCCATCCGGCATGATCAACCCGCCCTCACCGCGTTTGGCCGGCTTGGGTGGCGGGACGGCGTCCAGCGTGTCGGGATCGAGGTGCGGCGGCGTGAGGGGATCGATGTCCGCCTGGATGGGCAGCCCGGGGTGCGTGCTGACCTGGCGCGGGCGTTGCCGGTGGCGCTCCTTGACCCGGCGGGCCATGAGTGGGTTCAGGGTGCGCCTGCGGAGCGGCGACGGTTCCTCGATTGGGCGGTGTTCCACGTGGAACATGCCTACTGGGAAGCGTGGCAGAACTACCGACGCGCCCTTGCCCAGCGCAATGCCGGCCTTCGCCAGCAGGACGGCCGGGCGGCGTGGGTCTGGGATGACGTCCTCATCACTGCCGGTGAGGCCATGGACGCCTGCCGGCGGCGGGTGGTCTCGGCACTGGCGCCGGCCGCGGTGCAGCGGGCCGGAGCGCTTGCCGGCCTCGAGGTGAGCCTGCGCTACAGCGGAGGCTGGCGCGACGAACTGTCACTGCGCGAGGCCATCGAACAGGCGCGTGAACGGGACCTGGCGATGGGCAGCACGCAGGTGGGGCCACACCGGGCCGACCTCCTGATCACGATCGACAGCGGACGGGCCCGGGAGCGGGTGTCACGTGGGCAGGAAAAACTGCTGGTGACCGCGCTCTGCCTCGCGCAGGTCGAACTCGTCTCACAGACCCTGGCCGGTCGCGTCGTGTTGCTCGTCGACGAGCCGGTGGCCGATCTCGACCGCGCTCGGCTCGCGGCCTTTCAAATGGCGATCCAGCAGGCCCCCGCACAGGTCTTCATGACGGCACTGGACCAGACCACCTTCGACTTGCCGGCCGACACCCGGACGTTCCACGTGGAACAGGGCACACTGCTATAATCCGCGGGTTCTGAACCGAGGGCGCCCCATGGCCGAGCAGGAAGACTACGGGTCCAGTAATATCAAGGTGTTGAAAGGCCTTGATGCGGTGCGAAAACGCCCCGGCATGTACATCGGCGACACCGACGACGGCACCGGCCTCCACCACATGGTTTTCGAAGTCGTCGACAACTCCGTCGACGAGGCACTGGCCGGATTCTGCAGCCGTATCACCGTCACCCTCCACGCCGACGACTCAGTGACGGTCACCGACGATGGCCGCGGCATACCGGTGGAGATACATGAAGAGGAGGGCCGTTCGGCGGCCGAGGTCGTCATGACCGTGCTTCATGCCGGCGGCAAGTTCGACAGCAATTCCTACAAGGTTTCCGGTGGGTTGCACGGTGTCGGTGTGTCGGTGGTCAACGCCCTGTCGGACACCTTGCACCTGGTCATCCATCGCGATGGCAAGCGCTATGAGCAGCACTACCACCTCGGTGAACCGCTGGCCCCGCTGGCCATCACCGGCGAAACCGATCGTCGGGGCACCACCATCCGGTTCAAGCCGAGCAGCACCATTTTCACCAACATCGCGTTTCATTACGACCTGCTGGCCAAGCGGCTGCGCGAACTGTCCTTCCTCAACCGCGGTGTCCGTATCCACCTGGTGGACGAGCGCGACGGGCGCGAGGACGTCTTCGAGTTCGAAGGAGGCATCCGTGCCTTCGTCGAGTACCTCAACCGCAACAAGACGCCCATCCAGCCCACCGTCGTCTGGTTCACGCGGCAGTCCGATGTGGTGCTCGTCGAATGCGCGCTCCAGTGGAACGATGGCTACCAGGAAAACATGTTCTGCTACACCAACAACATCCCGCAGAAGGATGGTGGCACGCACCTCTCCGGGTTTCGCGCCGCGCTGACGCGCACGCTGAACACCTACATCGAAAAAGAGCTGGGCGCGCGCAAGGACAAGGTGGCCACCACCGGTGACGATGCCCGCGAAGGCCTGACGGCCGTGCTCTCGGTCAAGTTGCCCGATCCGAAATTCTCTTCACAAACCAAGGACAAGCTCGTCTCCTCCGAGGTCAAGGGCGCTGTCGAATCGATCGTCGCCGAACAGCTCGAGGCTTTCCTGCTCGAACACCCCAACGAGGCGCGCGCCGTCGTCGCCAAGGTGATCGACGCGGCCCGGGCCCGCGAGGCGGCGCGCAAGGCGCGCGAGATGACCCGGCGCAAGGGTGCCCTGGACATCGCCGGCCTGCCCGGCAAGCTCGCCGATTGCCAGGAAAAGGACCCGGCGCTGTCCGAGCTGTTCCTCGTCGAGGGCGATTCGGCGGGCGGTTCCGCCAAGCAGGGCCGTGACCGGCGCACCCAGGCCGTGCTGCCGCTCAAGGGCAAGATCCTCAACGTCGAGAAGGCGCGCTTCGACAAGATGCTCCAGTCGGCCGAGGTGGGCACGCTGATCACCGCGCTCGGCTGCGGCATCGGCCGCGAGGACTTCGACCCCGACAAGCTGCGCTACCACCGCATCATCATCATGACCGATGCCGACGTCGACGGTTCGCACATCCGCACGCTGCTGCTGACGTTCTTCTACCGGCAGATGCCCGAACTGATCGAGCGCGGCCACATCTACATCGCCCAGCCGCCGCTCTACAAGGTCAAGCGGGGCAAGCAGGAGCAGTACGTCAAGGATGACGCCGAGCTCAGTGCCCTGTTGCTGCAATCCGCGCTCGACGGCGCCGTGTTCGACCCCGGTGAGGGCGGTGAGCCACTGGCCGGCGAGGCGCTGCGCGCCCTGGCGAGCCAGGACATCGTCGTCACCGCAATCATCGCGCGGCTCGCCCGGCGGCATGACCCGCTGGTGCTGAACCAACTGCCCTTCGTGCCCGAGCTCGACGCGGCCCGCATCGATGCGACCGGCGCCGCCGCATGGGCTGGCGAGCTGGAAAAAACCCTCGCCGCCGCCGTGGGCGACGGCCCCGTCCGCTACCAGGTCAAGGTGTCCGGCAGCGAGGACACGATCGGCGGCTTCACCATCAGCCGCCTGCGCCACGGCCTCGAGGAGCAACAGGAGCTGCCGCTGCGGTTCTTCGAGTCCGCCGAGTATCGTCGCATCGCCGAATTCGGCCGCAGCCTCTACGGGCTCGTTCGGCGGGGTGCCCGCGTCAGCCGTGGGGAACAGCAACGTGAAGTGTCGAGTTTCCGTGAAGCGATGGACTGGCTGATGAACGAGGCGCGCAGGGGTCAGTCGATCCAGCGCTACAAGGGCCTCGGCGAGATGAACCCGGAACAGCTCTGGGAAACCACCGTCAATCCGCAGACGCGACGCCTGCTTCAGGTGCGCATCGAGGACGCCGTCGCCGCCGACGAGGTGTTCACCACGCTGATGGGCGACCACGTCGAGCCGCGGCGGGAATTCATCGAGCGCAATGCGCTGACGGTCGGCAACCTGGATATCTAGCGGCGTGCCGGCGGCGGTGCGGGCAGGCCGCGGATCTCGGCGATCTGGCGCTCCACCCAGGCCTGGATCTCGGCGTTGACCTCGCGCGGCTCACGCCCGGCCGGGTCGACCGGTGGGCCGATGCGGAACGTGACCGTGCCGGCGCGCTTGTGCATCCCGCGTCGCGGCCAGAAGTATCCCGCATCGTGCGCAACCGGCACCAGCACGCACCCTGCACGCTGGGCCAGCAGCACACCGCCGAGGCCGTAGCGCCGCGACTCGCCGGCCGGCATCCGCGTGCCCTCCGGGAATACCATCACCCACAGGCCGTCGGCAAGGCGCTTCGTGCCTTGCGTGATCAGTTGTTCCACGGCCTGCCGGCCCGTGCCCCGGGCGATGGCGATGGGCTGCAGCACGGCCAGTGCCCAGCCGAAGAAAGGTGCCCACATCAGCTCGCGCTTCAGCACCCAGCACTGGCGGGGAAAAATCAGCTGCTGGACGATGGTCTCGTACGCCGAGGAATGCTTGAGGAGCACGACGCTGGCCCGGGACGGCACATGCTCCAGCCCCTCGACGCGGTAGCGCAGGCCACACAGCCGCTCGCCGAGCCAGACCATGCTGCGCGCCCACGTGCGCGCCACGCGATAGCGCGTGGCGTGCCCCAACGGGCTGACCAGCAGCACCGCCAGGCTCCACGGCAGAATGCTGATGAAAAGAAGTGCGGTGAACAGCACCGAACGGAGAAACGCCATCACGCCACCTGCTCGGCGCACAAAAGGTCCGCGACCGCCGCCAGGTCGTCACACACGATGACACCTTCACCGCGCTGCGCCTCGCTCCGTGCGCCGTTGCCGGTGCGCACCAGGATGGGTCGTGCGCCGACGGCGCGTGCCGCCTCGATGTCGCGCAGCGAATCGCCGACCACCGGCACGCCGGTCATCGGGCAGCCGAAATGTGCACCGATCTGTTCGAGGAGCCCCGGTCGCGGCTTGCGGCATGCGCAACCCGCATCGGGTCGGTGCGGGCAATACCAGACCCCGGCAAGCCGCCCGCCACTCGACTCGATCGCAGCGCGCATGCGTGCATCGATTTCCGCGAGTGCCGCCGGTGTGATCAGGCCTCTCCCCACGCCTGACTGGTTGCTGGCGATGACCACGCGGTAACCGGCCCGGCACAGGCGGGCGATCGCGGCGAGGCTCCCGGGCAGGGCCTGCCACTCATCGGCGCACTTGATGAAATCCGCCGAGTCGCGGTTGATGACGCCGTCGCGGTCGAGGACGACCAGCGCGCCGCCTGTGGCCGGTGGCTGCGTGCTCACGCCACCGACAGGCAGGAGAGGTCGGCGATGTCGAGGAACATGTCGTGCATTCCCCGCAGCAACGCCAGCCGGTTGGCGCGCAGGTGCGGGTCGTCGGCCATGACCAGGACCGCCTCGAAGAACGCGTCGACGGGCGTGCGCAGTGCAGCCAGCCGGCGCAGCGCGGTGGTGTAGTCGCGCGCGGCCAGTGCCGCGGCGTGGTGGCCGGCTGCGGTCTGGATGGCCTCGTGCAGCGCCCGCTCTTCGCCGTGCTCGAAGCGCACCGGGTCGACCTTCAGCGAGGGCACCTCACCGGCGCTGCGCAGGATGTTGGTGATGCGCTTGTTGGCAACCGCGAGGCTCTCCGCCTCGGGCAGCAGCGTGAAGGCGTGCACCGCGCGCAGCCGCTGGTGGAAATCGAGCGGCGAGGCCGGCTGGCGCAGGCGGACGGCCTCGAACATCGCGGCGCTGATCGTGCCGGGCCCGAGCTGCGGCGACAGCCCGTCCAGACACCAGCCGCGCAGGCGGTCGATGACGAAGGCGTGCAGGTCGCTGGCGATGGCGTCCGGTGCGGGCATGCGCGCCGGCTGCAGGTGGACGGCACGGGCGAGGAGTGCCGGCAGGTCCACGTCGAGCCCGTTCTCGATGATGATGCGCAGCAGGCCGAGCGCCGCCCGGCGCAGGGCAAAGGGGTCCTTGCCGCCGCCGGGGCGCTTGCCCAGCGCGAAAATGCCCGCCAGCGTGTCGAGCCGGTCGGCAAGGGCCAGCGCCTGCCCGGCCGGACTTGCCGGCAACCGGTCGCCGGCATGGCGGGGCAGATACTGCTCGCCGATGGCCGTGGCCACGGCCGGGGGCTCGCCGTCGACGCGCGCCAGATGCCCCCCGACGATGCCCTGCAACTCGGGAAATTCCCCGACCAGATGGCTCAGCAGGTCAGCCTTGGCGAGTTGTGCGGCGCGCACTGCGGGCACCGCCGGACAGCCGATGGCCGATGCGACCGCTTCCGCCAGTTGTGCCACCCGTGCGGATTTGTCGGCGAGACTGCCGAGGCCCTTCTGCCAGACCATCGAGGCCAGTGGCGTGCAGCGCGCCTCCAGGGTCGTGCGCTGGTCCTGCTGCCAGAAAAACTCCGCGTCGCTCAGCCGCGGCAGGACGACGCGTTCGTTGCCCTCGCGCACCTGGTCGGGATCGCGGCTGTCGATGTTGGCCAAGGTGACGAAATGCGGCAGCAGCCGGCCCCCCGTTCCGCGCAGGGGGAAGTAGCGCTGGTGGCCCTGCAACGTGGCCACCAGGACCTCCTCGGGCAGGGCCAGAAACCGTTCGGCGAAACGGCCGAGGACCGGCACCGGCCATTCGACCAGTGCGGTGACCTCGTCGAGCAGTGCGTCGTCCTCGACCGGCTGGCCGCCGACGCGGGCGGCGGCCGTCGCCACGAGTTCGCGGACCCGATCGCGCCGTGCGGCAAAGCCGGTGATGACCTTGCCCTCTTCGAGCAGCACGCGGGCGTAGTCGGCCGGGCTGCACAGGTCGAACGGGCCAGGGGCATGGAAGCGATGGCCGCGCGTCGTGCGACCGGATTCGACCCCGAGCACGGCGCCCGGCACCACCGACTCGCCGAGCAGCATCACGACCCAGTGCACCGGCCGCACGAACTCGACCTCACCGGCACCCCAGCGCATGCGTCGTGCCACCGGCAGGGCGGCCAGCGCGGCATCGACGATCCCGGGCAGCAACGTGGCCGTCGGCTGGCCGGGCTGCCGGGTGCGATAGCACAGCCATGCGCCCTTCGGCGTCTCATCGCGGTCGAGGTCCTCGATGCCGACGCCGAGGCCCTCGGCAAAGGCGCTGGCGGCACGTGTCGGCCGGCCTTCGGCGTCGAAGGCCACGCGCAACGGCGGGCCGCGCTTCTCGATGGCCTGTGCGGGCTGTTCGACGGCAAGCGCCGTCACATGCACCGCGAGCCGGCGCGGCGTGGCATGGGAGACGAGTGCCTTGAAGGCGAGGTCGGCTTCGGCGAGGCCGCGGCGCACGCCGTCGGCAAACCCCAGCTCGAGGTCGCGCAGCGATTTCGGCGGCAGTTCTTCCGTGCCGATTTCGACAAGAAAATCCGCCCGGGCACTCATGGCGCGGCGTTGTCCGGGGCGGGCTGGCACAGCGGGAAGCCGAGTGCAGCACGGCGCTCGTGATACGCGGCAGCGACCGAGCGCGCCATTTCACGCACGCGCAGGATGTAGCGCTGGCGTTCGTTGACCGAGATCGCGCGGCGTGCATCGAGAAGATTGAAACTGTGCGAAGCCTCGAGCACCTGTTCGTAGGCCGGCAGCGTCAGGCCGGCCTCGACCAGCGCCCGGCAGGCGGCCTCGGCGTGGTCGAAACGCGGGAACAGCACCGTGGTGTCGGCGTGCTCGAAGTTGTAGCGGGACATCTCGACTTCGTTCTGATGGAAGACATCGCCATAGGTGACGCGGCCGAAGGGCCCGTCGGTCCAGCACAGGTCGTAGACGCTGTCGACACCCTGCAGATACATGGCGATGCGCTCCAGCCCGTAGGTGATCTCGCCGGTCACCGGCCGGCAGTCGAGCCCGCCAACCTGCTGGAAGTAGGTGAACTGGGTGACTTCCATCCCATTGAGCCACACCTCCCAGCCCAGCCCCCAGGCGCCCAGCGTCGGCGATTCCCAGTTGTCTTCGACGAAGCGGATGTCGTGGACCAGCGGGTCGATGCCGAGCGCCTCGAGCGACCGCAGGTAGAGGGTCTGGATGTCCGCCGGCGATGGCTTGATGACGACCTGGAACTGGTAGTAGTGCTGCAAGCGGTTGGGGTTGTCGCCATAGCGCCCGTCGGTGGGCCGCCGGCTGGGCTGCACATAGGCGGCGCGCCCCCCCCCCCGGCCCCGGGGCCCCCCGCACGGGGGCCGGGGGGAGGGGCCGCGCCCCCACC
>CAYQIV010000013.1:33436-90416 GCA_964417725.1 uncultured Chromatiaceae bacterium
GCGGCGCGCCACGGCTCCCGGCCCAAGGCGCCCAGGAAGGTGGCCGGGTGGAAGGTGCCGGCACCCATCGGCATGTCGAAGGGCTGGAGCACCACGCAGCCCTGTCGGGCCCAGTATTGCTGTAGCGCAAGGATCAGATCCTGAAAGGTTTTTGGACGATCTTGCGACACGGGAGGGGCAATCCAGACGCGAGCGGCGCGGCAGTATAGCCCCGATTTTTGCGCAGCCACAGCCGCCCCGGCGTCGGGCACGTCGAGGGCGATTCGCACCGTTTTCGGGCGGGGACCATTCAGGTTGCACCAATATGGTGCGGGGCTTGTGTCGACCTTCTAAAATTAACCCCTAAAATCATGCCGTTATGATCCTGCTGGCCTTGGCACGTCCTGTGCATTATCGTTGCGCATCGCCGGGCCAGCCCGGACGCACGCCGTGCGGCCCTGGCAAGTCCCTCCCTATCCAGACACTCGCACCAGGAGCAGACCATGACAGCCGCCGACGCCATCCGCCTGATCAAAGACGCCGAGGCGCGGTTCGTAGACCTGCGCTTCACCGATACCAAGGGCAAGGAGCAGCACGTCACCGTACCGGCCAGGGTCGTCGACGAATCCTTCTTCGAGGACGGCAAGATGTTCGACGGTTCGTCGATCGGCGGCTGGAAGGGCATCCAGGAATCCGACATGGTGTTGATGCCCGATGCGGCCTCCGCCGTCGTCGACCCCTTCATGGAAGACACCACCGTCATCATCCGCTGCGACGTCTATGAGCCGTCGACCATGCAGGGCTACGACCGCTGTCCGCGCATGACAGCGCGCCGCGCCGAGGAGTACCTCAGGTCGACGGGCATCGCCGATGCGGCATTCTTCGGCCCGGAGAACGAATTCTTCATCTTCGACGACGTGCGCTATCGTTGCGCCGTCAACGGTGCCCACTACTCGGTCGACTCCGTCGAGGCAGCGTGGAACTCCGACAAGGAGCACGAAGGTGGCAACATCGGCCACCGGCCGGGTCTCAAGGGCGGTTATTTCCCCGTGCCGCCGGTCGATTCGCAGCAGGACATCCGCTCGGCCATGTGCCTGACGCTCGAGGAGATGGGCGTTGAGGTCGAGGTGCACCATCACGAGGTGGCGACCGCCGGCCAGGGCGAGATCGGCGTCAAGTTCGGCACGCTGGTGCGCAAGGGCGACGAGGTGCAGATCCTCAAGTATGTCGTCCACAACGTCGCCCACAGCTACGGCAAGACGGCCACCTTCATGCCCAAGCCGCTGGTCGGCGACAACGGCAGCGGCATGCATGTCCACCAGTCGTTGTCCAAGGGTGGCAAGAATGTCTTCACCGGTGACGGGTACGGTGGCCTGTCCGAAACGGCGCTCTACTACATCGGCGGCATCCTCAAGCATGCCAGGGCCATCAACGCTTTCACCAACCCCAGCACCAACAGCTACAAGCGTCTGGTGCCGCATTTCGAGGCGCCGGTGATGCTGGCCTACTCGGCGCGCAACCGCTCGGCCTCGATCCGCATTCCCTTCGTCGCCAGCCCGAAGGCGCGGCGCATCGAGGTGCGCTTCCCGGACAGCACCGCCAACCCGTACCTGGCGTTCACCGCCATGCTGATGGCCGGCATCGACGGTATCGTCAACAAGATCCACCCCGGCGAGCCGATGGACAAGGACCTCTACAGCCTGCCGCCGGAAGAGGAAAAGAAGATCCCGCAGGTTTGCTTCACCCTCGAGCAGGCCCTCAACGCCCTCGACCAGGACCGTGACTTCCTCAAGGCCGGCGGCGTGTTCAGCGACGACCTGATCGATGCCTACATCGAACTCAAGATGGCCGAGGTCAATCGCGTGCGCATGGCCACCCATCCGATGGAGTTCGAGCTGTACTACAGCGTCTGATGGGCGCAGGGCCGGCATCCGGCGGCCGTCACGGCCGGATGCTGGCCGCCTGCCGGGGCCTGCGGGTATGCTAGGCCCATGCACATGCTGTTCCTGCTCGCCGTGCTGGCCCTGGGTGGCGCCGACGTCTATCGCTGGACGGACGCCGATGGTCATGTGCATTACTCGGACCGGCCCGAGCCGGGTGCTGAACGCCTCGCCATCGACGCGAGCCCGCCGGCGTCCCGGCCGGCCATGCCGGCGCAACGCGGCGCCGGTCGCCTCGCCGCTGCCGAACCGGCGGCCGGCCCGCGGTACGCCGCGATCGAGATCCAGCAACCGGGCCAGGAAGAGGTGCTGTGGAACATCGAGGGACAGCTGAGCGTCGCGGTGACGACCACCCCGCCGCTGGTGGCGGGACACGCGCTGCAGATCTGGCTCGACGGCCGGCTGGCGACGACGCTGGCAGCGGGAGTCACGCGCACCCGGCTCGACGAGGTGTATCGCGGCGAGCACCGCCTGGAGGCGGTGGTGGTGACGACCGACGGCACGGTGGTCGGCCGCAGCGCGACGACGACGTTCTACGTGCGCCAGACGTCCATCGCCAATCCGCAAAATCCCCTGAATCCCCAGCCCGCGCCCCAGGCGCCGGGGCCATAGCCGCACCATCCGCCACGGAAATCCTCAACAGCCTGACGACGGCGGTGATCACCGTCGCGGGCACCGACACCATCATCTGGATGAATGCCGGTGCCGAGGACCTGCTCGGCATCAGCGCGCGCCAGGCGTTGGGCCGCCCGCTCGGTACACAGTTGCCGCAGGTCCAGGCCGTGCTGGCGCTGGTCGAGCGCGCAGCTGCCGACGGCCAGGGGTTTGGCCAGCTCGTCTCGCTGATGGTGCCGAACAAGGGCGGGGTGACGCTCGAGCTGGCCTGCCGCGTCACGCCGCTGCGCTCGCTGGCCGGCGAAGTACTCATCGTCGAACTGTTCGATGCCACCCAGTGGCGACAGGTCGACCGCGAGCACGCATTGATCAGCCAGCATGATGCCAGCCGCCGCATGATCCGCCAGCTGGCCCATGAGATCCGCAATCCGCTCGGCGGGCTGCGCGGCGCGGCCCAGCTGCTCGAGCGCGAGCTGCCGACGGCAGCGCTGCGGGAATACACGCGCGTCATCATCAGCGAAGCCGACCGGCTCACGGCGCTGACCGACAACCTGCTGGGGCCGTTGCGCCGGCCACGTTGCGAGCCGGTCAACGTCCACCAGATCGCGGAGCGCGTCATCGCCCTGCTGGCCAGCGAGTGCGGCGACGCCGTCCACGTCATCCGCGACTACGATCCGAGCCTGCCGCTGCTGCATGCCGATCCCGACCAGCTCATCCAGGCCGTCCTCAACCTGGCGCGCAATGCCGTGCAGGCCGTCGGCGCGCGCGGCCACGTCGTGTTCCGCACCCGTGCGTTGTCCGGCTACACCATCGGCGCGACGCGCCATCGCCTCGTCGCCAGCATCGAGGTCGAAGACGATGGTCCCGGCGTGCCGCCGGAGATCGCCGACTCCCTGTTCTACCCGCTGGTCACCGGTCGTGAAGGGGGTACCGGCCTTGGACTGGCGCTGTCACAGGACCTCGTCAGCCGGCACGGCGGCCTGATCGAATACCAGTCACGGCCCGGGCGCACGGTGTTCATGGTGCGCATTCCCGTCGATGATGCCAAAGAGGACGGGGCATGACCGCCCGGGCCCTGACCGTCTGGGTCGTCGATGACGACGCCTCGGTGCGCTGGGTGCTCGAGCGCGCCCTCAATGCCGAAGGCATGGTCACGCGCGCCTTCGATTCCGCCGAGCAACTGTTCGAGGCCCTGCAGGCCGACCAGCCCGATGTGCTGGTGTCCGATGTGCACATGCCGGGCGTCGATGGCCTCGAGGCGATGCGCCGGCTGACGCGCGATGGCCACGCCTTCCCGGTGATCGTCATCACCGCACACGCCGACCTCGACAGCGCCGTCGCCGCCTACCAGGGCGGCGCCTTCGAGTACCTGCCCAAGCCGTTCGACGTCGACGATGCCGTGGCGCTGGTGCGCCGCGCGGCGCGCTTCGGTGGTCGCAGCGACGGCGGGCAGGTCGAGACCGAACGACCGGTGCCGCAACTCATCGGTCGGGCACCGGCCATGCAGGAGGTGTTCCGTACCATCGGCCGGCTGTCGCGCTCGAGCATGACCGTGCTCATCACGGGCGAGTCCGGCACGGGTAAGGAACTCGTTGCCCGCGCCCTGCACGAACACAGCCCGCGGGCGCAGAAGCCCTTCATCGCGCTCAACACCACGGCGATCACCGCCGATCTCCTCGAGTCCGAGCTGTTCGGTCATGAGCGCGGCGCCTTTACCGGCGCCGACAGCCGGCGCATCGGCCGCTTCGAGCAGGCCGATGGTGGCACGCTGTTCCTCGACGAGATCGGCGACATGTCGTCGGCACTGCAGACGCGCCTGCTGCGCGTGCTGGCGGAAGGCGAGTTCTACCGGGTTGGCGGGCAGGTGCCGATTCGCGTCGACGTGCGCGTCATCGCGGCCACCAACCAGGAACTGGCGGCCGCGGTCGAGGCCGGCCGCTTCCGTGAAGACCTGTTCCATCGCCTCAATGTCATCCATATCGTCACACCGCCGCTGCGCGCGCGTCGCGAGGACATCCCGCTGCTGCTCGACCATTACCTGCGCGAGGCGGCACGTGAGCTGCGCGTCGAACCCAAACGCCTGGCGGCGGAGGCGGCCACGGTATTGCAGAGCTACGCCTGGCCCGGCAACGTCCGCCAGCTCGTCAATGCCTGCCGGCGCCTGACGGTCACGGCGCCGGGGACGGAGATCCGCATCGAGGACATCCCGCCGGCGTTCGGCGGGCCGGCCGATGCCGCCGGTGCGATCGGCGAGTGGGTGGAGCGCCTCGGCCATTGGGCGACGGCGACGCTCGAGGCCGGCGCGGTAGACGGGCACCCCGCCCCGCCCCTGCTCGATGTCGCCCTGCCGGCTTTCGAGAAGACGCTGATCCGCGCCACGCTCGCCCATGTCCGCGGTCACCGCAGTGAAGCGGCACGCCTGCTCGGCTGGGGCCGCAACACGCTGAGCCGCAAGATTCGCGAACTCGGCCTCGACCGCGAGGCCAACCCCGACTGAACGGCGGGTCCGCCGGCGGCGGGAATGGATTGACCATCGAACCGCCGGGAAAAACGCTCTGACCCCGGCCCCGGTCGGGATGGGGAATACCAACAAACGGTGTGTTTGCGCCGGGCGGCAGTGGCTTGAATGATGCCGGCCGGGTCGACCGACCGTCGTCCGAATCCGGTTTGCTTCTGGCATATTGCCGCCCTCTGCAGGGTCGGTGGTTGAGGGGGATGCGCAGCACATGAGCGAGACGACTTCCGCGCCTGCCCGGTTCGGGCCCGTGTGGCTGGCGCCCGGTGTCAGCCGGCGCAATGCACTTGCATATGTCTATGCAGCTTTCTTCACCATCGGCCTGATCAGCTTCATGAGCTTCATGCAGCCCTATCTGCTGCGTGAGAACCTCAACCTGCCCGTCGAGGCGCAGGGCCGTGCCAGCGCCATCCTGTCCTTCGCCTACGAAGGCACGGTGTTTCTGATGGTGGCCGCCTTTGGCGCCCTTTCCGATCGCATCGGCCGGCGACCGATCTACAGTCTCGGCTTTGCCTGGATCGGCGTCGCGCTGGCCCTCTATCCGCTGGCCACCACCCTCACCGAGCTGGTGCTGTGCCGGATCTTCTTCTCCGTCGGTTCGGCGATGCTCACCGGCATGATGGCGACCGTCCTCGCCGACTATCCGCAGGAACGATCGCGCGGCTTCATGGTGGCGATATCGGGCGTGGCCAACGGCCTCGGTGCGGTGATGTGTGTGCTGCTGTTGTCGCGTCTGCCGCAGTTCTTTGCCGGCATGGGCTACACGACCTTGATGTCCGGGCGCCTGACATACTGGGCTGGTGCCGCGCTGGCCGTGATCAGCGCGCTCATCGTCGGCCGCGGCCTCAAGGCCGGCAAGCCGGGCAAGGTCCAGGCGCGGCAGCCGGTCAGTCACCTGCTGAATGAAGGGCTCCGTGCGGCGCGCACCAACCCGCGCGTCGCGGTGGCCTGTGTCGAGGCGTTCGTCGCCCGCGGCGACCTGATGCTGATCTCGACCTTTTTCGCCCTGTGGGCCAGCCAGGCCGGTGTCACCGAAGGCCTGACGCTGGAGGATGCGACCAAGAAGGCCGGCATCTTCATCGCCATCGTCCAGACTTCCGGCCTGCTGTGGGCCCCGCTGTGGGCCTTCATCCTCGACCGTGTCGACCGGCTGACGGCGGTGGCCATCGCGATGGCGCTGGCCGGCACCGCCTACCTGTGGGCCGGCTTCTCGCCGAGCCCCATCGTCAGCGCCTTCATCCCGGTGGCGGTGCTGCTCGGCATCGGCGAGTTCAGCGGCATCCTCTCCGGCGCGGCGCTCATCGGCCAGGAAGCGCCCGAGGACATCCGCGGCTCGGTGGTCGGGTTGTTCAACACCTGCGGTTCGGTGGGCATCCTCGCGCTGTCGATCATCGGCGGTCTGGTCTTCGACCACTGGATGCCGGGCGCACCTTTCGTCGTCGTCGGCGTGATGAATCTGATGGTGCTGGTGATGGCGGTGGCCGTGCGTCTCAAGACCGGTTACCACAGCCCCCGGGAGGGCGTGAACACCGGTCATTGAACCGGCCGCCAACCGGCCGGCAGTGGTCCGAAGCGCGGCCTGCGCTTCAGGCCGGCTTCAGCGGCAGCGTGATGATGAAGGTGGTGCCGACACCGTCCTGCGTCTCGAAAGAGAGGGCACCGCCGTGCTTGTCGACGACGATCGAGCGGGCGATGGCCAGCCCCTGGCCCGTGCCCTTGCCGACATCCCGGGTGGTGACGAACGGATCGAACACCCGGTCGCGGATCGCCGGCGGAATCCCGTTGCCGGTGTCGCCGATGCGGATCTCGGCCTGATCCCCCCGCACGGCGGTGCTGACCGTGATCCGGCCTTTCTGGCCATTGTTCGCCTTGTCGGCGATGGCCTGTGCGGCGTTGATGATCAAATTCAGGAACACCTGGTTGATCTCGCCGGGCAGGCACGGCACCTCGGGCAGGTCGGCGGCAAACTGCGTCTCGGCTTCGGCCACTGCCGCCCATTCGTGATGGGCCACCGTCAACGTCGTTTCCAGTGCGCGATGGAGATCGGTGGCCATTTTCTCGGCCGTGCCCGGGCGGGAGAATTCCTTCATCGCCGACACGATCTTGCTGATATGTGCCACGCCGTTCAGCGACTGCTCGATGGCGCCGGGGACTTCCTTTGCCAGGAAGGCGTAGTTGGCTTCCTCCATCCGGCCTTCGAGCGACTCGACCAGTGAGGGATCGACGCCCGCCGCCCGGGCGGCAGGCGCGAGCTTCTGTGCGGCATCGAACACGGCCAGCATGTCCGTGCAGGCTTCCTGGAGGAAGTGGCCGTTGTCGAGCAGGTACTGCGCCGGGGTATTGATCTCGTGGGCGATGCCGGCCGCGAGCTGTCCGACCGACTCGAGTTTCTGGGCCGACTGCAGCTGCAGCGCCATGCGCCGGCGCTCCTCTTCCGCACGCTGTCGCTCGGTAACGTCGCGCAGCGACACCAGTGACGCCGGTTGCCCTTCCCACTCGGTGGCGACAGACCGCAGTTCGGCGGTCGTGCGGACGTCACCGCCATCGATGGTGATTTCCACACCCGCGTCCTCCGCCAGCGCCTGTTCGAACCGGGTGCCGACCAATTCTGCACCGACCCGGCCGAACATCACTTCTGCTGCCGGGTTGGCGAAGCGGATCACGCCCTGCGGGTCGACGACGAGGATGCCGTCGGCGTTGTGCATGATGATCTGCCTGAGACGCACTTCGCTGGCGTGGAGCGCCGTGAAGGCTGCATTGCGCTCGCGGCGGTTCCGGCATGCGCGGGCGTGGTAGCGCAGCCGCGCGACCAGCTCGAGGGGGTCCGGGATCTTGATCAGGTAATCGCTGGCGCCGCGTGCAAACGCTTCCTTCTTCGTCGCCGGTTCTTCCCTGGTCGACAGCACGATGATCGGTGTGTCGCGCGTCGTCGGGTTGTCGCGATACTGACGGACCAGGTCGAGGCCATCGACGCCCGGCATGACCAGGTCCTGCAGGATCACCATCGGCTGGACCTCAGCGGCCATCGCCAGCGCCTTGTCGGCTCCGGCGCAGTAATGCAGCACGAGGTCGGCATCCGTCGCCAGCGCACGGCGAATGGCCTCGGCGACCAGCGCCTGGTCGTCGACGAGCAATACCGGTATCGCTTCTTTGGCCTGGCTGGCCATTGCCGGCGGCTACCCCTGTCAAGGGCCATGGTCGGGATTGGCAGCGTAGCCGGTTGCCGCTTTACAAAATGTGAGCCGTCGCAACGTTTCGCACAACGGCGCCGTAACACACTGCCGGTGGGCCGCTGTGGCCCGCAAAAGGCGCTGTCGACGGTAACTGCCCATGAAGGCTTTGGCCCCTGTCGCCCTGATCATTTCGCTGGTGTCGGCACTGGCCCGCGCCGATTGCCCCGCCGTGACGGAAGTGCCGCCGTTTCCCGACGGCGGCACCGCAAGTCGCGAAGAGATGGTCGCGGCGCATGAGGCGTTCGCGGCCTATAACGCGGCGGTCGATGCGTACGTGGAGTGCTTGCGCAGCAACGGCGGCAACGCCGCGCGCGAAAATCGCGCCATCGACAAGCTCAACGTCGTGGCACGGAAGTTCAATGCCCAGGTGCGCGCCTTCAAGAAGCGGGCCGGGGGGTAGGCCACCGCGCATGGCCTGGGGCATCACCGCAGTGTGGAGTCGAAGGGAATGAACAACTGGACCATTCGTCAGCGGCTGCTGGGGAGCTTTGCCATCATCCTCGGGCTGATGATCATCATGTCGCGGGTGGCCTATACCGGCCTTGGCATCATCGATGAGGCCGCCGACAGCGCCGCGACCGAGTTCATTCCCGGCCTGTACAACAGTTCCGCGGTGCGCGATGCCCTCACCGCCAGCTACGCCCTGACCGTGCAGCAACTCGGTCAGGACGACATCCTCGCCGTGCGCAAGCTCCAGGAACGCTGGAAGGCCAGTCGCGAGGAACTTGCCACCCTGATCGCCCGCTACGAGGCCCTCGCCACGGCCGGCCACGACCGCGAGGTGTTCGCCGCATTCAGGACCCAGCTTGATCCCCTGGAAAAGATCCAGGCCGAGATCCTGCGGCTCAACGCCGAGATGAAATTCGATGAAGTCAACGACATGTGGCGCGATGAGCTGGACCCGGCCTTCGGCAGGGCGCAGGACGCCATCCAGGCCAGCATCGAACTGAACAAGACAAACGCCAACCTGTCGGTCGACAAGATCACCGATGCGATCGGTGAGGCCAGGCTGCGCATGGCCATCGGTTTCCTGGCCACACTGGTCTTTACCCTGCTGTGCGCCTATGGCCTGACGGTGGCGATCTCCCGGCCGCTGCGCCAGCTGAACGAGATCGTCGAGGTCATGCGTGCCGGCGACTTCTCGCGGCGGCTCACGCTCAAACAGCACGATGAATTCCATGCGCTGGCCGAGGGCTTCAACCGCATGACCGACGAACTGACTGCCCTGGTCAGCCAGATCCAGAAGTCGAGCACGCAGGTCGGCAACTCGGTGGCCGATATCGCATCCACGGCCAAGCAACAGCAGGCAACCGCCAGCGAGATCGCCGCCACCACCACGGAGATTGGCGCAACCTCGAAGGAGATTTCCGCCACGTCGATGGAGCTGGTCAAGACCATCGGCGAGGTCTCCGAAGTGACCGAACATTCCGCCGCGCTGGCCGGCAGCGGCCAGGCGAGCCTGGTGAACATGGAAGAAACCATGGGGCGGGTCATCGAAGCCGCGGCTTCGATCAATTCCAAGCTGGTCGTGCTCAACGAGAAGGCCGGCAACATCAACCAGGTGGTCACCACCATCACCAAGGTTGCCGACCAGACCAATCTGCTGTCGCTCAATGCCGCCATCGAAGCCGAGAAGGCCGGCGAATACGGTCGCGGCTTTGCCGTGGTCGCCACGGAGATCCGCCGCCTCGCCGATCAGACGGCGGTGGCCACCTTCGACATCGAGAAGATGGTCAAGGACATCCAGTCCGCGGTGGCGTCCGGTGTCATGGGCATGGACAAGTTTTCGGAGGAGGTGCGCCGTGGCATGGACGAGATCAAGGCCGTCGGCGCACAGCTGTCGCAGATCATCCATCAGGTCCAGACGCTGGCGCCGCGGGTCGAATCGGTCAACGAAGGCATGCAGGCACAGGCCACCGGTGCCGAGCAGATCAGCCAGTCGCTGATGCAGCTGACGGATGCTGCACGACAGACGGTCGATTCGCTGAACCAGTCAGCGGCGGCCATCAGTGAACTCAGCCAGGTCTCCAATGGACTGCGCAACGGGGTTTCGCGTTTCAAGCTGCAGGCGGTGTGAACGGCGCCGCGTGAGGGGTCTGGTGTGTCGTGGTCCGCGGCGGTGGGAGGATGGGGGTACCGATGCTGTTTCTGCTGATTCACCTCGGTCACGACCGCTATCTGATCGATGCCCGCCAGGTTGCCGAGGTGCTGCCGCTCGTCGAGATCATGCCGCTGCCGCAGGCACCACCTGCCGTCGTCGGTGTGCTGGACTACCGCGGCACGCTGGTGCCGGTACTCGACCTGACGCAGCTCATGTTGAACCGTCCGGCCGAGCGGCGCCTGCACACGCGCATCGTCCTGATCCGTCATGCCCTTGATGATCACCGTGCGACGGCCCTGCTGGGTCTGGTCGTCGAGAAAGTCACCGAGACGCGCCGCGTCGACAAGGCCGGTTTCGAGCATCCCGGCATCGCAGGCGCGCATGCGGGATCCGTCGTCACGGATCGCGAAGGTCTTGCGCAACGCCTCGATATCCTGATGCTGTTGCCCGGGCCGGTTCGCGAATTGCTCTGCCCGCAGGTCACGACATGACGGCGCCGGACTTCAGTGCGCTGCTGCGCGAAGCCATGGGCCTGGATATCGCCACCGTCGGTGCCGCCACGGTCGACAGCGCAGTCAGGCGCCGGCTCGGCGCGCTCGGGATGGACGATCCGGCCGCCTACCTCGACCTGCTCGAGGCATCGGCCAGCGAGCGGCAGGCGCTGATCGAAGCGGTCGTCATCCCGGAAACCTGGTTCTTCCGCGACCGTGAAGCGTTTGCGGCACTGGCGCGCCATGCCACCACGGCATGGCGGCCACGCGATGTCGACAGCAAATTGCGCCTGCTGAGCGTGCCCTGCTCGAGCGGCGAAGAGCCCTACTCGATGGCGATGGCGCTACTGGACGCCGGCTTCCCCATCGAACGGTGCCACATCGATGCCGTTGATATCAGCGCGCAAGCCCTGGCGCGGGCGCGGCACGGAATGTACCGCAGAAACTCGTTTCGTGGCGAAGACCTGGATTATCGGGCGCGGCATTTCAGCGCCGGCGACGACGGTTACCGCATCCATGATGCCGTGCGCCGGCCGGTGCACTTCCACCAGGGCAACCTGCTCGCCGATCAGTTGCTCCACGGTGCAGGGCCCTATGACGCGATCTTCTGCCGAAACCTGCTCATCTACTTCGACCGCGAGGCCCAGGACGACGCCTTCACCGCGCTGACCCGCCGGCTGGGGGCCGATGGCCTGCTGTTCGTCGGCCCCTCGGAAGGTGGCCTGGCGTTGCGCCATGGATTCGACTCGCTGCGTATTCCGTTGTCGTTCGGCTTTCGCCGCGCGCGCACCGTGCCGGCGCGGGTGCGGGCACCGGCGTCGCGGCCGCCGCGCCGCGCCGGGGTGACGCCGGTTCGCAGCGTGTCGGTGCCCCCGCCGCCGTGCACGGCCGTCACGCCGGCGGCGGCTCCGCCGGACCCGGTGTCGAGCCCGCTGGAGTGCGCCCGCCGCCTCGCCGACCAGGGCGACCTCGAGGCGGCCGCACACCACTGCACGGAAAGCCTGCGTCAGCACGGTCCACACCCCGACGCTTACCACCTGCTCGGCTTGATCGCGGCTGCTGGCGGCGACACGGCCACCGCGGGCGATTGTTACCGCAAGGCCCTGTATCTGGACCCGAGCCATTACGAGACGCTGGTCCACCTGAGCCTGCTGCTGGCCAAGCTGGGTGATGCGGCCGGTGCCCGCGTGCTGCGCAGCCGGATCCAGCGCCTTGCGACGGCGGGCTGCGGGACATGAACACCGTGGCACAGGCCGGGCCGCTCCCCGTGCAAACTGCGGTCACCGACTGCTGGAACGTCGTCGGTGTCCACGGCGACCGTTCCTGTGCGCAGATGCCCGCACACATCCACTGCCGCAATTGCCCGACGTATTCGGCCGCCGCCGCGAAGTTCCTCGACGCCGAACTGCCCGGGGACTACCTCGCGCAGTGCACGGCGCAAGTGGCGCGCAGCAAGCGACTGGCCGATGTCGACAAAGTGTCTGCGGTCGTCTTCCGCGTCGGCCTCGAGTGGCTGGCCCTGCCGACGGCGATCCTCAAGGAAATCGTCGGCCCGCGGCCCATCCATCCGGTACCCCACCGCCGCAACGGCGTGTTGCTCGGGCTGGCCAACATCCGCGGCGAGCTGCTGCCGTGCTTTTCACTGCAGCGGGTCCTCGACCTCGATCCGGTTGCCGAAGCCGGCCCGCGCCAGGCGGTTGGTGGCCGGTTTCTCGTCCTGCTCCGCGAAGGACACCGTGGCGTGTGTCCGGTCGATGAGGTGCGCGGCATCGTCCACTTCCAGCCGCAGGACATGGCGCCGCCGCCGGCGACCATCGCCAGGGCCACCGCCACCTGCACCCGTTCGGCACTGGCATGGAACGACACCCGCGTCGCCCTGCTCGACGAGGTGCCGCTGTTCCAGTCGTTCAACCGGAGCCTGGCATGAGCGGGACCGACCTCGGCAGCCTGTCGATGCTCGAGTTGTTCCGCATGGATGCGGAAAGCCAGTTCCAGGCGTTGACGGCCGGGCTGCTGGCGCTGGAGCGCGACCCGCTGGCCGCAGACCAGCTCGAGGTCTGCATGCGGGCCGCCCATTCGCTCAAGGGGGCCGCGCGCATCATCGGCCTCGACCCCGGGGTCAAGGTCACGCATGCGATGGAGGACTGCTTCGTCGCGGCCCAGCGTGGCACCCTGCGGTTGCGGCAATCACACATCGACGTGCTGCTCCAGGGTATCGATCTCCTGACGCGCCTCACGGAAAGTGCCGACGACGACCTCAACCTCGCGGCCGGCATGGCTGCCGGGGTCGACGCCTACCTCGCGGCGCTGGCCGGCGCCATCGCCGCGGTCGAGCCGTCGCCGCCCGCCACACCACCGCCCGCAGACACACCGCCGCCCGTCGTCGTGCCGGTGACCGCCGCACAGGGGCCGCCGGTCGACCTCGCGCCGAGCGCAGCAGCGGCCGCCGCGCCGACGCCACCGGCACCCTCTCCCCCTCAAGGTGCGGGCCCGTCGCGCAGCGCCGAAGAACGTGACAATGCCAACCGTGCCCTGCGCGTGACGGCCACCAACCTCAACCGGCTGCTCGGGCTCGCCGGCGAGTCGCTCGTCGAGTCGCGCTGGCTCAAACCCTATGCGGAGTCGATGCTGCGCCTCAAGCGCATGCACGATGCGGCAGCGACGAGGCTCGACGACATGGCCGAACTGCTCGGCGGCGCCGTCACCGACCCGCGTGTTGCCGCGTCGCTGGGCGAGGTGCGCAGCCAGATCCATGAGTGCCATCGGCTGCTCGTGCAGAGACTGGCTGAAATCGAGATGTTCGACGGCCGCTCCACCGACCTCGTCCACCGCCTCTACGACGCCGTGCTGGCCTGCCGGATGCGGCCATTCGCCGACGGTGTACGCAACCTGGCGAGGACGGTCCGTGACCTCGGCCGCTCGCTCGGCAAACAGGTACGCCTGGAGATCGTCGGCGAGGACACGCAGGTCGATCGCGATATCCTCGAGAAACTCGAGGCACCCCTCGGCCATCTGCTGAGGAATGCCATCGACCATGGCATCGAGATGCCCGATGTCAGGGTCGCGGCGGGCAAGCCGGCCGAGGGCGTGATCCGGCTCGAAGCCCGCCACAGCGCCGGCCTGCTGCAGATCACCCTCAGCGACGATGGCTGCGGCATCGAGCAGGGCCATCTGCGCGAGATCATCGTTGCGCGCGGCCTGACGACGGCGGAAATCGCCGGCCGGCTCGGCGAGGCCGAGGCGCTCGAGTTCCTGTTCCTGCCCGGCTTCTCCACCCGCGCGGCCGTGACCGAGATTTCCGGTCGCGGTGTCGGCCTGGATGTCGTCCAGACCATGATTCGCCAGGTCCGCGGCACCGTCCGCGTCAACTCGCAGCCGGGCCACGGCACCAGCTTCCAGTTGCAGTTGCCGCTGACCCTCTCGGTGGTGCGTACCCTGCTGGTCGAAGTCGGTGGCGAGCCCTATGCCTTTCCGCTGGCGCACATCGTGCGCACGCTGAAGCTGCCCGCGGATGCCATCGAAGTCCTCGAAGGTCGCCAGTATTTCCAGCTCGAAGACCGGCCCGTGGGTCTCGTCGGTGCGCGGCAGCTGCTCGGCGGCGATGCTGCCCCGCCACCGGGCGACGACCTGCCGGTGCTCGTCATCGGCGATGCCGGTGCGACCTACGGATTGATTGCCGATCGATTCCTCGGCGAGCGTGAGCTGGTGGTCCAGCCGCTCGACCCGCGCTTCGGCAGGATCCAGGACATCGCTGCCGGTGCGCTGACGGAGAACGGGCTGCCGGTGCTCATCGTCGATGTCGAGGACATGCTGCATTCCATCGACAAGATCCTCTCGGGCAGTCGCATCACCCGCATCGAGCAAGGCCAGGGCGGCGGCACCGGCAAGTCGCGCAAGCGCGTGCTGGTGGTCGACGACTCGCTGACGGTGCGCGAGCTCGAGCGCAAGCTGCTCGACCAGGCGGCCTACGAGGTCGATGTCGCGGTCGACGGCATGGACGGCTGGAACGCCGTGCGTGCCGGCAATTTCGACCTCGTCGTCACCGACATCGACATGCCGCGCATGGACGGCATCGAACTGGTGGCGATGATCAAGAAGGACCCGGGGCTGCGCAGCACTCCGGTGATGATCGTCTCTTACAAGGATCGCGAGGAGGACCGGCGCCGGGGTCTCGAGGCCGGCGCCGACTACTACCTGACCAAGGCCAGCTTCCACGATGAAACCCTGCTGCGCGCGGTCGAGGACCTGATCGGCGAGGCCATGGCATGAGGATCGGTATCGTCAACGACCTGCCGATGGTGGCCGAGGCCCTGCGCCGCGTGGTCGCGTTGCGACCCGAGCACGAAGTCGTCTGGATCGCCAAGGACGGCGCACAGGCCGTGATGGCGTGTGCCCGCGACCGACCGGACCTCATCCTGATGGACCTGATCATGCCGGGCATGGACGGGGTCGAGGCGACGCGCCGCATCATGGCCGAGACGCCTTGCTCGATCCTCATCGTGACCGCCGACGTCGGCATGAATGCCAGTGGCGTTTTCGAAGCCATGGGGCATGGTGCGCTGGATGCAATCGATACCCCCGTGCTCGACCACCGGCATCCCGAAAACGGTGCGGCACCCCTGCTGGCCAAGCTCGATTGCATCGCCCGGCGCGTCGGGGCCGGTACCACGATCCTCCCGGCCATCCCGTCACCCGCGGCGATGCCGGACCACGTTCCCCTCATCGCCATCGGTGCCTCCGCCGGTGGTCCCGGTGCGCTGGCCGGCGTGCTGTCGACATTGCCACGGGATTTTCCGGCGTCGATCGTCATCGTCCAGCACATCGATGCGCGGTTCGCGACCGGTCTTGCCCATTGGCTCAGCCAGCAGTCGCCCAATCCGGTGCGGCTCGCCGAGGCTGGCGAGCGTCCTGCGGCCGGTGCCGTGCTGCTTGCCCGCGGCGACCAGCACCTGTGTTTGGGTCATACCGGCCGACTGGGGTACACGAGTGAACCCCGCGCGCACGCCTACCGCCCCTCGATCGACGTGTTTTTCGCCAGCCTCTGCCAGCACTGGCGACATGCGGCGGTCGGTGTGCTGCTCACCGGCATGGGCAAGGATGGTGCAGCAGGTCTCAAGGCCCTGCGCGACCAGGGGCACCACACGCTTGCGCAGGATGAAGCCACGAGCACCGTCTATGGCATGCCGAAAGCTGCCGCGCGGCTGAACGCCGCCACCGAGATCCTGCCGCTGGCGCGCATCGCGCCCAGACTCGCCACCCTCGTCGCACGGCCGGGTCCATCGCGGGTGGCATCCCGATGAGCAGCGAACCCGGGGAAGCGGCCGCGGTGCCGACCGGATCCTGGGCAGCCAGGGTCCTGCTGGTCGATGACCAGGTCATGGTCGGCGAGGCGGTCCGGCGCGCCCTGCAGTCGCAGGCCGACATCGCCTTCCACTATTGCGGCCAGGCATTGCAGGCCATCGCGGCAGCCGAATCGTTCCGGCCGACGATCATCCTGCAGGACCTCGTCATGCCGGAGCTCGACGGCTTGATACTGCTGCGTCAGTACCGCGCCAATCCCGACACCTGCGACATCCCCATCGTCATGCTGTCGACCAAGGAAGAACCGGCGGTGAAGAGCGAAGCCTTCGGTCTCGGTGCCAGCGACTACCTGATCAAGATCCCCGACCCCATCGAACTGATTGCGCGCATCCGCCATCACTCGAAGGCCTATCTGAACCAGCTGCAACGCGATGCCGCCTACCGCGCCCTGCACGAGAGCCAGCAGAAGCTCAAGGAGATCAACGCCGAGCTGCAGCGGCTGACCCACGTCGATGGCCTGACCGGCCTCAGCAACCGCCGCTACTTCAACGAGTTCATCGAGATGCAGTGGAAGCTCGCGATCCGCGAGCAGAGCCCGTTCTCGATCCTCATGATCGATGTCGATAACTTCAAGGCCTACAACGACACCTATGGCCACCTCGCGGGAGACGAGGTCCTCAAGCGCGTGGCCGGCGCGGTGCACGACAGTTTCGCCCGACCGACGGACCTCACCGCCCGTTTCGGCGGCGAGGAGTTTTCGGTGATCTTGCCCGCGACGCCGGCGGCAGCCCTGCCCGCCCTGGCGGAGAAGCTGCGTGCCGCTGTCGCCGCGCTGCAGATTCCCCACAGCGGTGCGACGGCCGCGGCACACGTCACGGTCAGTGTCGGTGGTGCCACGCTTGTCCCGGCACTGGGCGCGGCCTGGGTCGACCTCATCCAGGCGGCCGACGAGGCGCTCTACGAGGCCAAGGAAACGGGCCGGAATCGCGTCGTGACGTGCGCCGCACCGTCGGTCGGCAACCCCGCCGGTGTCACTGCGGGTGTCGCCGCGGGGTGAGCCGTGCGTGGCAGGCCTCAGTCGGGCCGGTAGACCGCGTATTCCATGCCGTCGCCGAAACGCAGCGTCACCGAATGGAAGCCGTGGTCGCCTGACTTGAGCCAGACGAGGAAGTCGCCGAGGCTGGTGCGGAAGCTGTTGACGTTGTCAGCGATGACGACCGCACCGGGGCGCAGCGCCGGGGTCAGTTGCCGGAGCAGTGGCAGGTAGAGCACCTTCCAGCCGTCCATGAAGACCATGTCGACGGGCGCTTCGATGTCGCGCAGCGTCTCCATGGCATCGCCGAGGCGCACCTCGGCGACCGCAGCCAGGCCGGCCTCGGCGAGGTGGGCCTGCGCGCGGCGGTGCTTGCCCGGCTCGATCTCGGTGCCGACGACCCGTCCGCCGCCGTTGTCCTGTACCGCTGCGGCAAGGTAGATCGTCGAGAGACCGAAAGAGGTGCCGAACTCGACGATGCGCCGTGCACCGAGCGCCCGGGCGGTAATGTAGAGGAAGCGCCCCTTGTCCGGCGATACCGGCATGTAGATGTCACCGGCCACCGCCGGCGTGATCGTCTGGTGCATCGACCGGCCGCGCAGCAGGCCGGCGACGTAGCGTGGCGTGATGCCGATGAACTTTTTCCAGTCGCCGCGCGCCTCGCGATGCAGGCGTTCCAGTGTGGCCTTGACCCGGGGCGACTGCAGGCTGTCGTGGGGCATGGTCTCACCCGGTATCGGCGCGGGGCGACTCAACGCCGCTGCCGGCGGAAGAAGTTCCAGATCACGTCGTTGGCCTCGATGGCCTGCGAGGGCTGCTTGCCACGCACCGCCTTGCCGCCGGGCCAGGAATGACCGCCTGTCTCGGTGACGACCCGTGCCACTTCGGCGTCGTGGCGCGGCGAGGTGTAGAGGTCCATCTGCGCGCCGGGCACGTCGAGGACGCGCCGCGGTGGCGGTTCGAGGCCGTTTCTCGCCAGCCAGCCGGCGATGGTGACGTCGACCGAGGTGAAGTCCGTCACCTTCGATGTGTCGCGGAAGGCGTCCTTGCCCGCGCCGCCCCCGAACAGCACGTGCGTGTCGTCCCGGGCGTGGATGTGCATGACGGATATCGGCCGTGTCGGCCGGCACACCGTCGTGTTGTCGGTACCCGCCACCGCCGCGACCGCTGCGAAGGTCTCCGCCATCTCGCAGGCCAGGCGATGCGCCATCATGCCGCCGTTGGACATGCCCGTGGCGTAGATCCGTGTTTCATCGATGGCGACCCGGCGGCGGATGTCGGCGATCACCTGCTTGACGTAGGCCACGTCATCGATATCCCGGTCGCGAGCGAAACCGCAGCACTTGCCGGCATTCCACGTCGCCAGGCGCTGGCGCGGCAAACGGCTCGAACCGTTGGGAAAGGCGACGATGAAGCCTTCACGGTCGGCGGTCTCGGGCCAGCCGTAGGCCGCCGCGGCCTGGGTCATGTCGCCGCCGCCGCCGTGGAAAAACAGCACCAGCGGCCGCGGGCCGGGCTGCCTGGCTGCCTGGGGCACGTGAAGCAGGTACTTGCGCCCGCCGTCGAGGGTATGGGTTGTGGCCGCCGTGGCCCGGTCCCTGGCCGGCACGGCGGTTGCGTGCAGCGCAAGGCAGAGGGCCAGGACCACCCAGGCGGCGCGCCACTCGCCGAGGGAGGTGAAGGCGCAAACGCGCGACATGAAATGGTATGGCATGAGCGCTCCGCTGTCCTGAGGGGCAAGCGCAGTCTACTGCGTTTCACCGACGACGCGGACCGCGGTGATTTCAAGCAGCGGCCCGGGCAGGTTGGCCGCTCCGCCATGTTCGACGGTCCTGTCGTCGACGACACGGTCGACATTGACGCTGCTGAATGCCACGGCCTTGCCGGTCGCCCATGTCATCCTTGCCGCACCAGGCTGCCGACGATCTCGCCGACAGTCGCGTGGCCGTGCCGGCGCAGGTAGTCGGCGATGCCGGTGTTGATGGTGCGGCAGACGAGCGGGTCGTAGAACAGCGCGGTGCCGATACCGACGGCAACGGCACCGGCGATGAGGAACTCGAGGGCATCGTGTGCGGTCTGGATGCCACCCTGGCCGATGATGGGAATGCCGTGGCGCTTCGTTTCCTGGTAGACCTGATGGACGCGCAGCAGGGCGATGGGCTTGATCGCCGGGCCCGACAGGCCGCCCTGGCCGTTGGCCAGCACGGGCGTGCGGCGCTCGATGTCGATGGCCATGCCGGTGACGGTGTTGATGACGGCAAATGCATCGCTGCCGGCATCGATGCAGCGCCTCGCGCACTCGGCGATGTCGGTCTGGTTGGGCGACAGCTTGGTGATCAGGGGCTTGCCCGTCACCGCCCGGCAGGCGGCGACGACGCGGGCCGAGGAGTCCGGGTGGTTGCCAAAGCTGATGCCGCCTTCCTTGACGTTCGGACAGGAGATGTTGATCTCCAGCGCATCGATGGGCGAGTCGTTGAAGCGCCGGCAGACCTCGGCGTATTCCTCGACCGTCGAGCCGCAGACGTTGGCGATGAAGCGCGTCTCGTCGAAGTCGAGCTGCGGGAGGATGTCGCGGACCACGACATCGACGCCGGGGTTCTGCAGGCCGATGGCGTTGAGCAGGCCCATCGGCGTTTCGCACAGGCGGTGGGGCTCGTTGCCCAGACGCGGCGCCAGGGTCGTGCCCTTGAGCACCACGGCGCCAGCATCGCGGTTGGAGAACCCGGCGACACGGGTGTATTCCTCGCCAAAGCCAACGCAGCCCGACAGCAGTACGATCGGCGAGCGCAATGCGAGCCCGCAGAACGGGGTCGCCAGCTGCGTGTCGTCGGATGACCGGCCGGGGTCGGGACGGGGCGGGTTCATCGCCCGTGTCCCGGGTGGAGCGGCGCGCCGGCGGATGACACCCCGTGGGTGGTGGTCTCGGGTCTCACAGGTCGAGCTCCGATTCAGGTTTCAGTGAGCGGCTCATCAGGATGCGCACCGCCTCGTCCGGCGAGGCGCCGGCATAGAGGATGCGCTGGACCTGTTCGCAGATCGGCATCTCGAGACCGAGGCGCGTGGCGACGTCGTGCACCGCGCCGGCAGCATAGACGCCTTCGACCACCTGGCCAATGTCGCGCACCGCGTCGGCCAGCGGCATGCCCTTCGCCAGCATCAGGCCGAGGCGGCGGTTGCGCGACTGGTCGTCGGTACAGGTGAGGACGAGGTCACCCATGCCGGAGAGGCCCATGAAGGTTTCGGCACGGGCGCCGAGCGCGATGCCGAGGCGCGTCATCTCGAGCAGCCCGCGCGTGATCAGCGCGATGCGGGTGTTGGCGCCGAAGCCGAGGCCGTCGGAAATGCCGGCGCCGATGGCCAGTACGTTCTTGACCCCGCCGCCGACCTCGACGCCGGTCATGTCGTTCGAGGTGTAGGCGCGGAACTGTGCGTCGGAGAAGCGCCGGGCGAGGTCGGCCGCGAAAGTTGCCGAGGTCGCGGCGACCGTCATCGCCGTTGGCAGGCCGAGGCCGACCTCGGTGGCGAAGGTCGGGCCGCTGACCACGGCGAGGTCACGGTCCGCGCCGAGTTCCTCGCGCGCCACCTCGTGGGGCAGTGCCCCGGAGCCCTGCTCGAAGCCCTTGGTCGCCCAGGCGATGCGGCTTTCCGGGCGGAGCTGCGGCATCAGCCCGGCCAGCGTGGCACGGAAGGCGTGGCTGGGCACACACACCAGCAGGTCGCGGTGCGTGGCCGCCACCCCGGCGAGATCGCCATCGATGTCAAGGGTGTCGGGGAAGCGGACCCCGGGCAGGTAGCGCGTGTTGCAGCGCTGGCCCGACATGTCCTCGAGGTGGCTGCGGCTGCGTCCCCACAGGGTCGCGCCATGCCCGCCGCGCGCCAGTTGCACGGCGAGCGCGGTGCCCCAGGAGCCGGCACCGATGACGGCGATATCACGGATGCCGGGCTGCGCCTTCACGGCCTTGCCGGCGGCCTAGGCGTTGGCCGCTGCGGCGCCACCGGCCTGCTGCTGGTTGAAGAGGGTGGCAAAGTCGATCGGCTGGAGCACCAGGGGTGGCAGGCCACCCCGCTGTACGAGGTCGGAGACCGCTTCACGCGCATAGGGGAACAGGGCGTTGGCACAGGCGATGCCGATGATGGCGCGCGTCTCGCTTTCCGGGAAGCCGCTGATCTGGAACATCCCGGCCTGTTCGAGCTCGATGAGGAAGATCGTCCGTTCGCCGACGACGGCCTGCACGCTGATGTGCAGCACCACCTCGACCAGCCCCTGGTTGATGTTGCTGTGGCTGGTGCGCAGGTTGAGCTTGATCTCCGGCTCGCCCATCTTCTCGATGAAGATCGCCGGCGCGTTGGGTGACTCGAGCGAGATGTCCTTGACGTAGATGCGGTGCAGGGCGAACTGACGGTTGCCGGCCATGTCGCTGCCGTTGCTGCTGCCATTGCCATTGCTGTTGCCGGGGGGTGCCGTCGGGTCTGCCATGGGGAATTCCTCGTGTGTTTCGGGGCCGGGCCGCGTTACCGCCCCAGCAGGGGATCAAGCCGGCCGCTCCTGTCGAGCGCGGCCATGTCGTCGTAGCCGCCGACGTGTGTGTCGCCGATGAAGATCTGCGGCACCGTGCGCCGCCCGCTGCGTGTTTCCATCTCTTCGCGCCGCGCCGGCACGGCGCCGATGTCGATCTCGGTGTAGTCGACGCCCTTGCCGGCCAGCAGGGCGCGTGCCGCCGCGCAATACGGGCAGGTGCGCGTGGTGTACATGACGACCGTCGCGGCCATGGCCAGCGTGTCAGTTGCCGCTGACCAGGAGCTGGCTGGCCTGCTGCCAGGCGCCCAGTCCGCCGCCGAGGCTGAATGCGCTGTCGAAACCCGCCGCCTGCAGGGTGCGGGCGCATTGCTGGCTGCGCCGGCCATCGTCGCAGACGATGAGCAGCGGCTTCTTCTTTTTCAGGCGACCGTTGTCGCCCTTGCCGAGCGCGTCGGCCTCGATATGGATGGCGCCGACGATGTGCCCGGCGGCGTACTTTTCGGCGCTGCGCACGTCGACCACCGTGGCGCCGTTGTTGATCATGCGCACCGCCTGCACCACCGACACCTGGAACGTGCCCCGGGCGCGCAGCACCATCTCGACGGTGACCAGCGCCACGACGACGAGCAGCGTGCCGCCGAAGAGAAACGGGTACGTGGTGATGAATTCAGCGAGCTTGTCCATGGGTATCGCCTGGCTGGCGGCGCATTATACCCACCTCGACCGACCCCGAGCGGTGATTCGCGGCGCGGTCGCCAGCGGCCGGGCGATCCCCTACACTCCGGCGCCGATGATGCGTCTGGCCCTCATGCTGCTGTATTGCCTGCTGGCCGGCTGGCCGGCCACCGTGCCGGCGCAGGCCGCCGACAGTGCCGAGACGCGCCGCGACCTCGAGCGCCTGCGTGCGCGCATCCGCACGCTGGAGCAGCAGGTCGACAAGGATGTCGCGCGCAGCGGCGAACTGCAGCGCGAGTTGCGCGACGTCGAGAAGGCCGCGGGTCGGGCGCGCAGCGAACTGGCCCGGGTCCGCGGCGAACTGGTGGCGGTGCGCGGCCAGCTGGCGCAGCTCGCCGGGGCCGCCCGCGCTGCCGAAGCGGCGCTGGCCCGGCAGCGGGTGGCGCTGGCCGGTCACCTGCGGACCCTGTGGATGAACGGCCCGGCCGGCGGGCTGGCGCCGTGGCTTGGCGACGAGGGTCCGGGCGTCACGGCACGCCGCCTCGCCTGGCTCGACTACGTTGCGCGCGCCCGCCAGGCGCTGCACGACGAGATCGCCCGTACCCTCGCCACACTCGAGGACAACCGTCGGGCCGCCGCTGCCCGCCAGACCGAACTGGCCGCGCTCGAGGCCGGCCAGCAACGCGAACTGGCGCGCCTCGAGGCGGCCCGCGCCGGGCGCGCGCAGGTCCTCGCCCGGCTCGACGCCGCGACCCGCACGCAGGACCAGCAGCTCCGGCAGCTGAAAGACGAGGCCCGCACACTCGACCGGCTGCTGCGCGAACTGCAGCGCCAGCTGGCCCGCAGCCCCTCGCCCCCGCGCCCGGCGGCGGCGCTCGGCCGGGGGCGCTGGCCGGTCAAGGGTCCGGTGCTCGGTGCCTATGGCCAGCCGCGCGCCGGAGGCCAGTTGCGCTGGCAGGGCGTGCTGATCGGCGCCTCGGCCGGTACGCCGGTGGTGGCGCCGCGCGCCGGCCGTGTCGCCTATGCCGACTGGCTGCCTGGGCTGGGCCTGCTGCTGGTGCTCGACCACGGCGGCGGCTGGCTGAGCCTGTATGGCCACAACCAGGTGCTGGCGCGCGCGGTCGGCGATGAAGTGGCTGCCGGGGAGGAGCTGGCCCGTGTCGGCGATACGGGTGGCCAGGGCCGCCCGGCGCTCTACTTCGAGGTGCGCCGGAACGGCACGCCGCAGGACCCGGCCGCCTGGGTCCGCTGACCCGGCCGCGATGTCATGTCGCTGCCGCCCGGTGCGGCAGGCGGCCCGCGCTGTGCTAGTGTCGGGCTGTCAAACCGGGAGGTGCACCCATGAACGCGGAGAGGGTCAGGGTCGTGCTTTGGTTGTCCAGCGGCGTGGTCATCGGGCTGTCGCTGGGTGTCGCCGGCGGCGTCTTCGCCGGCCGCGAGGCCGCCGGCGGTGAGGCGATGCCGGCGTGGATGGACAAGGGGATCTTCGGTGAGGTGGTCGGCCGGGTGAAACGTGAATACGTCGACGACGTGCCCTCGCACCGGCTGGTGGAGTCTGCGCTGCGGGGAATGGTCGCCGGGCTCGACGAGCATTCCCGGCTGCTGTCGGTGGCCGAATACGAAACGGTGCGGCAGCATTCGAGCGGCAGCTATGCCGGCGTCGGCCTCGATCTCGAGGTCCGCGACGGGCGCCTCGTCGTCACCCGGGTGATCGATGACACGCCGGCGGCACGGGCCGGGATCCGCGCCGGCGATGCGCTGCTGGCCATCGACGGCCGGGCGGTGCGGCGCACGGCCGCCAGCGCCGCCATCCGCCGGCTGCGCGGGCCCGAAGGCACTTCCGTCGGGCTGACGCTGTCGCGCGCCGGACTCGACGTACCGTTGTCGTTGTCGCTCGAGCGCAGCCGCATCGACAAGGCGAGCGTGAGCGCCTCGATGGCCGTGCCCGGGCGCGGCTATGTCCGCATCAGCCAGTTCACCGATCACACGGGCAGCGAACTGCGCCGCGCGCTGCGTGACCTCGAGGCCGAAAACGGCGGGCCACTCACGGGTCTTGTCCTCGACCTGCGCGACAACCCCGGTGGCGTGCTGGCGGCGGCGGTCGACGTGGCCGACACCTTCCTCGAACGCGGACTGGTCGTGACGGCGACCGGCCGCGGGCGGGGTGCCACCTTCCGTCACAGCGCACAGGCCGGTGACCACCTCGCCGGCCGGCCGCTGGTGGTGCTCGTCAATGGTGGCACGGCCTCCGCGGCCGAGATCGTTGCCGGCGCCCTGCAGGATCACGGGCGCGCGACGATCACCGGCCTTCGTACCTTCGGCAAGGGTTCGGTGCAGACGGTCATCCCGCTGTCCGATGGCCGTGCGCTGAAGCTGACGACGTCGCGCTACTTCCGGCCGGGCGGCACGTCCATCCAGGGCACCGGCATTGCGCCGGACGTGCCCTTCGATGCGGCCGGGGCGCCGCGCGCCGGGCGGCCCACCGTGGCCAGCAGCGACCCGGCAGTGCGGCGCGCGCTGCGACTGCTGTCGGCGCGCCCGCCGGCGGTGCTGCACGCCATGGTGCATTGACCGCGCGGGGGCAATGTCGGGTGATCGGTGTGCGCGAACTGCTGTTGATCGGTGCCGGTGGTGCCGCGGGTTCGATATGCCGCTATCTGGTGAGCCACTGGGCGCAACGCCTGATGCCACTGGCGTTCCCGCTCGGCACGCTGGTGGTCAACGTCAGCGGCTCGCTGCTCATCGGCCTCATCGCCGGCCTCGCCGGCCCGCGCGAACTGATCGGCGCCGCGCCGCGCCTGTTCCTGGTGGTCGGGCTGCTCGGCGGCTTCACGACGTTCTCCGCCTTTTCGCTGGAGACGGTGATGCTGGTGCGCGAAGGGCAGGCCGTCAGCGCGGTGCTCAACGCGTTCCTGCAGGTTGGCCTGAGCATCGCCGCGGCCTTTGCCGGGCTGGCGGCATCGCGGCTGATCTGACGCGCCTGCCCGGTCAGGACCCGGTCAGCGCCTGCAGTGCGGCGCGCAGTCGGTCGGCATGCGCCTCAAGCAGTGCTGGCTCGGCCATGCGCCGCTGGTGGGCGCGCAGCGGCCGGTCGGCCCAACGTGGCACGACATGCATGTGGAAATGGAAGACCGTCTGCCCGGCGGCCGCACCGTTGAACTGCATCAGCGTGATGCCGTCCGGGGCGAAGGCCTGGCGCAGCGCACGGGCGATGCGCTTCGAGGTGTGCATCACCGCGGCTGCCATCTCGTCGTCGAGGTCGAAGAGGTCGGTGGCCTGTGCCCGGGGGATCACCAGCGCATGGCCGTCCGACTGTGGCATCACGTCGAGGATGGCCAGTGTCCAGCGGTCTTCGTGGATGCGGTGTGCCGGCATCTCGCCGCGCAGGATCCTGGCAAAGATGTTGTCGTCGTCGTAGGACACGGCCGAACCCCCGGTGCAGACTGCGTGGCGGCACATCGCGCCGCCGTCAGGCTAGGATAGAGGCCGGCGCGGCACGACGACAAGCCGCAGGGAGGCGAAGATGAGCGAGCAGCGCCCGCGCAGGGATGCCAACAACTGTTTTGTCTGCGGTCCGGTCAACCCCGTCGGCCTGCGCATCCGGTTCCACGTCGACGAGGCCCAGGTGTGCCGGGCCGCTTTCGTGCCCGCCGACCACCATGCCGGCTACGACCGCATGACCCACGGCGGGATCATCTACAGCGCCCTCGACGACGTCATGGCCAACTGGCTGTTCCTTGGCGGGATGCGCGCCCACACGGCGCGCTGCGCGGTGCGCTATCGCCAGCCGCACCCGACCGGTATCGGTCTGCGCCTTGAAGGCCGGCGGGTGCGCCAGCGGGGCAAGGTGGCCTTCATGACCGGGCTGGCCTTCCGTGCCGACGACGGTTCGCTGGTTGCCGAGGCCGAGGCCAGCTTCATGATCGTCGGCGCCACCGCCGGCGACCTCTACCCCGGCGGAGAATCGAACAGCCCGATGTCGTAGATACCGGTGCCTTCGCGCAGCGGCTTGCAGTCCTTCTGGTACTCATCGCTGTAGTAGAAGGCCTCGAAATGTGCGCGGTCGGGGAACTCGGCGATGATCAGCACCCGGTCGGCAAACAGCTCGCCCGACACCACCTCGACGGGCTTGCCGCGCGCCAGATAGCGACCGCCATGCCGGGCGATGAGCTGGGCGGATTTCTCGGCATAGGTTTTCAGGGTCGGGCCGGGATGCGTGATCCGGCAGACGGAAACGAGATAGACGGGCATCGGGGGGGCTCCGGCGGGGGACCATGCGCAGTGTAGCCTGCCCGTCGCTTTGGCGGCAGCCCGGCGTCGCTCAGGGGTGCGGCAGGCGCGGCGTGGCCATGGCGTCGTGGGTGTCGCCGTCGACGACACGGCGGAGCAGCTTCGGTGCGACGTTCCAGCGCCGGCCGTCGTCGCCGATGACGGTCACGGTCTTCTTGTTGTAGCGGGTCAGCACGCCGGCGACCAGGTGTCGGTCGTCGGCCGGAAAGCACACCCGCTCGCCGATGCGGAACTCGAGCATGGCGACGTGCGAGCGCATCTGGTGCAGCAGGCGCAGGCGCTCCACGACCCGGTGGTTGAGATCGACGAGTTCTGCCTCGGTGAGCGGATCGATATCGATCTTCATGACGGCTGCCGGCACGGCGCCACGCCTGCGTCCATGGATGTCAGGTGTGCGATGCCGGATACAGGCTGCGCGCGGCGAAGACGCCCATCGCTGCGCCCATCGCCGTGGCCACCAGCACCGTCAGCAGCGTGACCGCCGCCAGGCCGAATGCCGGGAAGATCACCGCGCCGAAGGACAGGTGCGAGTCGGGCGTCGAGAGGGTCCCCTGGTACCGGCCTTCGATGGCGCCGGCGAGGATCACCGAGATGAAAATGGCCGGTGCCAGTGCCAGCGTGCCGAAGATGCCGCCGGTGATCTTCATGAACTTCGTCTGTGCCGGGGTCCGGGTCCAGCGCGTGGCGATGGCATCGAGCAGTTTCCGGGCGAGGAAGAATGCGGCGATGGTGCCGGTGAAATAGCCGAGCATGATTGCGCCGAGCATGGCTGACCTTCCTTGCGCTTATCGTTCCGCGGACGCTGCCGGGGCCGTCAGCGTCCTGCGGGTTTGCCGGCGTTGCGTTTGCTGAGCAACGTATTGACCATGCGCCCGCTGAGCCAGCCCAGCAAATAGACCAGCGCCATCACCACCGCCCAGATGAACAGCAGCTTCAGCGCCGTGCCCATGCCCTTGGTGAGGCGGTAGCCGTCGTATTCCTCGACGGTGCGGATGACGACGCGGTCGTGGGCGAGGAACGCCCGCAGTGCCGTGCAGGGCGTGCCCTCCGGTGCCGACCCGGGCATGCGGGCCGCCCCGGCGCCGCTGCTGCTGGAGCAGGCGGGATTCTGCAGGTCGGCGACGACGGCCGGGTCGCGCTCCGGCCATTGCAGCACGACGACGACGAGGGTCGATACCAGCAGTGCGGTCGAGAAGAGCAGCCAGAAGCGTTGTGCGGAATTGAGCGGTTTCATCGCGGGCATTCCCGGTCGGATGGCGGGGTGGGACGGCGCCATAGTAGGTTCATCGCCGGGGTCTGCCAAGGGGCGACCTGTCGCGGGCAGGTTTCAGTGCACGCGCCCCATGAGTCGCCGCACCGGTCTCGCCAGCAGCAGTATCAGCAGGCCCATGCCGGCGGTGGTCAGCACGATCTGGCCATAGAGCTGCGGCATCTGCGCCAGGCCATCGCTGCCGAAGCGGCCGGCGAGGAGGCCGGCGATGAGGTTGCCGACCGCCGAGGTCAGGAACCACACGCCCATCATCTGCCCGACGTAGCGCCGTGGCGCCAGCTTGGTGGTGACGCTGAGCCCGACCGGACTCAGCGCCAGTTCCCCGACGGTGTGCAGCAGGTAGGTGCTGATCAGCCAGACCGGCAGCACCGTGCCGCCGTCGGCGACGCGCGCCGCCGCGCCGATCATCACGGCGAAGCCGGCGCCGAGCAGGATCAGGCCGATGCCGAACTTGACCGGCGTCGAGGGCTCGAGGCCGGCGCCGGCCAGCCGGATCCACAGCGCGGCGACCAGCGGTGCCAGCGTGACGATGAAGGCCGGATTCAGCGTCTGGAACCAGCCCGCGGGGATCTCGAAGCCGCCGATCCAGCGGTCCGTATGACGTTCGGCGAAGAGGTTGAGGCTCGAGCCCGCCTGCTCGAAGCCGGCCCAGAACATCGCCGCCGCCACGCACAGGATGGCGATCGCCAGCACGCGACGGCGCTCCTCCGCGTCGAGGCCGCCGAAGCGCAGCAGCCAGGTGATGTAGGCCACCGCCAGCAGGCTGATCAGCACCGTGGTGTGGCCGGCGATGCGTACCGGGTCGATGCGCATGGCACCGGTGTAGAGCAGCAGCGCCGTGACAAGGACCCCGCCCATCGCCAAAGCGACGCGCATCCACGCCGCGCGCCGTGCGGCGCCGTGACCCGGCTCGCGGGCATCCAGCGACGGCCGCAGACCCGCCTCGCCGAGCCGTGTGCGGGTGCGGTGGAAGTAGACCAGTCCGACGAACATGCCGACGCCGGCTGCGGCGAAACCCCAGTGCCAGCCGAAGCGCGTGCTCTCGCCAAGGGTGCTGCACACCAGGGGGCCGAGGAAAGCGCCGAGGTTGATGCCCATGTAATAGATGGTGAAGCCGCTGTCGCGGCGCACGTCGCCCGGGCCGTAGAGTTCGCCGACCACGGCGCTGATGTTGGGCTTGAGCAGGCCGGTGCCGAGGGTCACCAGCAGCAGGCCGAGGTAGAAGGCTGTGGTCGAGGGCACGGCCAGGGTGAAATGGCCGAGCATGATGACGATGCCGCCATACCAGATGGCGCGCTGTGCGCCGAGCAGGCGGTCGGCGATCCAGCCCCCGGGCAACGCGACGACATATACCGCCGCCGTGTACAGGCCGTAGATCGCCGTGGCCGTGGCGTCGTCGAGGCCCATGCCGCCGTCTTCGATGGCCGCGACCATGAACAGCACCAGCAGGGCGCGCATGCCGTAATAGCTGAAGCGCTCCCACAGCTCGGTGAAGAACAGGGTGCGCAGCCCGGGCGGGTGCGCAGTGGCCGTCGCGGCGGGGTCGGCGGGGCTCATCGAGGCTCCGTCAGCGTGCGGGCGGCCGCCATGCTGGCTGGCCGGCGAGGCATCGTCAACCGCGGTGTCCCTCAGCCACTGCGGTCTTCGGCCGCAGTGCCGGCCGCGGCCGGGGTGCGCAGGAAGCGGCACAGCAGGATGCCGCCCTCGTAGAGCAGGTACATCGGGATGGCCAGCAGCGACTGCGAAAAGACGTCCGGTGGCGTCAGCATCATGCCGACGACGAAGGCGCCGAGCAGCACGTACTGGCGGTTGCGGCGCAGGGCGTCGATTGAAACCATGCCGGTCAGCACCAGCACCACGGTGGCCACGGGTACCTCGAAGGCCAGACCGAAGGCGAGGAACAGCGCCAGCACGAAATCGAGGTAGCGGCTGATGTCGGTCATCACCTGGACGCCACTCGGCGCCGTGGCGGCGAAGAAGCCGAACATCACCGGGAAGACGACGAAGTAGGCGAAGGCGATCCCGACGTAGAACAGCACGATGCTGGACAGGAGCAGCGGGATCGCCACGCGCTTTTCGCGCCGGTAGAGTCCTGGGGCGATGAAGGCCCAGGCCTGGTAGATGATCACCGGCATGGCCAGCAGGATCGCGACGTAGAACGCCGTCTTGAACGGCGTCAGGAACGGGGAGGCGACCTCCGTGGCGATCATGGTCGAACCGGCGGGCAGCTGGCCCATCAGCGGCCGGGCCACGGCCTCGAAGACCTGTGCGGCGAAAGGCACAAGGCCCAGGAAGCACAGCAGGATGGCGCCCCCGGCCTTCATCAGCCGCGACCTCAGCTCGAGGAGGTGCGACATCAGGCTGGCTTCGGGCAAGGACTCCTGACTGTCGCCGGCTGAAGGGGCCATGGGGTGCGTGTCGTGCGGGACGCGGCCAAGCGGGTCAGGCAGTACCGCGGCCGTCGGGTTTGCCATCCGCCGGCGTGGCGGTCGGCGCGTCGGCGCTTTCGCCCGGGATCAGGCTGGAAACCCCGGGGCGGCTGTAGGACGCCGGTGTCGGTGGTGCGGCCTGCTGCGGCGGGTGATCGGCGGCATCGATCTCCTGCTGCAGCTGGTGGCTGAGCGAGCGGGCCATGCGGCGGGCCTGGGCGACGTAGCGGCCGAGCTGGCCGGCGACGCGCGGGAGTTTTTCCGGCCCGAGGACGATGAGCCCCAGTGCGGAGATCAGCGCCAGTTCCCAGAAGCCGATGTCGAACATCGCCTCAGGCGCCCTTGCCCTGCTCCGATTTCTGCTTGTCGGCCGGGCTCTCCGTGAACTCGGCGTCGGGCTTGTCGAGCTGACGCGGGTCGTCGCGGTCTGCATCGCTCATGGCCTTGCGGAACCCCTTGACGGCGCTGCCCAGGTCCGAGCCCAGGCTCTTCATGCGCTTGGTGCCGAAGATCATGATGACGATGAGCAACACGATGAGCAGTTGCCAGATGCTGATGCCACCAAGTCCCATGACGTACCTCCAGGCGGTTGCGTGCCGCGCTGTACAGAAGAAACAGGGCCATGATACGCGATGGCGCGTTGCGGCCGTGGCGGATTTCAGGATGTCGGGGCCACCTGCAGCCAGAGCGTCACGGGTCCGCGGTTGAGCAGCGCAACATCCATGTCGGCGCCGAAGACGCCGGTGGCCACGTGCAGCCCGCTGTCGCGCACCGCGGCGACCAGGGCGTCGAACCCCCGCCGTCCGGCTTCGTGCGGTGCCGCCCGCTCGAAGCCGGGCCGGTTGCCGCGCGTCGTGTCCGCCGCGAGGGTGAACTGCGGCACCAGCAGCAGGGCCCCGCCGGTGTCCATCACCGACCGGTTCATGCGCCCTTCGTCATCCGCGAACACCCGGCAGGCCAGCAGCCGCTGGGCCAGCCGCCGGGCCGTCTCGGGCTGATCGCCCCGCTCGACCCCCACCAGTACCAGCAGACCGGTGCCGATGGCCGCTACTTCCTGTCCTGCCACGGCAACACTGGCCCGTGACACCCGCTGGAGCAGGGCGATCATCAGAAAAATCCCACATTCATGTTTGTAATAACCATTTCTATGATGATAAAAACACTTTTCTAAAAATATATAGAAAGTGGAAATTTGTATCTGATTTATTGCCAATAAATGCACTAAAGTAGAATGGATATATTATCCAATCGCCCGTTGGCAACCGGCGAGGGCCTGTCTAATATCACCCCGCCACAGACCGGATGCCGGGCCGCCATGACGCCGCACCACCCTACCCTTTCATGAGCCTGCGGCTGCGCGTGCTGGCACTGTGCCTGGCGGCAGGGCTCGCGGCCTGCGGCGGCGCGGGTCCCGAGCGGGCGCCCGGTGCGCCGGGCCAGCGGGTCTACCGCCACGCCATGGACCAGGCGCCGACCAGCCTCGACCCGACCCAGGCGGCGAATGTCTACGCCAATCATGTGGTCGTCAATGTCTATGACACCCTCTACGCCTACCAGTACCTGGCGCGGCCCTACGCGCTGAAGCCCAACCTGGCGGACGGTTTCCCGGCCGTCAGTGCCGACGGCCTGCACTACCGGATCCGCATCAAGCCCGGGGTGCGCTTCATCGACGACCCCTGTTTCCCCGGCGGGCGCGGTCGCGAAGTGGTCGCCGAAGACGTCGTGTATTCACTCAAGCGCCAGTTCGATCCGGCCAATCAACCGCAGGGTGCGTGGTTGTGGCAGGGGCGAATCGTCGGCCTCGACGCGTGGAAGGCGGCCGGTTCGCGCTACGACGAACCGGTCGAAGGGCTGCGGGCGGTCGACCGCCACACCCTGGAGATTCGTCTCCTTCGCCCCTACCCCCAGCTCGTCGATACCCTGGCGCAGGGCTACTCGGCCGTGGTGCCGCGTGAAGCGGTGGCGTACTACGGCAAGCAACTCGGCGTCCACCCGGTCGGTTCCGGGCCGTTCCGGCTGGTGAGCTACGACACCGCCAAGGTCGTCATGCTGCCGAATCCTCATTTCCGCCGCGAACCGGTCGACATTCATGCCGAGGGTTACGACCCGGCCACCCAGGCCTACACCGGTGTCGAAGCCATCCACGGGCGCGCCCCGCCATTCGTCGATCGCCTCGAGATCCATTTCATCAGCGAGCAGAGTGCGGCGTGGAGCGCCTTCACCAAAGGCGACGAAATCCAGTTTGCGACCCTCCCTGTCGAACAGGTCGACCGCGTCCTCGCCACCCGCGACCCGGTGACCCTGCGGCCGGAATACGCCGCCCGGTACCACATCCATGCCGGTGTCGAGGCGGGCTTCATCTTCACCAGCTTCAACATGGATTTCCCCGAGTTCGGGGACCACCCCGACCCGGACCGGACACGGCGCAACAAGGCCCTGCGCTGCGCCATCATCAAGGCCTACGACTGGCGCGCACGCAACGAAAGCTGGTTCTTCGGTCTCGCAAAGGTCTTTCCCGGCATCATCACCCCGGCCAGCCCGGAGTTCGATCCCGACCTCCCCGCCGACAGCATCACGCGGGATGTCGAGGGGGCGCGTCGCCTGCTCCGCGAGCACGGCTGGCACGCCGACAACCTGCCGGTGCTGACCTATGGCACCACGGCCGGCGTCACCGAGCGGCTCTTCTTCGAGCAGTTCCGCGCCTGGCTGCGCGAGATCGGCTGGCCGCGTGACAAGATCGTGCAGAGAACCTACGCCAACTTCGGGGATATCAGTCGCGCATGGAAGCGCAGCGAGTTGCCGCTGGTGGCCAAGGGCTGGGGCCTCGACTACCCCGACGCCGAGAATACCCTGCAGCTCTTCTATGGCCCCAACGGTTCGCCGGGGTCCAATGATGCCAATTATCGCAATCCGGCCTACGATGCGTTGTATGCACGAGGCGCCGTCATGCCGCCCTCGCCGGAACGCACCGCCCTCTACCAGCAGATGAACCGCATGGTGATCGATGACTGCGTGGCCATCACCGGCCTGTCGCGCATGCGCGTCTATCTCTGGCACCGCGATGTGATCGCCTTGCCCGACCGCGAGATCGTCGGCGGCTTCTTCCTGCGCTACGTCGACCTCGCGCCGCCCACCGCGCCACAGGGCCGTTGATGGGCGTCCTGCAGTACACCCTGCGCAAGCTCCTCGCCGGTATCCCGCTGGTCATCGGCGTGACGCTGGTGAGCTTTGCCCTCATGGTCTGGTTCGGTCCCGACCGCACCTACGAGCTGCTCGGCAAGAACCCCACCGAAGCGCAGATTCTCGAGGTGCGTGCCGCGCTGGGCTACGACCAGCCTTTTGCCACCCGCTATGTCGGCTACCTGCGCGAGATCGTCACCCTCGACTTCGGCGCTGCCTCGACCGGCGAACCGGTGCGCGCGCTCCTGGCGCGCACCATCCCCGTGTCGCTGGTGCTGGTCCTGCCGGGCTTCGTTCTCGGCCACGTGCTTGGCCTGGGGCTGGCGTTGCTGGCCGCATACTGGCGCGGGCGCTGGCCGGACAAGCTCATCATGGCCTTCGCCGTGCTCGGCATGAGCATCAGCTTCCTTATCGTGGTCATCGCCCTGCAGATCCTGCTCAGTTCGTCCGACGGCCTCGGCCTGTTTCCGGTGCGCGGCTGGGGCGTGCACTCCTTCGCCAGTTATCTTGAATACGTGGCGGTGCCGACGCTGGCCATCGCCTTCGTCGCGCTCGGCTACGAAACGCGCTTCTACCGCTCGGTGATCGTCGAAGAGGCGACCCGCGACCACGTGCGCACGGCGCGGGCCTTCGGCATTCCGGAGTGGCGGATCTATGGCCGGCACATCCTGCGCAACTGCCTGATCCCGGTGATCACGCGCATCATGTTCTCGATCCCCTCGGTGGCCATCGGCGGCAGCCTGCTCATCGAGAGCTACTTCGGCATCCCCGGCATCGGCAAGGCCACGTACGAGGCGATCATCACCGGCGACCAGCCGGTGCTCAAGGCGGTGGTCAGCCTGACGGCGATCCTCTTCGTGCTGGTGGTGATCCTCAACGACCTGCTCTACCGCCTCGCCGACCCGCGGGTGACGCTGGGATGAGTGCCGTCGGCCCCGCCATCGACACCGATGACGGCGCCGTCCACGCCTCGCTGTGGCGTATTGCCGGGGCCAAGTTTGTCCGCGACCGCATGGCGCTGCTGGCCACTGGCGTCGTCGTTGCCTATTTCATCGTCGCGCTGGGCGTCTGGCTCGGCCTTTGGGCGGATGGCTGGGACGACCTCGTCGGTGGCAAGTGGCAGCCGGCATCTGCCGCACACTGGTTCGGCACCAATATCATCGGCCAGGACATCTTCACCCGCGCGCTGTACAGCACCGCGACCGCCTTCGAGGTCGGGCTGGTGGTGGCCGTGGCGGTGACGCTGCTCGGTGCGCTGTTCGGTGCCGTGGCCGGCTACTTCGCCGGCAGCTGGCTCGACGAGGCCGTCCTGTGGCTGATGGGGGTACTCGATGCCATCCCCTTCTACCTGTTCATCGCCGCGGTGGCCTATGCACTGCGCGGCCACCCCTACGCCATGCACATCGGCATGATCAGCTGTTTCTGGATCGGCACCGGCCGGCTCGTGCGCGGCGAGGTCATCAAGTTGCGTGGCATGGAGTACGTCGAGGCGGCGCATGCCATCGGCGTGCCGTGGTACACCATCATCCACCGCCACATTTTGCCCAATACCGTGCACATCCTGCTCGTGCAGGCTTCGATCGCCTTCGTCGGTGCGATCAAGGCCGAGGTCATCCTCAGCTTCCTCGGCATCGGCATCCGCGATGGCATGAGCTGGGGGCTGATGGTCGAGGAGAGCACCAAGGAAGTGCTCGCGGGCTTCTACAACAACTTCCTCGCGGCCTCGTTGCTGATGTTTGGCCTGGTGATGGCCTTCAATGCGGTTGCCGATGCGCTCCAGGATGCGCTCGACCCGCGCAAGGTCGGGTGACATGACCGTTCCGCTGCTCGCCGTCCGCGACCTGGTGATCGAGTTCCGCACGCCGCAGGGCCTGGTGCGCGCGGTCGACGGCATCAGCTTCGACATCCAGCCCGAGGAAACGCTCGGCCTCGTCGGCGAATCGGGCTGCGGCAAGACGGTGACGGGGCTGTCGTTGCTGCGGCTGGTGCCGACGCCGCCCGGCCGGGTCACGGCGACCGCCATGACGCTGGACGGGCGCGACTTGCAGTCACTCGATGACGAGGCGATGCGTGCGGTGCGCGGGGCCGACATTTCCATGATCTTCCAGGAGCCGATGACCGCGCTGAACCCGGTGCTCACCATCGGCAGCCAGATGACCGAGGTCCTGTGCCGCCACCGCGTGCTGGACCGGGCCGCGGCGCACGCCGAGGCCGCCGCGATGCTGGCCCGGGTTGGCATTCCGGCCGCCGCCCGCCGCCTCGACGACTACCCGCACCAGTTGTCGGGCGGCATGCGCCAGCGCGTCATGATCGCCATGGCACTGTCATGCAACCCGCGCCTGCTGGTCGCCGACGAGCCGACGACAGCCGTCGACGTGACGACGCAGGCGCAGATCCTCGCCGAGATCCTGCGCCTGCAGGGCGAATTCCGCATGGCCGTGCTGCTCGTCACCCACGACCTCGGCGTGGTCGCCGAAACCTGTCGCCGGGCCATCGTCATGTACTGCGGGCGCATCGTCGAGATGGGCGACACCGCCACACTGTTCACGGCGCCACACCACCCCTACACGCGGGGCCTCATGGACGCGGTGCCGCGGATCCGCCGCCAGCGGCTGGCCCAACTGCCGACGATCCCCGGTCGCGTGCCCGATCTGGCACGGCTGCCGCCCGGCTGCCATTTCGCCGACCGCTGCAGTCGGGTCCAGGCGCACTGCCGGCGTGTCCGGCCACCGCTGCGCGACATCGGCGGTGTCGCCGTCGCCTGTCATTACCCGCTGAACGCCACCGGCGCGGCATCATGACGGCCATGCCGCTCCTCGAGGTCCGCGACCTCGCCCTGCACTACCCAGTGCGTGGTGGCCTCCTGCACCGGGTCACGGCGCAGGTCCGGGCGGTCGATGGCGTGAGCTTTCGTATCGCCCCCGGGCGCACGCTCGGTCTGGTCGGTGAATCGGGCTGTGGCAAGTCGACGCTCGGGCGGGCGGTGCTGCGCCTGAAAACGCCGACCGCCGGGCAGGTGGTATTCGAAGGTGTCGACCTCACCGCGCTGTCGCGCCGTGAACTGCTGCCGTGGCGGCAGCGCATGCAGATCATCTTTCAGGACCCATGGGGTTCGCTCAACCCGCGCCGCAGCGTCGCCGAAGCGATCCGCGAGCCGCTCGACATCCACCGCATCGGCACGCCGGCCAGCCGTCGCGCGCGGGTCTTCGAGCTGCTCGATCTCGTCGGTCTCGCCCCGCGCATGGCCACACGCTATCCGCATGAATTTTCCGGTGGCCAGCGCCAGCGCATCGGCATCGCCCGTGCGCTGGCGCTCGAGCCGCGCTTCATCGTCGCCGACGAGCCGGTGTCGGCACTCGATGTGTCGGTGCAATCGCAGGTGCTGAACCTGATCTGCCGCCTCAAGCAGGAACTCGGCATCGCCTTCCTGTTCATCTCGCATGACCTGGCCGTGATCCAGCATGTCAGCGACGACGTGGCGGTGATGTACCTCGGCCGGATCGTCGAGCGGGCATCGGTGGCGCAGCTCTATGCCGCGCCGCGCCATCCGTATACCGAAGCGCTGCTCTCGGCCGTGCCCCAGCTCGACGAACGGGGCGGCCGGCGTACCGTGCTTCAGGGTGATGTGCCCTCGCCGATGGCCCCACCGCCGGGGTGCGCCTTCCACGGCCGCTGTCCGCGCGTGCAGCCGACCTGTCGTGCGGTCGTGCCGGTGCTCAAGGACATCGGCGACGGCCACCATGTGGCCTGCCACCTGTACCCGTGATGGCGTTCAGGAGCGCCAGAAGGTGGGTGAAAACAGCACCAGCAGCGTGAACACCTCGAGCCGTCCAAGGAACATGGCCGCCATGCACACCCACTTTGCCGGTGCGCTGACTGTCGTGTAGCTGCTGGCGGCCTCGCCGATCGCCGGGCCGAGATTGTTCATGCTTGAGGCGAGTGCGGCGAAGGCGCTCACCTGGTCCATGCCGAGGCTGACCAGCACCACCAGCATCATGCCGAACAGGATGATGTAGGCCACGCAGAAGCCCCACACCGCGTCGATGACCCGCTGGGGCACCACGGCGCTGCCGAGCCGCACCGGGATCTCGCTGTGCGGGTGGATCAGGCGGCGGATCTCGCGCACGCCCTGGTTGTAGATCAGCAGCCAGCGGATCACCTTCATGCCGCCGGCCGTCGAGCCGCCGCAGCCGCCGATGAAGCTGACGAGGATCAGCAGCACCGGCAGCACGCCCGGCCACGGGGCGAAGCTTTCGGTGGTGAACCCCGACGTGGTGAGGATTGACACGGCCTGGAAAAGTCCGTGGCGGGCCGACTCGCTGGCGTCGCCGTGGTACCCCGACAAGGCGAGCACCGCGACGACGGCGATGATGAGCACGCTGAGCACGCGGACGAAGATGCGCAGCTCCGCGTCGCGGCGGTAGTTGCCGAGCTGCAGGCCGCGCCAGGCGGCAAAGTGCAGCGAGTAATTGATCGCCGAGATCGACATGCCGGCGATGCAGATCAGCTCGATGAGCCGGCTGTCGAACCAGCCGATGCTGTCGTCGTGGGTCGAGAAACCGCCGGTGGCGATGGTCGTCATGCCGTGGCAGATGGCATCGAAGGGCGTCATGCCGGCCAGCCAGTAGGCGGTGCTGCAGATGACGGTCAGGCCGGCGTAGATCAGCCACAGGGCCTTGGCGGTCTCGGTGATGCGCGGGGTCAACTTGGTGTCCTTGAGCGGCCCCGGCATCTCGGCGCGGTAGAGCTGCATGCCGCCGATGCCGAGCATCGGCAGCACGGCCACCGCCAGGACGATGATGCCCATGCCGCCGAACCACTGCAGCTGGGCGCGGTAGTAGAGAATTGAACGCGGCAGCGTGTCGAGCCCGACCAGCGTCGTCGCGCCGGTGGTCGTCAGCCCGGCGGTCGTTTCGAAGAACGCGTCCGTGATCGACAGTGCCGGCTCCCCGGCCAGCAGCAGGGGGATCGCCGCGAACAGCGTCAGGCCGATCCAGAACAGCGCGGTGACGATGAAACCGTCGCGCAGGCGCAGTTCCTGGACCCTGTGCCGTGACGACAGCCACAGCAGGATGCCGGCCGCGAGGGTGATCGCGAACGCCGACAGGAACGGATTCAGCTGTCCGTCGGCGTAGTGCAGGGAGACCAGCGCCGGCGGCACCATCGTGATGCTGAAGACCATCAGCAGCAGCCCGAGGATGCGCTGGACGGCGAAAATGTGCATGGCCGGGCCCTTATCCTCTCGGCGTCGCGGAAGTCGCCGGCAGGCGCCAGCTTACCGAAGACCCGCTCATGATCTCCAGAAGGATGGCGCCAGCAGCACCAGCAAGGTGAACACCTCGAGCCGGCCGAGCAGCATGGCGATGATGCAGATCCACTTGCCGGCTGCATTGACACTGCTGAAATCGGCTGCGACCTGCCCCAGTGCGGGGCCCATGTTGTTGATGCAGGTGGCCAGCGCGGAGAAGGCGCTGACCTGGTCGAGGCCGCTGGCCATCAGCGCCAGCATGAGGAGGCCGAAGAGGATGATGTAGCCGACGCAGAACCCCCACACGGCCTCGATGACGCGACGCTCGACGACCACCGGCCCGAGGCGCACGGGGATCTCGGCATGCGGGTGCACCAACTGGCGGATTTCGCGCACGCTCTGCGCGTAGAGCAGCTGCCAGCGCATGACCTTCATGCCGCCGGCTGTCGAGCCGCCACAGCCGCCGATGAAGCTGATCAGGATCAGCAGCAGCGGCAGCGAGCCCGGCCAGCCGGCGAAGGACGTCGTGCCGTAGCCCGTGCTGGTGATCAGCGACACGACCTGGAAGCCCCCATAGCGCAGCGCCGACAACGGATCGCGGTACTCGCCGCTCAGCGCGAGGGTGGCCGAGACGGTGATGAGCAGCAGGGCGACGAGGGCCGTGAAGGCGTGGAACTCCGGGTCGCGCCAGTAGAGCTTCGGCGCGCGGCTGCGCAGGGCGGCAAAGTGGAGGGCGAAGTTCACGCCCGCGAGGAACATGAAGACGATGGCGATGCCCTCGATGAGGGCGCTGCGAAACCAGCCGAGGCTGGCATCGTGGGTCGAGTAGCCGCCAGTCGAGACCGTGGTGAAGGCATGTGCTACCGCATCAAATGGCGTCATGCCGGCCAGCCAGTAGGCTGTGATGCAGGCGATGGTGAGGCCGAGGTAGATCAGCCACAGGGCCTTGGCGGTCTCGGTGATGCGCGGCGTGAGCTTGGTGTCTTTGAGCGGCCCTGGCGTCTCGGCACGGTAGAGCTGCATCCCGCCGACGCCGAGCATCGGCAGGATGGCCACGGCCAGGACGACGATGCCCATGCCGCCGAGCCACTGCAGCTGGGCACGGTAGTAGAGGACGGAACGCGGCAGATCGTCGAGTCCGGTCAGCGTCGTTGCCCCGGTGGTCGTCAGCCCGGAGACGGTCTCGAAGACGGCATCGGCGACCGACATCTCCGGCGCATGGGTAAACAGCAGCGGCAGCGAACCGAAGGTGCCGAGGCCGAGCCAGAACATCGCGGCCACCAGAAAACCGTCCCGCAGGCGCAGTTCGCGCCGGTCGTTGCGCGCCGGCCACCAGATGACGAGGCCGGACGCGGCGATGACGAGCCCGGCCAGTGCGAACGCTCCGGCCTGGCCGTCGATATAGTGCAGCGCCACGGCCAGCGGCGGCAGCTGCGTCAGGCTGAACAGCGCCAGCAGCAGCCCGAGGACGCGCTGTACGGTGGTGGCGTGCACGGGATGCGGTGGGCCGTCAGTGACGGAACAGGCGCTCGACGCGGCGGATCTGCCGACGGTCGGAAACGAACAGGATGAGGTGGTCTTCCGGTTCGATCAGCGTGTCGTGATGGGCCTGCAGCACCTGGGTACCGCGCACGATGACGTTGATGGCGACCCCGGCCGGCAACTGGACGTCCTCGACCTTGCGGCCGGCGACCCTGGAGCGGCCCGGCTCACCGCGGGCGATGGCCTCGATGGCCTCGGCGCGCCCGCGACGCAGCGGATGGATGCGCACCATGCCCGACTGGCGCACGTGCGACAGGAGCGCGCCGAGCGTGATCTGCGGCGGTGAGATGCCGACGTCGACCCGCGGACCCTCGACCAGCTCGGCATAGGAGGGGCGGTTGATCAGCGCCATGGCCTTCTTGCAGCCGAGCCGCTTGGCGAGCATCGCCGAGAGGATGTTGACTTCCTCGGCATTGGTCAGTGAAACGAACACGTCCGCCGTGTCGATGTTCTCCTCGAGCAGCAGCTCCTCGTCGGCGGCATCGCCCGTCAGCACGATGGCCTGCGACAGCCGCTCGGAAATCATCCGCGCGCGTTCGCGCGAGCGTTCGATGATCTTGACCTGGTTCCTGCCTTCGAGCGCCCGTGCCACGCTGAAGCCGATGTTGCCGCCGCCGGCGAGGACGACACGGCGCACGGGGGCCTCGTGCTTGCGCATCTCGCGCATCACGGTGCTGATGTCCTCGCGTGCGGCGATGAAGAACACCTCGTCGTTCTCGAGGATGCGCGTCTTGCCCTCGGCGGGGATCTCGACGCCGTCGCGGTAGATCGCCGCGATGCGGGTTTCGATGCCCGGCACATGCTCGCGCAGGGTGCGCAGCTCCTGGCCGACCAACGGGCCATCGCGGCTGGCGCGCGCGCCGACCAGGCGCACCCGGCCATCGGCGAAATCGAGCACCTGGAAGGCGCCGGGATAACGGATGAGCTGCTCGATGTGCCGGGTGACGAGCGCCTCCGGGCTGATGCTCACATCGACCGGGATCTGGTCGTCGCCGAACAGGCGCGGGTGGCGGGCATAGCTGGCGGCACGCACGCGGGCGATCTTGGTGCGGGTGCCGAACAGCGTGTGGGCGACATGACAGGCGACCATGTTGACCTCGTCGCTGGTGGTCAGCGCGATGATCATGTCGGCATCGCCTGCGGCGGCCCGTTCCAGGGTATCGGGATAGGCGGCGTTGCCCAGCACGGTACGCACGTCGAGACGGTCCTGCAGGTCGCGCAGGACCGCGGGGTTGGTGTCGACGATGGTGACCTCGTTGGCTTCTTCCCGCGCCAGGTGGTAGGCAGCGGTCGAGCCGACCTGTCCGGCGCCGAGGATGACGATCTTCATTCAGGGTGCTCTTGGCGTGGCGAGCCCGGCGGGATTCTACCTTATCGAAGGACCTCGAGATTGGCGTAGGACAGCACCAGCCACTTGATGCCGGCATCCTCGAACTGGACCTGCACGCGGGCGTGGGCACCTGCACCCTCGAAACCGAGCACGACGCCCTCGCCGAACTTGCCGTGGCCGACCCGCTGGCCGAGGCGCATGCCAAAGCCGTTGTCGTCGCCGCCAGCCCGGCGCGACCGCGTGCCGCCGCCGGCCGCGTGCGTCGCCGACACGTGCAGACCCGGCCGCACTTCCTCGATCAGCGCGGCTGGCAGCTCATGGATAAAGCGCGAGGGCAGCCCGAAGTTGTCCGTGCCGTGCAGGCGGCGTTGCTCGGCATGACTCAGGTAGAGCTCGCTCATGGCCCGCGTCAGGCCGACATAGCACAAGCGGCGCTCTTCCTCGAGGCCGGCCGGGTCGTTGAGTGACCGCTGGTGGGGAAACAGGCCGTCTTCGAGGCCGGTGAGGAACACCACCGGGAATTCGAGGCCCTTGGCCGAATGCAGGGTCATGAGCTGGATGCAGTCGTCCCACGCCTCGCCCTGGGTCTCGCCGGACTCGAGCACGGCATGGGCCAGAAAGGCCATCAACGGAGGCATGTCGCCGTCGGTGTCCGCGGGGTCGAAGCTGCGCGCGGCGCTGACCAGTTCGTCGAGGTTCTCAAGGCGTGCCTCGGCGCGGTCGCGCGGCTCCTTGCGATAGTGGTCCTGGATGCCGCTGCCGCGGATGACGTGGTCGACCAGCTCGTGAAGGGGCAGCCCGGCGGTATCGCGGGCCAGTGCCTCGACGAGCGCCAAAAACGCCTGCACGGCCCGCCCGCCGCGCCCGGCATCGTCCTGGCCGGCGAGCACGCGGGCGGCATGCCACAGCGGCATGGCGTTGGCGCGGGCGTAGTCGCGGATCGCATCGAGGGTTCTGGCGCCGATGCCGCGGGTCGGCAGGTTGACGACGCGCTCGAAGGACGGGTCGTCGTCGCGGTTGGCGACCAGCCGCAGGTAGGCCAGCGCGTCCTTGATCTCGGCGCGTTCGAAAAAGCGCTGACCGCCGTATACGCGGTAGGGCAGGGCGGCGCGCATGAGGGCCTCTTCGAAGACCCGCGACTGGGCGTTGGAGCGGTAGAGGATCGCCGTCTCGCTGCGCCGGCCCCCCTGGCGCACCCAGTCCTCGATGCGCGCCACGACGAAGTCCGCTTCCTCGCGCTCGTTGTAGGCGCGAAACAGCCGGATCGGTGCCCCTTCGCCGCCCGCTGTCCACAGTTCCTTGCCGAGGCGTTCGCGGTTGTTGGCGATGATCGCGTTGGCGGCGTCGAGGATGTTTTTGGTCGAGCGGTAATTCTGCTCCAGCTTGACGACACGCGTCAGGCGGAAGTCGCGCTGGACATGCCGCATGTGCTCCTGGCGCGCACCGCGCCAGCGGTAGATCGATTGGTCGTCGTCGCCGACGAAAAACGGCACGCCGCTGTCGCCGGCGAGCAGGCGCAGCCAGGCGTACTGGATGGCGTTGGTGTCCTGGAACTCGTCGACGAGCAGGTGGGCAAAGCGCCGCCGGTACTGCGCCAGCAACGGCGGGTCGTTGCGCCACAGTTCCCAGGCGCGCAGCAGCAGCTCGGAAAAGTCGACCAGGCCAGCCTGGTCGCAGATTTCCTGGTAACGGTGGTAGAAGCCGATCAGCTGGCGGCGCGTCGGGTCGTTGCGCTCTTCGACGTCGCCGGGGCGATGGCCCTCGTCCTTGCTGGCGTTGATGAACCACTGGACGTCGCGCGGCGCCCACGTCGAGTCATCGGCGCCGAGGTCCTTGAGCATGCGTCGGATGAGGCGCTGCTGGTCCTCGGCATCGATGATCTGGAAGCCCTCCGGCAGGCCCGCCTCGCGCCAGTGGCGGCGCAGCAGGCGGTGTGCCAGGCCATGGAAGGTGCCGATCCACAGGTGACCGACCGGCATGTCGAGCAACGCCTCGATGCGGCTGCGCATCTCGGCGGCGGCCTTGTTGGTGAAGGTCACGGCGAGGATGCCGAGTGGCGCGACGCCATGGACGCGCATCAGCCAGGCGATGCGGTGGACGAGCACGCGCGTCTTGCCGCTGCCCGCGCCGGCGACCACCAGCAGCGGTTCGGTGGCTGCCGCCGTCACGGCATCGCGCTGGGCATCGTTGAGCGGGCCGACGATCGCCGTGACATCGGCATCGGGGAGGTGTCCGGGCATGGTGTTCATCCGATCCGCGAGACCTTGAGCAGGTGGGCGAGGTCGCGGTGCAGATCCTTCATGGTGGTGCCGGCCGGGAAGCGCATGATGACGTTGCCAAGCGGGTCGGCGAGGAACACATCGCCCGGCGCGAAAGGCCCGAGGGCGGTGAGCAGGCCATCGCGATCAGGCTCGTCGCCGGCGAGGATGGCGAGGTCGGGGTGGTCGGCGACGAGCCCGCTGGCGTCGACGGGGCCGCTGGTAACGAGGAAGCGCTGCACGCGCGGCGCCTCGCGGCCCAGGGCGCGGCGCACCTGGCGGGTCTGCCACAGGCCCTGCCGGCAGTCCTCGGTGCAGTCGCCGCTGGCGATGTAGAGCAGTGACCACTTGCCGCGCAGGCCGGCCGGCGCTTCCGGCAGCGGGCGCGGGTCGCGGAACAGGATGCCGTGCGCCGTGGTGGCCGCCGGTTGCCAGTCTTCGCCATACCAGCGGAACAGCGCGGCCAGCAGTACCGGGCCGACGAACACCACCACCAGCAGGCCTATTGTCAGGGCCTGCCGCCATTTCTTCTTCTGCACGTTGACTCCTTACCGGCGGGCGTCCCGTCGCCGCATCGTGGTGTAAGCCAGCACGGGTACGGCGAGCGCGAGGCCGAACCATTGTACGGCGTAGGCGAGGTGTGTTTGTGGGCCGAGTGCGGTGGGCTGCCACTGGCGCTCGTGGCCATCGGGCAGCGCCGGATCGAGGAGCACCTGATAGCCGGCCAGCGGCCGGCCGAGGTGTGCGCTGGCCTCGGCGATGTCGGGGAACAGCAGGCGGCGGGGCCACGGCATGCCGGGCTCGACCGGTGCCGGGGCGAGGCGCAGCCCGGGGCGCGACAGGAAGGCGATGCGACCGGTGATCTCGCGCGCCCGGTCGTCGACCGTGACATCCGGCAACCGCGTGCGGTCGCCGTCGGCGGGCAGCCAGCCGCGGTTGACCAGCACCGTGCCCGCGTCGGTGTCGAAGGGGGTCAGCACGTGGTAACCCACGCGGCTGCCCGACATCATGCTGTCGAGGAGGATCTGGTGCGCCGGGTCGTAGCGCCCGCGCAGGCGGATGGGTTGGTAGCGAGCGGCCGCCGCGTCGGCCACCAGGCCGTCGTGCACGGCCGCCGTGTCGCCGCGGGCGAACTCGTCGAGCAGACGGCGCTTCTGCGCTGCGCGGTCGAGTTGCCAGAGGCCGAGCACCCCGAACAGCAGGATGCCGGCCACGGCAAGGCCGACACCCCAGACGGGCGCAGCGCGGCAAACCCGCTTCATCGGCCTGGTCGCTGGTGTACCGTGCCACTGTCCCGCCCGTCATCGGCGGGTACCCTGGAGGCGACCGTGCTGATCAAGGCCATCATCGTCCTGCTGCTGCTCGGCATTGCCGCGAGTCTCGCCGCCGGCCTCGTCTTCCTCAAGGGCGACCCGGCGGGCAGTCCGCGCACGGCGCGGGCCCTGACGGTGCGCATCGTGCTGTCGGTGCTGCTCTTCGCACTGCTGTTCTATGCATGGTCCGCGGGCCTCATCGCGCCGCACGCCATCGGCCCGGGGCGCTGACGCTACAGCCAGTAGACGAAGACGAACAGCCCCAGCCAGACCACGTCGACGAAATGCCAGTACCACGCCACGCCCTCGAAGGCGAAGTGGTTGGCCGGCGTGAAGTGGCCGCGCAGGCTGCGCAGCCAGATGACGACGAGCATGATCGCGCCGATCGTCACGTGCAGGCCGTGGAAGCCCGTCAGCATGAAGAAGGTGCTGCCGTAGATGCCCGTGCTGAGCTTGAGGTTCAGGTCACCCCAGGCGTGGCTGTACTCGTAGACCTGGAAGCCGAGGAAGATGAAGCCGAGGATGAAAGTCAGCCCGAGGAAGAGGTTGAGCGTGCCGCGCTGCCCGGCCCGCAGCGCGTGGTGGGCGATGGTGATGGTCACGCCCGAGGTCAGCAGGATCGCGGTGTTGAGCGCCGGGATCCCCCAGGCGCCCATGGTCTGGTAGTCGCCGCCGACGGCGCCCGGCCCGTTCGATGGCCAGGCCTTTTCGAAGCCCGGCCACAGCAGGGCGTGGGTCGAAACCCCGGTGCCTTCCCCGCCGAGCCACGGCAGGGCGAGGCCGCGGGCATAGAACAGCGCGCTGAAGAAGCAGGCGAAGAACATCACCTCCGAGAGGATGAACCACATCATGCCCATGCGGAATGAGCGATCGACCTGGGTGTTGTAGGCGCCGCGCTGGTTCTCGGCGATGACGTGTCGGAACCAGAGGAACATCATCGCGATGACGATCGCCGAACCGGCCAGCACCAGTGGCAGTCCGGAGCCGCCATTGGCCCACACCGCGATGCCGGCGAACAGCGCAAAGAGGCCCGCCGAGCCGAGCAGCGGCAGGCGTGTTTCATCCGGCACGTAGTAGAGGGTCTGGTCGCTGGCCATCAGTGCGCTCTCCGCTGTCAGGTCGTCGGCGCCTGCACGGCCGCGGCGGCCTGCTGGTCGACGAAGAAGGTATAGGAAAGGGTGACCCGGTCGACGTGTGCCGGCAACGCCGGGTCGATGATGAAGGTCACGCCCATGTCGCGTGCCTCACCGGCAGTGAATGACTGCGCGGTGAAGCAGAAGCACTCCATCTTGAGCAGGTGCCTGGCCGCCTGGCCAGGTGCGACGCTGGGCACTGCCGTGCCGGTCAGCGGGCGGGACGTGAGGTTGCGCGCGAAGTAGCTGGTCGAATACGGCCTGCCGGGATGGACGACCATCGAGGCCGTCGCCGGGCGGAACTCCCATGGTGCCTGTTCGTTGAGCAGGGCGACGAATTCGACGGTGACGGTGCGGCTGGTGTCCTCGACCGGGCTGTCGATCACCGCCGCCGTGCGGTTGGTGCGTCCGCCGAGCCCGGTGATCTCGCACATCACCTCGTAGATCGGCACGAGGAGGAAGCCGAAGGCAAACATCGCGACAGCCATCACCACCAATTGCAGCGGCAGCGAACGGTCCGGGGGCGATGGCCGTGGTTCACCGCTCATGGCTCAGCCCCGCGTTCCCGCCAGGATGATGTAGCCGAGGTAGACGGCCAGCGCCACCACGCCCAGCCACAGGGCTGTCCGGCGGTTGCGCCGCTGGATGTCATCGTGCCCGCTCATCGCAGCGAGGGGGCCTGCTGGAAGGTGTGGTGTGGCGCCGGTGACGGCACCGTCCACTCCAGGCCCTCGGGTTCGTCCCAGACCTTGGCCGTGGCGGGCTGGCCCCCGCGCACGCACTTGACGACGACGTAGACGAGCATGAGCTGGGAAAGGCCGAAGCCGAACGAGCCGATGCTCGAGACCGCGTTCCAGTCGGCAAACTGCACGGCGTAGTCGGGGATGCGGCGCGGCATGCCGGCCAGGCCGACGAAGTGCTGCGGGAAGAACGTCAGGTTGACGGAGATCGCCGACAGCCAGAAGTGGATCTTGCCCAGCCGCTCGTCGTACATGTGGCCGGTCCACTTGGGCAGCCAGTAATACACGCCGGCGATCGCAGCGAACATGGCGCCGGGCACCAGCACGTAGTGGAAATGGGCGACGATGAAGTAGGAGTCGTGGTACTGGATGTCGGCTGGCGTCAGCGCCATCATCACGCCGGAAAAGCCGCCGAAGGTGAACAGGAAGAGGAAGGCGATGGCGAACAGCATCGGTGTCTCGAAGCTCAGCGAGCCGCGCCACATCGTCGCCGTCCAGTTGAAGATCTTCACTCCGGTCGGTATCGCGATGAGCATCGTCGACAGCATGAAGTAGAGCTGGCCGGCCAGCGGCATACCGACGGTGAACATGTGGTGCGCCCAGACGATGCACGACAGGAAGGCGATGCTGGCCGTGGCATAGACCATGGAGTCGTGGCCGAACAGCGGCTTGCGCGAGAAGGTCGGGATGATCTGCGAGATGATGCCGAAGGACGGCAGAATGATGATGTAGACCTCGGGGTGGCCGAAGAACCAGAAGATGTGCTGGAACAGCACCGGGTCGCCGCCGCCGGCTGCCTGGAAGAAGCTGGTGCCGAAGAACTGGTCGGTGAAGAGCATGGTCACGGCACCGGCCAGCACCGGCATGACGAGGATCAGCAGGTAGGCGGTGATCAGCCACGTCCAGACGAACAGCGGCATCTTCAGAAGCGGCATGTCGGGCGTGCGCATGTTCATGATCGTGACGATGATGTTGATCGCCGCGAGGATCGACGAGATGCCCAGCAGGTGTACCGAGAAGATCACGAAGGGGAAGGCATCCCCGGTCTGCAGGACGAGCGGCGGGTAGAGCGTCCAGCCCGAGGCCGGGCCGCCGCCGGGCATGAACAGCGTCGAGACCAGCATCAGTGCCGCGAACGGCAGGATCCAGAACGAGAAATTGTTGAGCCGTGGCAGCGCCATATCGGGTGCGCCGATCATCAGCGGCACCATCCAGTTGGCGAAGCCGGCGAAGGCCGGCATGATCATGCCGAAGACCATGACCAGCGCGTGCAGCGTGGTCATCTGGTTGAAGAACTCGGGGTTGACGAACTGCAGCCCCGGCTGGAACAGCTCGAGGCGGATGATCATCGCCATCGCACCGCCGACGAAGAGCATGACCAGCGAGAACACCAGGTAGAGCGTGCCGATGTCCTTGTGGTTGGTGGTGAAGAGCCAGCGGCGAATGCCGGTGGGCGGGCCGTGATGGGTGGTGTCGCTCATTCCGTCTGCTCCGTCAGGTGATCACGGCATCGGGGGTGGTGCGGTCCGCGGCTCAGGGTTGGCTGGACGCCAGTGCCGCCTGGGCTGCCGGGCGGCGTGCGGCGAGCCATGCAGCGAATTCTTCGGGCGGCAGGGCCTCGACGACGATCGGCATGAAGCCGTGGTCCTTGCCGCACAGTTCGGCGCACTGGCCGCGGTAGGTGCCCGGCTGGTCGATGCGGAACCAGCCCTCGTTGATGAAGCCCGGGATCGCGTCGCGCTTGATGCCGAGCTCGGGGACCCACCATGCGTGGATGACGTCGTTGGCGCTGATCAGGTAGCGGATCTTGGCACCGACCGGCAGGACCAGTACCTCATCGACCTCAAGGAGGTAATGGTCGACCTCCGCCGGGCGCAGCGCGGCGTTGCGCTGGCGAGCGGTGTTGCTGCGCTCGCCGAGGGCGCTGTAGAAGCTGACGCCTTCGCCCATGTATTCGTAGTGCCACTTCCACTGGTAGCCGGTGATGCGAATCGTCATGTCCGAATCGCGTGTGTCCTCGATGTGGATCAGCGCCGGCACCGTCTGCCAGGCGAGGAAGATGAGGATGAAGGCCGGAATCGCCGTCCAGATGACCTCGGCTTTCGTGCTGTGCGTGAGCGTGCGGTCGGCCACCGCGCCCTTGCTTTTCCTGAAGTTGATCATGGCGTAGATCATCGCGCCGAACACCGCGATGCCAATCAAGATACAGACGTAGATCGCCAGCATGTGCAGGTCGTAGGCGTCGCGGCTGATGGAGGTGACGCCGACCGGCAGGTTGAGCTGGCGCCAGCCGCTCGGTGCGGCGCCGGCCGGCAGGCTGATGACGGGAAGCAGCGAGAGGGCAATGGCCCGGGCATGGCGAGGGATCATGGGCAGCGGCACCTTCCCAGAATGATGGTGTGGACGCAGGTCGCGCAGGCCATCCAATGGTACTTGGTCTAATTCTAATCGTGCAATCGGCCAGCCGGCGCGTGCCATGGGTCGGACAGTATCAGCGCCGCCCGAGCTGGTGCAACGGGATGCTGGCCTCGCCGCCGCCGCGCCGGCGCGGTGCATCGGGGTCAGGTGCCCAGGCCTGGCCGCAGAGGATTTCAAGGGTGGCCGGCAGGGAGCCCTCGCCGTCACGCTGGTTCTCGTAAGCGGCACGCATGCGTGCCCATGCGCCCCGCCCGGTGAGGCCCCGCCGACGCGCCATGCTGGCGTTGGCGGTGCCGGTGGCGCGAAGGTCGGCGAGGAGCTGCGACAGTTCGCGGTAGCGGATCGTCAACCGGTCGGTGTCGACCACCGGTTCGGCCAGTCCGGCCTGGACCAGCGCATCGACCAGCGCGGGGGGCTCGGGGAAGGGCATCACGTGCGGTGTATCGTCGCCCTGCGCCCAGGCCTCGCGCAGTTCGCCGAAGGAAGCCGGGCCCAAGGTGCTGAAGCTGAGCACCCCCGGGAAGCGCAACACGCGGCGGATCTCGCTGAAGACGGCCAGTGGCGAGGCACACCAGTGGACCATCAGGCTGGAGAACACCATGTCGATGCTGTGGTCGGCGAAGGGCAGGCGCGTCGCGTCGGCGCAGATCACCGCGTGGGGCGGGCCATCGTCGCGCCGGCGCGCGGTGTCGAGCATCGCTGGCACGAGGTCGACGGCGATGACCCGGGCCTCGGGGAAACGGGCCTGCAGCACCACCCCTGCCTTGCCGGTGCCGGCGCCGAGGTCGATCACGTGGCGTGGGTCGAGGCGCAGCCACTGCAGCCGCTCGAGCAGCCGGTCACGGACGGCAGACTGGATGAAGTCGGCCTGGTCGTAGCCCGGTGCGGCGCGGGCGAAGGCGCGCCGGATCTGGCGCGGGTCGAGCGCCATCAGGCCTCGGGCGCCGCCTGTTCGGCGCGCAGGCCGAGCCGTGCGAGCAAGGCCTGGTCGCGGTCGAGGCCGGGGTTGGGGGTGGTCAGCAACTGCTCGCCGCCGAAGATCGAGTTGGCACCGGCAAAAAAGCACAGCGCCTGCAACTCATCGCTCATGGCGGTGCGGCCGGCCGACAGCCGGATGCGCGAGGCCGGCATGAGCAGGCGCGCCACGGCGATGACGCGCACCAATGCCAGCGGTTCGACCGGCGGCACCTCGCCGAGCGGCGTGCCGGCGACCGGCACCAGCTGGTTGACCGGCACGCTCTCGGGGTGCGGATCGAGCGTGGCCAGTGCGTGCAGCAGGCCGATGCGGTCCGCGTCGGCCTCGCCGAGGCCGATGATGCCGCCACAGCAGACCTTGAGCCCGGCTTCGCGCACGGCCTGCAGGGTATCGAGGCGGTCATCGAAGCGGCGCGTGGAGATGATCTGCGGGTAGTAGTCCGGCGAGGTGTCGAGGTTGTGGTTGTAGTAGTCGAGCCCGGCCTCGCGCAGCAAGGTGGCATCGTCGCGGTCGAGCATGCCGAGTGTCACGCAGGTCTCCATGCCGAGCCCCCGCACTGCGCGGATCATCTCGGCGATGCGCTCGAGGTGCCTGCGGCTGGGCTGGCGGTAGGCGCCGCCCATGCAGAAGCGTGTCGCGCCGCGTGACCGCGCCTCGCGCGCCGCATCGACCACGGCCTGCAGCGGCAACAGGCGGCCGGCATCGACGCCCGTATCGAAGTGCGCGCTCTGCGGGCAGTAGGCGCAGTCTTCCGGACAGCCACCCGTCTTGATGCTGAGGAGTGTGCTGACCTGCACCTCGGCCGGATCGAAATGCTCGCGGTGCACGGTATGCGCCCGGTAGAGGAGTTCGTGCAGGGGCAGGCCGTGCAGGTCTGCCACCTCGGCCAGCGTCCAGTCGTTGCGCAAGGCCGCCGGCCTCCCGGGGGATGAGGTCATAACGTGATGAATTCCATGGTTTCGACGCCAGCGCGGCAGCGCGTGTCGGTGGTCTACTGAACGCCATGGAGTATCCGGGGCACCCCTCAGACTGTCAACCGCACTGGTGGTCGCGGGTTGACGGCTGGCTCGACGCGCTCCTCCCGCGGCGCTGCCTGTGCTGTGGCGTGGCGGGCGTCGACGGCGCCGTCTGTGCCGGCTGCGAGGCCGACCTGCCCTGGTTGGCCGGCGCCTGCGTGCGCTGTGGCGAGCCCTTGCGCCCCGGCCCCGGGCCCGGGTGCTGCCTGTCCTGCCCGCGGCCGCTGCGCCGCTGGGTGCAGGCCTGGTCGCCGCTGGCCTACGAGTACCCGGTCGACCGCCTGGTCCAGGCGGCCAAGTTCGGCCGCGACCTCGCGCTCGCCTTCCGTCTGGGCGAACTGATGGCCCAGCACCTGACCGGCGGTCCGGCGATGCCGACCGGTCCGACTGCCCTGCTGCCCGTGCCCCTGCACCGTGACCGTCATGCCCGGCGCGGCTTCAACCAGGCCGGGCAGCTTGCGCTGGCCCTGTCGCGGGCCACGGGCTGGCCGGTGCTCTCCGGTGCCTGTAGCCGCCTCCGCGCCACGCCGGAACAAAGCGGCCTCGGGGGCCGGGAGCGGCGGCGCAACCTGCGCGGCGCCTTCGCCGTCACCCGTGCGATCCGCGCCGCGCATGTCATCGTCATCGACGACGTCCTGACCACCGGTGCGACCAGCGGCGAACTCGGGCGCACGCTGGCCGCCGCCGGCGTGGCCCGTTGCTCGCTGTGGACGCTGGCGCGCGTCGTGCGTCAGCCGGCAGCGCGGAAGGTGTAGTCGAGGACGATGGCCCAGAAGACCGTGGCACCAAAAAGATGATTCTCGCGGAAGGCCCTGAGGCAGTCGCCGGCTTCGCGCGTGCGGATCAGCCAGCGCTGGCGGCCGGCGAGCACGGCCGCGATGGCGACCCCGGCGAGGTACCAGCCGCCGAGCCCGGCTTCGCGGCCGACCAGCACCAGCCCGCCGATGAGCGTCACCTGCAGCACGCCGATGATGAACAGGTCCGCCGCACCGAACAGCAACGCGGTCGAGCGGATGCCGATGCGCCGGTCGTCTTCGCGGTCGGCCATGGCATACATGGTGTCGTAGATCACCGCCCATACCACCACCACCAGCCAGAGCAGCCAGGCGATGCGGGGCACGCTGCCGGCTTCGGCGGCAAAGGCCATGGGGATGCCCCAGCCGAAGGCGGCACCGAGCAGCAGTTGCGGCGCCGCCAGCCAGCGCTTGCTGAACGGGTAGATGACGGTGAGTGCCGCGGCGCCCAGTGCCAGCAGCTGGGCCAGCGGCGGCAGGCGCAGCAGCAGTGCCAGCGCGAACAGCCCCAGCACGCCGAACAGCGCCAGGGCCTCGGCCGGGGCCACGGCGCCGGTGGCCAGCGGCCGGCCGCGGGTGCGCGCGACCTGTCCGTCGAAGTGCCGGTCGGCGTAGTCGTTGATGACGCACCCGGCCGAACGCATGACGATGACGCCGAGGGTGAAGACGAGGAAATGACCCGGGTCGGGCCGTCCGGCGCCGGCGATCCACAGCCCCCACAGCGTCGGCCAGAGCAACAGCCAGATGCCGATCGGCCGGTCGAGGCGCATCAGTCGCACGTAGTTGAGCGCCTGGAGTGCCAGGGCGCGGCCGGTCTGGGGGGCTGTCCTCGACATCGGCGGCGAGTGTAACGGAGGTGGCGGCCGTGGCGTCATCGGGCAGGCACCTAGACCTGTCCGTAATGCGCCGCCGCGCCGATCCAGCGGGCCAGCAACGCATCGACCACCGCCGGATCACCGGCCAGCAGTGGCCGGGCCAGCTGCTGCACCAGGGGCAGGAGGTCGGCGTCGCGGACCAGATCAGCGATGCGCAACTGCATCGTGCCGGTCTGGCGGATGCCGAGCACCTCGCCGGGGCCGCGCAGCGCCATGTCCTGCTCCGCCACCTCGAAGCCGTCGCTGGTCCGCCGCAGCACATCGAGGCGCTGGCGGGCCAGTGCCGACAGCGGGCTGCGGTAGAGGAGCACGCAGCTGCTGGGCGCGTGGCCGCGCCCGACACGGCCGCGCAGCTGGTGGAGCTGCGACAGCCCGAGCCGCTCGGCATTCTCGATGATCATCAGCGTGGCCTGCGGCACGTCGACCCCGACCTCGATGACGGTGGTCGCCACCAGCACATGGGCATGGCCGTCGGCGAAGGCCTGCATGGCCCGCTCCTTTTCGGTGGCGCCCATGCGGCCGTGGATCAATGCCACCGTGAGCTCCGGCAGCGCCTCGGCCAGCTGTGCCGCCGTGCATTCCGCGGCCTGCGACGGCAACACCTCGGAGGCCTCGATCAGCGGACAGACCCAGTACGTGCGCGCCCCTGCAAGGCACGCCGCACGGACCCGCTCGACGACCTCGGGCCGGCGCCGCTCGGGCAGGGCCACCGTGGTCACCGGCTGGCGGCCGGGCGGCAGCTCGCGGATCGATGAGGTGTCGAGGTCGGCGTAGAGCGTCATGGCCAGCGTGCGCGGTATCGGCGTGGCAGTCATGACGAGCTGGTGTGGCCGCAGGCCCTGCGCCCCTGTCTTGCGCACCAGTTGCAGGCGTTGCTCGACGCCGAAGCGGTGCTGCTCGTCGACGATGACGAGGCCGAGGTTGCGATAGCCGAGCGGTGCCTGGAACAGTGCGTGGGTGCCGACCACGACCTGCGCCGTGCCGTCGGCGATCGCCGCCAGGGTGGTCGTGCGGGCGCGCCGCGCGAGGCTGCCCGACAGCCAGCCGACCTCGATGCCGAGCGGGGCCAGCCAGCGCCGGAAGCTGTCGCGGTGTTGTTCGGCGAGCAGCTCCGTCGGCGCCATCACCGCCACCTGGCAGCCATGACCGACCGCCGTGACCGCCGCCGCCGCCGCGACCACCGTCTTGCCGCAGCCGACATCGCCCTGCACCAGGCGCATCATCGGTTGGCCGCTCGCCAGATCCCGGTCGATGTCGGCGAGTGCCGCCTGCTGGCCTTGCGTGAGCGTGAAGCCGAGCCGGGCAAGAAAAGCGTCGCGCGCCGCTGGCCGTGGTGCCATGGGAGGCGCCGCATCCTGGCGCGTCCGCTCGCGCAACCGGCGCAGGCTCAGGTGATGGGCGAGCAGCTCTTCCAGCGCGAGACGGCGCGGGTGCGGGTCGCGGCCGCTGGCCAGCGCGCCGAGGTCGACGTCCGGTGGCGGCCGGTGCACGTGGCGCAGCGCGGTGGCGAGGTCCGGGAGACCCTGGCGCAGGGCCTCCGGCAGCAATTCGGGCAGCCCGGCCGGCAGGCACGCCAGCACCTGGTCGATCAGGCGGCGCAGCGTGGCCTGGCCCAGGCCCTCGCAGGCCGGATAGATGGGCGTCAGCCGGTCGTCGAGCGGTGCGGTCTTGCCGGGGGGCAGGATGCGGTACTCGGGGTGCACCATCTCGAGGCCGAGTGGCCCCATGCGCGGTTCGCCGTGGCAGCGGATGCGCAGGCCGGCCGTCAGCGCCGCCTGCTGCCGGCGGGAGAAATGGAAGAAGCGCAGCCCCAGCTGGCCGGTGCCGTCATGGACGCGCACCAGCAGCGTGCGCCGCCCGCGCCAGGCGACGTCGGCCAGCAGGATTTCGCCTTCCACGAGTGCTCTGGCGCCGGGCGCGAGGGCGCCGATCGGCGTCACCCGGGTGCGGTCCTCATAGCGGATCGGCAGCAGGAACAGCAGATCGGCCGGCTGCCGGATGCCGAGCCGGGCGAGCCGTGCCACCAGCCCCTCGCCGACCCCGCGCAGCGCGTCGAGCCGTGCCGGCAGGGCCGTGGCCGTGCCGGAGCCGCCCGGTTCACCGTTGCGCGCCATGCGCCGGGTTCAGGGCACGAGGATCGCGTCCGCCTCGACCGGGGCACTGCGCGGCAGGCTGGCCACGCCGATCGCTGCCCGCGCCGGGTAGGGCGGGGAGAAAAACTCCGCCATGACCTCGTTGACGACGGCGAAATGGCCGAGGTCGGTGAGGAACACGGTGACCTTGACTGCGTCGTCGAGGCGGCTGCCCGCCGCGCCGGCCACCGCCGCCAGGTTCTGGAACACCTGGCGCACCTGGGCACGCATGTCGCCCTCGACCATCTGCCCGGTGGCCGGGTCGAGTGGCAGCTGGCCGGACAGGTAGATGGCCCCGCCGGCGCGAATGGCCTGTGAATAGGTGCCGATGGCAGCGGGGGCGTCCGGGCTTTCGATGGCTGTTCTCATGGTCGTGGTGGTTCTCCGCGGCAGGGTTCAGGTACAGGTCCGGGTGATGCGGCGCACCGCCTTGAGGTGGCGCAGGTTGCGGATCACGCGCGCCAGGTGGCGGCGGTCGCGGACGAGGATCGAAAAGAGCAGCAGCGCAAAACCCTCGTCGCGCTCGTCGATCGACACCTCCTCGATGTTGGAGCCGGCATCCGCGAGCCGCGCTGCCACCTCGGCGAGCACGCCGGGGCGGTTCTCGACTTCGATGCTGATCTCGACCGAGAACTGGCGATCGATGTCGGGTTGCCAGCTGACGGCCAGCCATTTGCTGGGCTGCTTGCGGAATTCACCGAGATTGCCGCAGCTGTTGCGGTGGATGACGACGCCGCGTCCGGCGCTCAGATAGCCCATGATGGCGTCGCCGGGGATCGGGTGGCAGCAGCGCGCGTAGCTGACCAGCATGCCTTCGGTTCCGGCGATGGCGATCGGCGTGCCGCGCCCGGCCGCCGGCTGCTCGGAGGCCGACTGCAGCAGCGCCTTGGCCACCAGCGGCGCCAGCCGTTCGCCGAGACCGAGCTGCTCGAACAGTTCGTTGGTGTTGTTGAGGCCGAACTCCTGAAGCAGTGCGCGCACCTTGGCGTCGTCGACCTTGCGCAGCGGCGTGCCGGCATCGCGCAGGGCCTGGTCGAGGAGCCGCTTGCCGAGATCGCGGGCCTCGTTGCCGCGCAGGCTCTTGAGGAACTGGCGGATGGCGGCGCGGGCCTTGGCCGTGGCGACGAAGTTGACCCAGTTGGGATTGGGCTGGGCACCGCGGGCGGTGATGATTTCGACGGTCTGGCCGTTCTGCAGCTGGGTACGCAGCGGCACCAGACGGCGCTCGATCTTGGCAGCGACGCAGCGATTGCCGACGTCGGTGTGCACCGCGTAGGCAAAATCGACGCAGGTCGAGCCGCGCGGCAGGCGCAGGATGTCACCCTTGGGGGTGAAGACGTAGACCTTGTCGGGGAACAGGTCGACCTTCACGTTCTCCATGAACTCTTCGGGGTTGGCCGCCGACTGCATCTCGCTGATGCCGGCCAGCCACTCGCGGGCGCGGACCTGCGGCGGCGGGACGTCGCGTTCCTCTTCCTTGTACTGCCAGTGCGCGGCCACGCCCTGCTCGGCGACCTGGTTCATCTGCAGGGTGCGGATCTGTACCTCGATCGGGTTGCCGTTGGGGCCGAACAGCGTGGTGTGCAGCGACTGGTAGCCGTTGACGCGCGGGATGGCGATGTAGTCCTTGAAGC